>NZ_JBBCMA010000002.1:0-300000 GCF_037152535.1 Leclercia sp. AS011
GGCCAATACGTTTAATATTCATGTGGACACCTCCCCCTGGGAACTGAAGTTAACACCTCAGTCTGGCACTCTGATGCCGTAAGGTGGGAGGTGTCCATCACATCGGCCTACATACCCGTAGGCCCGGCAAGCGTAGCGCCGCCGGGCAATATCTACAGCTCCGAAGCCGGCACAACCAATGGTTTTTCCGGCTTCGCACTCACCGCAATCACCACGCCCACCACCAGTAACGCAATCCCCGTGCCGGTTAACAGTGGCGGCAGGCTCTGGCGCATCAGGAAGGTATACAGCAACCCGGCCAGGGTTTCGAAAACGATTAACGGGCCTAAGATCACCGTCGGCAATTTCTGGCTGGCGACGTTCCAGCACAGGGCTCCCACCCAGGAGCAGCAGATAGCAATGGCCACCATCAGCCCGAGGAAGACCCAGGGCCGCGGCCCCAGCGGCAGGGCAAAGTCCGGCTGCTGCACGTTCAGCCAGGCGCAGGCAGCAACATAGCCCAGCAGCGACACCGGCAGCGTCACCAGTGCCTGGGCGGTGGCCCACATCATCGGATGTTTGTCCGGATTTTCCCGCAGCCAGCGGGCATTACGCAGGGCGTACCACGCCCAACACACCACCGACACCGACGCCAGCAGGATCCCCGAGACGTAGCGCCAGCCGCTGCCTCCGGCCACGCCGTGGCGCAGCTCGGCAACGTTGACGCAGGCTAGCCCCAGCGCAATGGCTACCAGGCCGGGCACCATCTTTGACCACGCCAGCTTGCCGTCACGCTGGCTGTAGAGCAGATTGGCGAATACGGGGATTACCACCGGCAGCGTGCCGATGATCATCGTTGAGACGGGTGCCCCGGTACGCTGAATGGCGCTGGCGAGGCAAACGTAGTAGATGAGGTTGCCCATCATGGTCAGCGCCAGGGCGGTCAGCCAGTCGCGGCCGGTAAGCTGGCGCAACCGCGCCCGGCCAAGCCAGGCGATCGGCAGCGCGATAAGCCCCAGCGCCAGATAGCGCCCCATCGACTGCAGGGCCGCCGGGTACTCCGGCACGATCAACGGGCCGACAAAAATCAGCCCCCACATCAACCCTGCAAGCAGGGCGTACAACACGCCGCTAACCATTTTTGTATCCATTTTCGCTGAACCTGCAGGCAGTGTAGAAAGGCAAAAGGGGGGCGTATTGTACGAGATTGCGCATTAGCGCTTCGCGACCTGTTTCTGGTAGCGCACGGGGGTGATGCCGTACCGACGGGTAAACGCCCGGGTCAGGTGTGACTGATCGGTCAGGCCCGTCGCAGCGGCCACCTCTGCCGCCGGAAGCCCCTGCGTAAGAAAGGCTTTGGCGCGCCACAGGCGGATCGCCATCAGCATCTGGTGGGGCGTGACGTGAAAATGGGCCTTAAACTGGCGCTGAAAATGGTATGGACTGAGGGACACCACCTGCGCCAGCTCATCGAGGGTCAGGGAGTGCATATAGTTGTCATGCAGATAGTCGCGCACCCGCTCGAAGCGATGTGCCCCTTCGCGCACAACCGGGGCATGGCGCGCCAGCGGCTGGAAGGTATCAATCAGATCCAGCAGCAGACCTTTTTGCGCCAGCGGATCGTCGGTGTGCCACAGGCCGTAGATCAGCTGACAGATCTGCCGGGAACGTCGCGGATCCTGGCGGGTCACATCGCTGAACCACCAGTGACGGATACCCGTCACCTCTTCCAGCAGATCCGGCTCGAGGTAGATCATCCGGTAGCGCCAGCCGTCGGCAGTTTCCGCCTCGCCGGTGTGCAGCTCGTCGGGATTCATCGTCACAACGGAATGGACGGGGGCGACGTACTGTGTCCCGCGATAGCGAAAGCGCTCGGCACCGGCTTCAATGGCACCGATCCCGAAGGCTTCGTGCGTATGGGGCTCAAAGGCGTAGCGGGAGATATGGGCGTGATACAGCTCCACGCCCGGCAGCTGCGCCAGATGGCGAAAGCGGGCGCTGTCTCTCTCATCGAAGAACTGTTCGGGTACGCCTTGCACGGTGAGCCTCCTCGCGGGTCAGATTTCATTATCAGAGATGACCCGCGGGGATGCCACCATAATTAACCCGCTTTTAACAATTACAGGATCCCTTTCACGCTCTCGGCCAGGCTGGTGGTCGGGCGACCCAGCAGCGCGCTCAGGGTGCGGCTGTCATCAAACAGGCCGCCCTTCGAGGCCCCGACGTCGGAGTCGGCCAGCATATCGGCCAGGCCCGCCGGTAAGCCCACGCTCTTCAGCGCGGCGGCAAAATCGGCTTCGCTCAGGTTCTGATACACCACCTTTTTGCCGCTCTGGCGGCTCAGTTCGGCAGCGAGATCGCTTAACGTCCAGGCCTGATCGCCCGCCAGCTCATAGACTTTTCCGGCATGTCCCTCTTCGCTGATGACGCGGGCCGCGGCAGCAGCATAGTCAGCGCGGGTCGCAGAGGCGATTTTGCCCTCAGCCGCCGCACCGATGAACACTCCATGCTCCAGAGCCGGTGGGGCGCTGGCGAGGTAGTTTTCGGTATACCAGCCGTTACGCAGCAGCGCGTAAGCAATGCCGGATTCTGCCAGCGCTTTTTCGGTAGCGACGTGCTCCACGTGCAGGCCCAGCGGGGAGGTGTCGGCATGCAGCAGGCTGGTGTAGGCGATAAATTTCACCCCCGCTGCCTTCGCCGCGTTAATCACGTTCTGATGCTGTGGTGCGCGCTGGCCCACTTCGCTGGAGGAGATCAGCAGCAGTTTATCCACGCCCGCGAGCGCGGCGGTGAAGGCCGCCTGGTCGGTGTAATCGGCCTGGCGGACGGTCACGCCCTGCTGGCTCAGCGCGTCGGCCTTCGCCGGGTTACGCACAATGGCGACCAGCTGGCTGGCGGGAACGGTTTTCAGCAGCTGTTCAATAACGAGTTGGCCAAGCTGGCCGGTAGCGCCGGTAATCGCGATCATGATGAATATCCTTCGTCTCGGGTGAATGTTGTGGCACACTATCACTCAAACTAACTTTTAGTAAGTACGTACAAAAAGGTAAGTATCAAATGACCCATCTCACCCTCAGTGAGCAGCTGCGCGACGGCAATCTCTTTGCCGAGCAGTGCCCTTCCCGGGATGTGCTCAAGCATGTGACCAGCCGCTGGGGCGTGCTGATCCTGGTGGCGCTGCGTCAGGGGACGCACCGCTTTAGCGATCTCCGGCGCAAGATGGGCGGGGTAAGCGAAAAGATGCTGGCCCAGTCGCTACAGGCGCTGGAGCAGGATGGTTTTATCAATCGGGTGTCGTATCCGGTGGTGCCCCCGCATGTGGAGTACAGCCTGACGCCGCTGGGGGAAGAGGTGAGCGAAAAGGTGGCGGCGCTGGCCGACTGGATCGAGCTCAATTTACCGCAGGTGATGAGTAACCGGGATGAGCGTGCGGCTTAGTTGCCGGGTGGCGGCTACGCCTTACCCGGCCTGGAAAACCGCATTTGCTGCTATTTGCTTAAATCCACCTGATAAATCGCAAACCCGATCTCATCGGTTGCGACCTGCTGCATCGGATACTGCGCCTTCTCTTTGATAAACGCCGCCGCTTTTTCGGATGGCGCGGTCTCAAAGCGAATATCCAGCTTCACGTTGCTGTGGATCGGTGCCAGACGCCAGTTGTTGTCCGCTGCCGGGTGGATTTCGCCGGACTTTTTCGACTGCTCACCGATCCACGCCGCCAGCACCGAACGGTTCTCATCCGGTGAGGCGAAGGCGATATGGCTGTCGCCGGTCCCGGCAAACTTACCGCCGTAGGCGCGGTAGTTATTGGTTGCCACCAGGAAGGTCGCTTTTGGATCGATCGGCTTGCCGTTGAAGGTCAGGTTCTTGATGCGCTCCGCCTCGGCATTCACTACCTGGCACTCGCCGTCATATTTCGCTGGCCCTGAGACATCAATCTGGTACTCCACGCCGTCGATCACGTCGAAGTTATAGGTGCGGAACCCGTCCCAGTTAATCAGCGCCTGCGGTTGAGTGCTGTTCACATCGATCTGGTTGAACTGGCCCGCCGAGCACTCCAGCCACTCCTTCACCTCCTGGCCGGTGGCTTTGACCACCACCAGGGTGTTGGGATAGAGGTAGAGGTCGGCGGCGTTGCGGAAGGTCAGCTGGCCTTTCTCCACTTCAACGTAGCTGGCCGGATCGTTCTTGCGCCCACCCACCTTAAAGGGCGCAGCAGCGGAGAGTACCGGCAGTTTCGCCAGGTCCGGATCCCCCTGAATATAGCGCTCCACGTAGGCCTTCTGCGCCATGTTCACCACCTGCACGGTAGGATCGTCCTGCACCAGCGACAGGTAGCTGTACATGTTGTCGGAGGACTTGCCGATCGGTTTGCTGACAAACTCGCGGGTGGCGTCGTGGTCGTGCTTCAGCACCTCGACAATCTTTTTATCCTCGCCCACCAGCGCTTTTTTGGTCGCCAGATCGTAAATCGGCCGCGCTTCTGCCTTCGACTGGGTCACCTGCCATTTGCCGCCGTCATTATTCAGCACCAGATCGACCACCCCGAGGTGATCGCCCCACATACCCGGCATCACTGCGGGCACGCCGTTCAGCGTCCCTTTGGCAATATCCGCCCCTTTGATGCTGGAGAAATCTTTGCCCGGGAACACCGCGTGGGCGTGGCCGAAGAGAATGACGTCGACGCCTTTCACTTCGCTGAGGTAGTAAACCGAGTTTTCCGCCATCGCCTGATACGGATCGGCAGACAAGCCGGAGTGGGCTACGACGACCACCAGATCGGCACCTTTCTCGCGCATCTCTGGCACATACTTGCGGGCGGTTTCGGTAATGTCGTTGACCGTCACTTTGCCGCTCAGGTTGGCCTTATCCCAGGTCATGATCTGCGGCGGCACAAAGCCGATATAGCCAATCTTCAGGGTCTGCGGTTTCCCGTCCTGATCGGTCACGGTGGTCTCTTTGATCAGATAGGGGGTAAACAGCGGCTTGTTGGTCTTAACGTCGATGATATTGGCGTTAACGTACGGGAATTTGGCCCCTGAGAGCGCCATGTGCAGATAGTCCAGCCCGTAGTTAAACTCGTGATTGCCGAGGTTGCCCACCGCGTAGTCCAGGGTGTTCAGCGCCTTGTACACCGGATGGATATCGCCCTTTTTCAGACCTTTCGCCGCCATGTAATCCCCAAGCGGACTACCCTGAATTAAGTCTCCGTTATCCACCAGCACGCTGTTTTTCACTTCGCTACGCGCGGCATTAATCAGGCTGGCGGTGCGCACCAGGCCAAACTTTTCCGTCGGCGCATCTTTGTAGTAGTCGAAGTCCATCATGTTGCTGTGCAGATCGGTGGTTTCCAGAATGCGGAGATCGACCGTCGCCGCCTGCACGCTCGCTGCAATCAGCGTCGCCAGGAGCGTTGCGCTAAACTTAATCATCAGAGGAGTCCTTTTTTTGATACAGGCCACAAAAGAATATGTATCACTATTTTTTTGCTTACAGAATTGTGAATCCTGCCAGAAAAAAGCGCCCTGAAACCGGAATTGCTTCACAGATAGCGGATTTATTCACAATGCGATATAAATAAAACAAAGAGTTAAACCCACTGTGTTAACAAAGAGGTGGAGAATGTTAGATAAAATTTGTCAGCTCGCACGGGATGCGGGCGATGCCATCATGCAGGTCTATGATGGCAAGGTCCCGATGGACGTGATCCAAAAAATCGATGACTCACCGGTGACCGCCGCCGATCTCGCGGCGCACGGGGTGATCCTGAAGGGACTGCAGGCGCTGACGCCCGATATTCCGGTGCTGTCAGAAGAAGATCCTCAGCCCTGGGAGCAGCGCCAGCACTGGCAGCGCTACTGGCTGGTCGATCCGCTGGATGGCACCAAGGAGTTCATCAAGCGGAATGGTGAATTCACTGTGAATATTGCCCTTATTGAGAAAGGCAAGGCGGTGCTGGGCGTGGTCTATGCCCCGGTGCTGAAGGTGATGTACAGCGCCGCCGACGGCAAAGCCTGGAAAGAGGAGTGCGGCGTGCGCAAGCAGATTCAGGTGCGTGACGCCCGGCCACCGCTGGTGGTGATCAGCCGTTCACATGCGGATAATGAACTGCAGGAGTATCTGCATCAGCTGGGTGAGCATCAGACGACGTCGATCGGCTCCTCGCTGAAGTTCTGCCTGGTGGCAGAAGGGCAGGCGCAGCTCTATCCCCGTTTCGGGCCAACCAACGTCTGGGATACGGCGGCAGGTCATGCCGTTGCCGCCGCCGCGGGCGCGCATGTTCACGACTGGCAGGGCAAGCCGCTCGACTATACCCCGCGTGAATCCTTCCTGAATCCGGGCTTCCGGGTCTCGCTTTACTGACCGAGCAGCTTATGCAGCAGGGCAATCACCTGCTGCACCTCTTCCTGGGTCAGCGCCCCGTCTTTCGCCCACTGAATGCGGCCCTCTTTATCCAGCACCGCTACCGCTGAACTCTCCTCTTTCAACTGCCACGCGCCGCGCGCTGTGCCATTACTGTCGACGACAATCTGCGACCAGGGATAGAGCTTTTTATTGCTCTCAAGGCTGCTGCGCACGAACATGCCGGAGCCCGGGATCGCATCGTCGGTGTTAACGATGGTAGTGGTCTGGTAGCCATCTTTTGGTAAATGTGCCGACTTGATCGCTTCAATTAAGGTTGCGTTTTTCTCTTTTGCCGACGAGCGGCCGGCAATATGCAGCACAACTCGCACTTTGCCTGGGAGCTGCGCGCTATTCCATTTTTTGTAGCTAAACTCATTATTGTCGAGGATCAATTCTCCCCGGTCGGCAATGCCCACCGGCGGCACACGTTGTCCCTTCTCGAAATTATGTGCAGATGCCATCATTGGCAGCAACAGGCAGGCCGTTGCCAGGATGTTACGTAGAGTCATGGTGTTTCCTTATTTTTTTGGCAGGTGATCCGACCACTTGGTCATACGTTTTAATCATAAGTGCGATCGCGGCGCTTTACCCGCAATCCCGGTGCCAGAGTGAGGGGGAACGCACATATCTGCACAAAAACGAAGGCTTATACTGCCCGAAAGTTACGATTGCAAAGAATACTCTGATTATTTGTCATCAAAAGGTAAATATACTTATGCAGACTGGGTATCGCAGTTTTTCTGGACTATAGTCATTGGGCAATAAATTTGCGCTCCAGAAAGTCGGCCCGATTGTGGCGCCGCAAGAGCGTATGATTCGCAGGAGATAATAGAATGAAAATTTTCCAACGCTACAATCCGCTTCAGGTGGCGAAATACGTAAAAATCCTGTTCCGTGGACGGTTGTATATCAAGGATGTTGGCGCTTTTGAATTTGATAAGGGCAAAATCCTTGTCCCAAAAGTGAAGGATAAACAGCACTTTTCTGTGATGTCCGAAGTCAACCGTCAGGTTATGCGTCTGCAAACTGAGATGGCTTAACCAACGTGCTATGCAGTAAAAAAAACGGCTCCCGAGGGAGCCGTTGATGTTTGTGGCTTACGCCGACACCTTCTCTTCGGCGTCCGGCAGTTTCGGCACCAGCACGGTCGGCTTGTTGTCGATACGCGTCACCAGCAGCTGGTCGATGCGGTAGTTGTCGATATCCACCACTTCGAACTTGTAGCCCGAGAACTTCACCGAGTCGGTACGTTTCGGGATCTTACGCAGCATAAACATCATGAAGCCGCCAATGGTCTCGTAGTTGCCGGACTGCGGGAACTCGTCGATATCCAGCACGCGCATCACGTCATCAATCGGCGTACCGCCGTCCACCAGCCATGAGTTCTCATCGCGCGCCACAATCTGCTCTTCCAGCCCCTGGCCCACCAGATCGCCCATCAGGGTAGTCATGACGTCGTTGAGGGTGATGATCCCCACCACCAGCGCGTATTCGTTCATGATCACCGCGAAGTCTTCTCCGGCGGTTTTGAAACTTTCCAGCGCTTCGGAGAGCGTCAGGGTATCCGGCACAATCAGCGTATTGCGGATCTGCACGCCGCTGTTCAGGGCCAGGCTCTGGTTCGCCAGCACGCGGTTCAGCAGGTCTTTGGAGTCCACATAGCCGATGATGTGGTCGATATCTTCATTACAGACCAGGAACTTGGAGTGCGGATGTTCCGCCACCTTGTTCTTCAGGCTCTGCTCGTCTTCATGCAGATCGAACCAGATGACGTTCTCGCGGCCGGTCATCGACGACGGCACGGTACGGGATTCCAGCTCAAACACGTTCTCGATCAGCTCATGCTCCTGCTTGCGCAGAACACCCGCCAGCGCCCCGGCTTCAAACACGGCATAAACATCATCAGAGGTGATGTCGTCTTTACGCACCATCGGCAGCTTGAAAATGCGGAAAATGGTATTCGCCAGGCCGTTAAAGAACCACACCAGCGGGCGGAACACGAACAGGCAGAAGCGCATCGGGTTGATGATGCGCAAAGCCACGGCTTCGGGCGCAATCATACCGATGCGTTTCGGGGTCAAATCGGCAAACAGAATGAACAGACCGGTCACCAGCGAGAAGGAGAGGATAAAGCTCAACTGCTCGGAGAGTTCAGGGGAGAAGTAGTTAGAGAACACGCTGTGAAACACCGGAGAGAACGCGGCATCGCCGACAATACCGCCCAGGATGGCAACCGCATTAAGGCCAATCTGCACCACGGTGAAGAACATCCCCGGGTTTTCCTGCATTTTCAGCACACGTTGAGCGTTGATATCGCCATCATCGGCGAGAAGTTTAAGTTTGATTTTACGGGATGCGGCCAGCGAAATTTCTGAAATTGAGAAAAATGCACTGACGGCTATCAGACAAAGTATTACTAAAATACTGTTTAACATATCTTATCCGGCTTCTCGCCAGATCCTCGGAGGGAAGTTGGTCATACAGGGTTGTAGCGTTTATGAACACCGGTCCGAAGCGGTAGGCCGGTTATTTCAGCGGCTAGTATAGCGTAAATGTCTGTAAAGCCGCCAGAGATCACTTTTTGAGCCGGTTCTGCCCACAAACAGGCAGAACCGGTTTACTGTTATGCCAGCTGAGGCGGCAGGCAGACGCCGATGCCGCCGATACCGCAGTAGCCGTACGGATTTTTGTGCAGGTACTGCTGGTGATCATCTTCCGCGTAGTAGAACGGCAGGGCGGTGGCGATCTCGGTGGTGACCTGACGATCGTCGTGAGCCTCGTGCATCGCCTGCTGGAAGCGCGCCAGGCTGTCCCGGGCCGCCGCGTCCTGTTCCGGGGTGAGCGGATAGATCCCCGAGCGATACTGGGTGCCGTGGTCATTGCCCTGGCGCATACCCTGCGCCGGATCGTGATTTTCCCAGAACACCTGCAGCAGCTGTTCGTAGCTGATGACGCTCGGGTCATAGACTACCCGTACCGCCTCGGCATGACCGGTCTGGCCGGAGCAGACTTCGCGGTAGGTGGGGTTAGGGGTATAACCGCCGGTGTAGCCCGCCGCGGTGCTGTAGACGCCCGGCAACGGCCAGAACAGGCGCTCCACGCCCCAGAAGCAGCCCATGGCGAACAGGGCGATCTCCATCCCGTCGGGAACGTTGGTCATCGAGTGACCGTTCACGGCGTGCAGGGTGGCGACGGGCATAGGGGTGTTACGTCCCGGTAATGCGTCCGCCTGAGCAACCAGGTGCTTTTTATCGAATAAACTCACGGTGTGACCTCCGGACAGGTGATGTTTGGGTTAAGGTTGTCACGACGCGTTTAATTGAACACAATAAATGCGGTGAATGAGTCTAGATTTAATCATAAGAAATATTAGGGTGTTTAACCCTTTTTCAACCCGTGAATTGGGTTTTGGGCTTTATGCCGTGATCTGCTGCGGAGCGGCACTTCATCTGCCTCCAGGGGTGGAAACAAGGATATTCAGGAGAAAACGTGCCAAAAATCCGCCAGTTATGTTTAGTCAGTTTCTTGCTGACAAGCGGAGTCGCCGATGCGGCGAATGTTCGTTTGCAGGTCGAGGGGTTATCTGGCGCGCTGCAAAAAAACGTACGCGCACAGCTCTCCACGATCCAGAGCGACGAAGTGACGCCAGACCGTCGCTTCCGTGCCCGTGTGGATGACGCCATCCGCGGCGGCTTAAAAGCGCTCGGCTATTACGAACCCACCATCGACTTTGAGTTGCGTCCACCTCCGGCCAAAGGGCGGCAGGTGTTGATTGCCCGCGTCAAGCCGGGCGAGCCGGTGCTGATCGGCGGTACGGACGTGGTGCTGCGCGGCGGCGCGCGTACCGACCATGACTACCTCGATCTGCTGAATACGCGGCCGAAGAACGGCACCGTGCTCAATCACAGCGACTATGACGGCTTCAAAAAAGATCTGACCAAAGTAGCGCTGCGCAAAGGCTACTTCGACAGCCAGTTCAATAAAAGCCAGCTCGGCATTTCCCTCGACCGACATCAGGCGTTCTGGGACATCGATTACGACAGCGGAGAGCGCTACCGCTTTGGTGACGTCACCTTCGAAGGCTCGCAAATCCGCGACGAGTACCTGCAGAACCTGATCCCGTTTAAAGAGGGCGACTATTACCAGTCGAAAGATCTGGCCGAGCTCAACCGTCGCCTGTCGGCCACCGGCTGGTTTAACTCGGTGGTGGTGGCCCCGGAATTTGATAAAGCGCGCAAGACCAAAGTCCTGCCGCTGCACGGCGTGGTGTCGCCACGCACCGAGAACACCATTGAGACCGGGGTCGGCTACTCCACCGACGTCGGCCCGCGGGTGAAAGCGACGTGGAAAAAGCCGTGGATGAACTCGTACGGCCACAGCCTGACCACCAACGCCAGTATCTCCGCGCCTGAACAGCAGCTCGATTTCAGCTATAAAATGCCGCTGCTGAAAAACCCGCTTGAGCAGTACTACCTGGTGCAGGGCGGCTTTAAGCGCACCGATCTGAACGATACCGAAGCGGACTCCACGACCCTCGCCGTATCGCGCTACTGGGACCTCTCCAGCGGCTGGCAGCGCGCCATTAACCTGCGCTGGAGCCTTGACCACTTTACCCAGGCTAACGTCACCAACACCACCATGCTGCTCTATCCGGGGGTGATGATCAGCCGGACCCGCTCCCGCGGCGGGCTGATGCCGACCTGGGGCGATTCCCAGCGCTACTCGGTGGACTACTCCAATACCGCCTGGGGCTCGGACGTTGATTTCGTGGTCGTGCAGGCGCAAAACGCCTGGATCCGCACGCTTTATGACCGGCATCGCTTCGTGATGCGCGGCAATCTGGGCTGGATTGAAACCGGCGACTTCGAAAAAGTGCCGCCGGATCTGCGCTTCTTCGCCGGGGGCGATCGCAGCATTCGTGGCTACAAATACAAATCCATCGCGCCAAAAGATGACGACGGCAAGCTGATCGGGGCCTCGAAGCTGGCTACCGGCTCGCTGGAGTATCAGTACAACGTCACCGGAAAATGGTGGGGAGCGACCTTTATCGACAGCGGAGAAGCGGTGAGCGATATCCGCCGCAGCGACTTTAAAACCGGCGCGGGCGTCGGGGTGCGCTGGGAGTCACCGGTCGGGCCTATCAAGCTCGATTTCGCCGTGCCGGTGGGTGATAAAGACGAACACGGTTTACAGTTTTACATCGGTCTGGGGCCTGAATTATGAGTTTATGGAAGAAAATCAGCCTCGGCGTTGTGGTGTTTATCCTGCTGCTGCTGTCGGCGGTGGCCTTTCTGGTGGGCACCACCAGCGGGCTGCATCTGCTGTTTAAGGCGGCGAACCGCTGGGTGCCGGGGCTGGAGATTGGCCAGGTCACCGGCGGCTGGCGCGACCTGCATCTGAAAAACGTCCGCTACGACCAGCCGGGCGTGGCGGTTAACGCCGGGGATCTGCACCTGGCAGTGAAGCTCAGCTGTCTGCGCGACAGCAGCCTGTGCATCAACGATCTGTCGTTAAAAGATGTCTTCGTGACGATAGATTCGAAAAAAATGCCGGAATCGGCCCCGCCTGCCGAAGAGGAGAGCGGCCCGCTGGATCTCTCCACGCCATACCCGATTACGCTCAGCCGGGTGGCGCTGAATAACGTCAACGTCAAAATCGACGACACCACCGTGTCGGTAATGGACTTCTCCTCCGGCCTGCGCTGGCAGGAGAAAAACCTGACCCTGACTCCCACATCCCTGCAAGGGCTGCTGATTGCCCTGCCAAAAGTGGCGGACGTGGCGCAGGAAGAGATCGTCGAGCCAAAAATTCAGAACCCGCAGCCGGAAGAGAAGCCGCTGGGGGAAACGCTGAAAGATCTCTTCTCTAAACCGGTCCTGCCGGAGATGACCGACGTGCATCTGCCGCTGAACCTCAATATCGAAGAGTTTAAGGGCGAACAGCTGCGCCTGACCGGCGATACCGATCTGACGGTCTTCAACATGCTGCTGAAGGTGAGCAGTATCGACGGCAACATGAAGCTCGACGCGCTGGATATCGACACCAACCAGGGGAGCGTCAACGCCACCGGTAATGCGCTGCTGCGGGATAACTGGCCGGTGGATATTACCCTCAACAGCAGCCTGAACATCGACCCGATCAAGGGTGAGAAGGTGAAGCTGAAGGTCGGCGGCGCCCTGCGCGAGCAGCTGGAGTTTGGCGTGAACCTCTCTGGCCCGGTGGATCTGGTGCTGCGCGGCCAGACCCGGCTTGCCGAAGCGGGACTGCCGCTCAACCTGGAAGTGGTCAGCGAACAGCTCTACTGGCCATTTACCGGCGAGAAACAGTACCAGGCCGATGATGTGAAGCTGAAGCTCACCGGCAAAATGACCGACTACACCCTGTCGTTCCGCACCGACGTGAAAGGGGAGGGGCTGCCGCCTGCGGGCATTACGCTGGATGCGAAGGGCAACGAGCAGCAGATCAATCTCGATAAGCTGACGGTCGCCGCGCTGGAGGGCAAAACCGAGCTGACGGCGCTGCTCGACTGGCAGAAGGCGATCAGCTGGCGCGGAGAGCTGAAGCTCACCGGGATCAACACCGCCAAAGAGGTGCCGGACTGGCCATCGAAGCTCGACGGGCTGATCAAAACCCGCGGCAGTCTGTACGGCGGCAGCTGGCAGATGGACATCCCGGAGTTGAAAATCACCGGCAACGTGAAGCAGAACAAGGTGGACGTAAAAGGTTCACTGAAGGGGAACAGCTACCTGCAGTGGATCATCCCGGGCCTGCACGTGGCGCTGGGCCGCAATACTGCCGATATCAAGGGTGAGCTGGGGGTGAAAGATCTCGATCTGGATGCCACCATCGACGCGCCGAATCTTGATAACGCCCTGCCGGGGCTGGGCGGAACGGCGAAAGGGCTGGTGAAAGTGCGCGGCACGGTCGAGGCCCCGCAGCTGCTGGCCGATATCACCGCCAACGGCCTGCGCTGGCAGGAGCTCTCCATCGCCCGCGTGCGGGTCGATGGCGACGTCAAATCCACCGATCAGATCGCCGGGCACCTCAACCTGCGCGTGGATCGTATTTCCCAGCCGGGCGTGAACCTTAGTCAGGTGACGCTGGAGGCCAAAGGTAGCGAGAAGCAGCACGATCTCCAGCTGCGCGTCCAGGGCGAGCCGGTCTCCGGCCAGCTGCACCTGGCGGGCAGTTTTGACCGCGAAGCGATGCGCTGGAAGGGCACTCTGGATAACACCCGCTTCGCCACCCCGGTGGGGCCGTGGTCGTTAACCCGCTCCATTGCGCTGGATTACCGCAACGCGGAGCAGAAGATCAGCATCGGGCCGCACTGCTGGACCAACCCGAATGCCGAGCTGTGCGTGCCGCAGACCGTGGATGCGGGAGCCGAAGGCCGGGCGGTGGTGAACCTCAACCGTTTCGACCTGGCGATGCTCAAGCCGTTTATGCCGGATACCACCCAGGCCAGCGGCGTGTTCAGCGGCAAAGCGGATGTCGCCTGGGATGCCACCAAACCGGGGCTGCCGCAGGGCAACGTCACGCTCTCCGGGCGTAACGTGAAGGTCACGCAGGTGGTGAACGACGCGCCGCTGCCGCTGGCCTTCACCACCCTGAACCTCACCGCCGATCTGCACAACAACCGCGCCGAGCTGGGCTGGCTGATCCGCCTCGCGAATAACGGACAGTTTGACGGCCAGATCCAGGTGACCGATCCGCAGGGGCAGCGCAACCTAGGCGGCAACGTCAATATCCGCAATCTCAACCTGGCGATGGCGAACGCCATTTTCTCCCGGGGCGAGAAGGCGGCGGGGATGCTGAATGCTAACCTGCGGCTGGCCGGCAACGCGCAAAGCCCGCAGCTGTTTGGTCAGATGCAGCTCAACGGGGTGGATATCGACGGCAACTTTATGCCGTTCGATATGCAGCCGAGCCAGCTGGCGATGAACTTCAACGGCATGAGCTCGACCCTGACCGGAACCGTGCGTACCCAGCAGGGGCAGATCAACCTCAGCGGGGATGCCGACTGGAGCCAGATCGATAACTGGCGTGCGCGGGTGGCGGCCAAGGGCAGCAAGGTGCGCATCACGGTGCCGCCGATGGTGCGCCTGGACGTCTCGCCGGACGTGGTCTTTGAGGCCACGCCGCAGCTGTTTACGCTCGACGGTCGGGTGGATGTGCCCTGGGCACGTATTGTGGTCCATGACCTGCCGGAGAGCGCGGTGGGCGTCTCCAGCGATGAGGTGATGCTCGACAAAAATCTGCAGCCGGAAGAGACAAAGCGGGCCTCTATCCCGATCAACAGCAACCTGATCGTGCACGTGGGCAACAACGTGCGGCTGGACGCCTTTGGCCTGAAGGCGAGGCTGACCGGCGATCTGAAGGTCGCACAGGATAAACAGGGGCTGGGCCTGAACGGACAGATCACCATTCCGGAAGGGCGCTTCCACGCCTACGGCCAGGATCTGATTGTGCGTAAAGGCGAGCTGTTGTTCTCCGGTCCGCCGGATCAGCCGCTGCTGAACATCGAAGCGATCCGTAACCCTGAAGCCACCGAGAATGACGTGATCGCCGGGGTACGCGTGACCGGTACCGCTGACGAACCGAAAGCGGAAATATTCTCCGATCCGGCAATGTCCCAGCAGGAAGCGCTCTCATACCTGCTGCGCGGGCAAGGTCTGGACAGCAATCAGAGCGACAGTGCGGCGATGACCTCAATGTTAGTCGGCCTGGGGGTTGCACAAAGTGGTCAGGTTGTGGGTAAAATCGGGGAGACGTTTGGCGTAAGCAATCTGGCGCTGGACACCCAGGGGGTCGGTGACTCTTCTCAGGTGGTGGTCAGCGGCTATGTACTGCCGGGTCTGCAGGTGAAATATGGCGTGGGGATCTTTGACTCGCTGGCGACACTCACGTTACGCTATCGCCTGATGCCTAAGCTATATCTGGAAGCGGTGTCTGGCGTAGACCAGGCTCTCGATTTGCTCTATCAGTTTGAGTTTTAGCAATGCGAATATTTGTTTACGGCAGTTTACGAACCAAGCAAGGCAACAGCCACTGGATGACCAACGCCCAGTTGCTCGGGGATTACAGCATCGAGAACTACCAGCTGTACAGCCTGGGTCACTACCCAGGCGCGGTTCCGGGGAACGGCGCAGTACAGGGTGAGGTGTATCGTATTGATAATGCCACCCTGGCCGAACTTGATGCCTTGCGCACCAAAGGCGGGGAGTACGCTCGCCAGTTGATCCAGACACCTTACGGCAGTGCATGGATGTACGTGTACCAACGTTCGGTCGAGGGTCTGACGCTGATTGAAAGCGGTAACTGGTTAGACAGAGACCAGTACTGAGATAAACAACGCCACCTTCGGGTGGCGTTGTTTTTTTGACATCAACGGAAGGTTTTGTAGGCCGGGTAAGGCGTAGCCGCCACCCGGCAACTGGCCATACAGACAAAAAAAAGCCCCGACGAATCGGGGCTCTTAACGCAGAAAGAATTACTTCTTAGCGCGTTCGAAGGAGGCAATGATTTCAGCTTTCGCCGCTTCTGCATTGTCCCAGCCGTCAACTTTCACCCATTTGCCTTTCTCGAGATCTTTGTAGTGCTCGAAGAAGTGAGTGATCTGCGCTTTCAGCAGCTCTGGCAGGTCGTTCACATCTTTGATGTGATCGTACTCTTTGCTCAGTTTGGTGTGCGGTACCGCAACCAGTTTCGCATCTTCACCGGATTCGTCGGTCATTTTCAGCACGCCAACTGGACGGCAGCGAATAACGGAGCCTGGCTCCAGCGGATATGGCGTTGGGACCAGCACGTCAACCGGGTCACCGTCCAGAGACAGGGTGTGGTTGATGTAACCGTAGTTGCACGGATAGAACATCGCGGTAGACATGAAACGGTCGACGAACAGCGCGCCGCTCTCTTTGTCCACTTCGTATTTGATAGGATCAGCGTTCGCCGGGATTTCGATAACTACGTAGATGTCTTCCGGCAGTTCTTTACCCGCTGGGACGTTGAGTAAGCTCATGTCTGTGTCCTTTAAAATGATTGGTAATCAAGTGGCGAGTATTATAGCCAACTGACGCTGAATGTCTTCGCCTGTTTTCGCCATTTCCTTCTCCCGCACGCCACTATCAGCCCATTCTCATGACAAGATAATCCATAAACTCAGCCGCATTTTTAATGGCTCAATGAAAGCGATTACAAACTTGTGATTAACGTTTTATTCACTTCTCTGAAGTGTGATGTAACACACTCCGTTACATCTCGCATTGTCTATAGTTTGTCCGCAGAACACCTTTTACCCAACAATAAACTACCCTACGAGGACGTTCTTATGTGGAAGCGCTTACTTCTTGTCACAGCAGTTTCAGCAGCCATGTCGTCTATGGCAATGGCCGCCCCATTAACCGTAGGATTCGCACAAGTCGGCTCAGAATCAGGCTGGCGAGCGGCTGAAACCAACGTCGCGAAAAGCGAGGCCGAAAAGCGCGGTATCACGCTGAAAATCGCCGACGGTCAGCAGAAACAGGAAAACCAGATCAAAGCGGTGCGCTCTTTCATCGCCCAGGGCGTTGACGCCATCTTCATTGCACCGGTCGTGGCAACAGGCTGGGAGCCGGTTCTGAAAGAAGCCAAAGATGCCGAAATTCCGGTCTTCCTGCTCGATCGTTCCATCGATGTAAAAGACAAATCTCTCTATATGACGACCGTCACCGCCGACAACGTACTGGAAGGTAAATTGATCGGTGAGTGGCTGGTGAAACAGGTGGATGGCAAACCCTGTAACGTGGTTGAGCTGCAGGGCACCGTCGGGGCCAGCGTGGCCATTGACCGTAAGAAAGGCTTTGCTGATGCCATCTCTAAAGCGTCAAACATCAAAATTATCCGCTCTCAGTCCGGCGACTTCACCCGCAGTAAAGGGAAAGAGGTTATGGAGAGCTTCATCAAAGCCGAGAACAACGGCAAAAACATCTGCATGGTTTACGCCCACAACGATGACATGGTAATCGGCGCCATTCAGGCCATCAAAGAAGCAGGTCTGAAACCGGGCACCGATATCCTGACCGGCTCCATCGACGGCGTGCCGGATATCTATAAGGCGATGATCGACAAAGAGGCCAACGCCAGCGTTGAGCTGACGCCAAACATGGCGGGCCCAGCCTTCGACGCGCTGGAAAAATTCAAGAAAGACGGCACCATGCCGGAGAAAGTCACCATCACCAAATCCACCCTTTACCTGCCTGATACCGCGAAAGAAGAGTTAGAGAAGAAGAAAAATATGGGCTACTGATCCCTTTTTCCTCTCCCTCCGGGAGAGGGTAGGGTGAGGGGAATTGCCGGGCGGCGCTGCGCTTGCCCGGCCTACGGGTTGTGCCGGGGGACGACATTATGACCACAGACCAACACCAGGAAATCCTCCGCACAGAAGGATTGAGTAAGTACTTTCCCGGCGTAAAAGCGCTGGATAACGTCGATTTCAGCCTGCGTCGCGGCGAGATCATGGCCCTGCTGGGGGAGAACGGCGCCGGGAAATCCACGCTAATCAAAGCCCTGACCGGCGTCTATCACGCCGATCGCGGCACCATCTGGCTGGAAGGCCAGGCCATTTCGCCAAAAAATACCGCCCATGCCCAGCAGTTGGGGATCGGGACCGTCTATCAGGAAGTGAACCTGCTGCCGAACATGTCGGTGGCCGATAATTTGTTTATCGGTCGTGAGCCCAGGCGCTTTGGCTTTTTGCGCCGCAAGGAGATGGAGGCCCGCGCCACCCGGCTGATGGAGTCCTACGGCTTCTCCCTCGACGTGCGCGAACCGCTGAACCGTTTTTCCGTGGCGATGCAGCAGATCGTCGCTATCTGCCGCGCCATCGACCTCTCCGCCAAAGTGCTGATCCTCGACGAACCCACCGCCAGCCTGGATACCCAGGAGGTGGAGATGCTCTTCACCCTGATGCGCCAGCTGCGCGATCAGGGGGTGAGCCTGATTTTCGTCACCCACTTCCTCGATCAGGTCTATGCCGTTAGCGACCGCATTACCGTCCTCCGTAACGGCAGCTTTGTCGGCTGCCGCAATACCCGCGAGTTGCCGCAAATCGAGCTGGTCAAAATGATGCTGGGCCGCGAGCTGGAGACCAACGCCCTGCAACGTGCGGGCCGCACCCTGCTCAGCGAGAAACCCATTGCAGCATTCAAGGATTACGGCAGGAAGGGCACCATTGCCCCCTTTAACCTTGAAGTACGTCCCGGCGAGATTGTTGGTCTGGCGGGGCTGTTAGGCTCCGGCCGTACCGAAACCGCCGAGGTGATCTTCGGCATCAAGCCGGCCGATACCGGCAGCGCCCTGATCAAAGGCAAACCCCAGGCGCTGCGCTCTCCGCATCAGGCCTCCAGCCTTGGGATTGGCTTCTGCCCGGAAGACAGGAAAACCGACGGGATTATTGCCGCGGCCTCGGTGCGCGAAAACATCATTCTGGCCCTGCAGGCCCAGCGCGGCTGGCTGCGGCCTATTCCGCGTAAAGAGCAGAACGCCATTGCCGAACGCTTTATTCGCCAGTTGGGGATCCGCACCCCAAGCGCGGAACAGCCGATCGAGTTTCTCTCCGGTGGCAACCAGCAGAAGGTGCTGCTGTCGCGCTGGCTGCTGACCAAACCGCAGTTCCTGATCCTCGACGAGCCGACGCGTGGTATCGACGTGGGGGCGCACGCGGAGATCATCCGCCTGATCGAAACCCTCTGCGCCGACGGCCTGGCGCTGCTGGTTATCTCCTCGGAGCTGGAGGAGCTGGTGGGCTATGCGGATCGCGTGATCATCATGCGCGACCGACAGCAGGTGGCCGAGATCCCGCTGGATGCCCTCTCCGTTCCGGCAATTATGAACGCCATTGCGGCATAAGGAGTACATCGTGATGTCACGTTCACTCTCTCAGACCGGCGAGCCGAAGCGCCGCTTCAGCTGGCCCACCGGCACGCCGCAAATCATTGCCCTGGTGCTGGTGCTGCTGGTGGATAGCCTCGTATCGCCCCATTTTTATCAGATTATCCTCCAGGATGGCCGCCTGTTCGGCAGCCCGATTGATATCCTGAATCGCGCCGCCCCGGTGGCGCTGCTGGCGATTGGCATGACCCTGGTGATCGCCACCGGCGGTATCGACCTGTCGGTCGGGGCGGTGATGGCCATTGCGGGTGCCACCGCGGCCTCGATGACCGTGGCCGGACACAGCCTGCCGGTGGTGCTGCTGGTGACCCTGGGCACCGGCGTGCTGGCCGGGCTGTGGAACGGCATCCTGGTAGCGATCCTAAAAATACAGCCCTTCGTCGCCACCCTGATTTTAATGGTGGCCGGACGCGGGGTGGCGCAGCTGATCACCTCCGGGCAGATCGTCACCTTCAACGCCCCCAGCCTGGCGTGGATCGGCAGCGGCTCGCTGCTGTTCTTCCCGACGCCGGTGATCATCGTGGTGGTGACCCTGATTGCCTTCTGGCTCTTCACCCGTAAAACCGCCCTCGGGATGTTTATTGAAGCGGTGGGGATCAACATTCGCGCCGCGAAAAACGCCGGGGTCAGCACCCGCCTGATGGTGATGCTGACCTACGTCTTAAGCGGGGTGTGCGCCGCGATTGCCGGGATTATCGTTGCCGCGGATATTCGCGGGGCGGATGCCAACAACGCTGGCCTGTGGCTGGAGCTGGATGCCATTCTCGCGGTGGTGATCGGCGGCGGGTCGCTGATGGGCGGGCGCTTCAACCTGCTGCTGTCGGTGATTGGCGCGCTGATTATCCAGGGGATGAACACCGGGATCCTGCTGTCCGGTTTCCCGCCGGAGCTTAACCAGGTGGTGAAAGCGGTGGTGGTGCTCTGCGTGCTGATCGTCCAGTCGCCGCGCTTTATCAGTCTTATTAAGGGGATGCGTGGCCATGATAAAACGTAATTTACCGCTAATGATCACCCTGGGCGTGTTTGTGCTGGGCTATCTCTACTGCCTGACGCAATTCCCCGGCTTTGCCTCGACGCGGGTGATCTGCAACATCCTGACCGATAACGCCTTCCTCGGGATCATCGCCGTCGGCATGACCTTTGTGATCCTCTCCGGTGGGATCGACCTCTCCGTCGGGTCGGTGATCGCCTTTACCGGCGTCTTCCTGGCGAAAGCGATCGGCTACTGGGGGATCTCCCCGCTGCTGGCCTTCCCGCTGGTGCTGGTGATGGGCTGCGCCTTCGGGGCCTTTATGGGGCTGCTGATCGACGCCCTGAAGATCCCGGCGTTTATTATCACCCTCGCCGGGATGTTCTTCCTGCGCGGCGTCAGCTATCTGGTCTCTGAGGAGTCGATCCCGATTAACCATCCGGTGTATGACACTCTCTCCAGCCTGGCGTGGAAAATCCCCGGCGGTGGCCGCCTGAGCATTCTCGGGCTGGTGATGCTGGGGGTGGTGGTGATCGGCATCTTCCTTGCCCACCGCACCCGTTTTGGCAACGAGGTATACGCCATCGGCGGCAGCGCGACCTCCGCCAACCTGATGGGCATCTCCACCCGCAGCACCACCATCCGCATCTACATGCTCTCCACCGGGCTGGCGACGCTGGCGGGGATCGTCTTCTCCATCTATACCCAGGCAGGCTACGCCCTAGCAGGGGTGGGCGTGGAGCTGGACGCCATTGCCTCGGTGGTGATTGGCGGTACGCTGCTGAGCGGCGGGGTCGGCACGGTGCTGGGCACGCTGTTTGGGGTGGCGATCCAGGGGCTGATCCAGACCTATATCAACTTCGACGGCACCCTCAGTTCGTGGTGGACCAAGATTGCGATTGGCATTCTGCTGTTCATCTTTATCGCCCTGCAGCGCGGGCTGACGGTACTGTGGGAGAATCGCCAGAGCTCGCCTGTTACCCGGGTGAGTACCACGACCATCAAGTGATAACTCGCTGAATTTGCGAACAGTCTAAATCTTTTCCGGTAGCGGCCGATAACCCTTAATTCTGTCCAGATTTATCTCGCTACCGGAAATTACATCATGCTGAAAACGCTATCGATTCGTACCGGCTTGCTTTCGTTACTGGCCGTCATGACCCTCCTGCTGCTGCTTGTCAGCGGTATCGGCATTTATGCCCTCACGCAAAGTTCCTCTTCCCTGCAGCGCATTAATCACCTTCAGGGTGAACAGCTGGTGCAGCTCAACTCGGGCTACACCCTGATCCTGCGCGCGCGTAATGAAGCGGGCCAGGCCGTGCGTATGATGGAGGTGGGCCTGCTGGATGATGCCGCGAAATCGGTGAAAAACATCAATGACGAAATCACCCAGGCACAAACCACGCTGAAACACGTGATCGATGGCGGGGTGAACGATCCCGAAGGCGAGGCGCTGCTGAAGAAGGTGGCGGCGAGCCTCGCGGCCTATAACGAGCAGGGGATCGTGCCGATGCAAAACGCCCTGATAGAGCAGAGCGCCGATGCCTATTACGATCTGCTGGAGAATCGCCTGGTGCCGGTGGCGCGTCAGTTTGATAACGACATGCAGGCCTTCCAGACCTGGAGCGACACCCGCGGCAAAGCCGAAGTGGCGGCGGTGCAGGCCAGTAAAGAGCGGGTGATGCTGCTGATTATCGTTGCCGCATTGCTGACCGCAGGCATCATTGTGCTGGCCTGGCTGGCGCTGCGTCATATGCTGCTCAAGCCCCTTTCGGCCTCCATCGCCCAGCTTGAGCACGTGGCCGCCGGGGATCTGACCCACGCCCTGACCGCACCGGCCAGCCAGGAGTTTAACCGCCTGAATGCCGCCATCGAGGAGATGCGTCAGTCGCTGATGGGCTCGGTGCTGCGCGTGCGCGATGCCAGCTCCCAGATCGATACCGGCAGCCGGGAGCTGACCGCCGGCAACATGCACCTGGCCCAGCGCACCGAGTCGACCGCGACCTCTCTGGAGCAGACCGCGGCCAGCATGGAAGAGCTTACCGCCACGGTAAAACAGAACGCCCATAACGCCGAGCAGGCGCACCAGGTGGCGAAGACCATGTCGGATACCGCTGACCGCGGCAGCGAAATGGTGTGCTACGTGATTGAGAAGATGCGCGACATCTCCGGCAGTTCTGACCGTATCGCCGATATTCTCAGCGTTATCGACGGGATTGCCTTCCAGACCAACATTCTGGCGCTGAACGCCTCGGTGGAAGCCGCCCGCGCGGGCGAGCAGGGACGTGGTTTTGCGGTGGTGGCCGGTGAGGTACGTATCCTCGCCAGCCGCAGCGCCGATGCGGCAAAAGAGATCCGCACCCTGATTAGCGATTCGCAGTCACACGTCAGCGAAGGCAGCGAGCTGGCCCAGCAGGCGGGGGAAACCATGGATGAGATCGCCACCGAGGTGATGCGCATGACCCGCCTGATGCGGGAGATTGCTAACGCATCGCACGAGCAGAGCCGGGGGATTGAGCAGGTGAATATTGCGGTCAATCAGATGGACGAAACCGCGCAACAAAACGCGGCGCTGGTCCAGCAGTCTTCCGCCGCGACGCGCTCGCTGGAGGAACAGTCACGGGAGCTGATCGAGGCGATGTCGTCGTTTAAACTGTCGATGCAACAGGCATAGTATTATCACAGTCCGGCGCCGCTCCCGGCGTCGGAATGCTCTCTCCTCGGGATGGGGCGCTGGCGATATGGTCATGGATCAAACCCAGCAGCTTTTCCATCTCGGCGGTCAAATGCAGCGCATAAGGCGTTGGCTCAAGAAACAGGCCCTTGCGGGTAAACAGCGGCTCATCAAAAAGCATCCCAAAGCGTTTCAGCGCCAGGCTCACGGCGGGTCTGGACATATCCAGACGTAAGGAGGCTTTGGCCATGCTCCCGCACCGGACGACTTCAATAAAGACCGGAATCAGATTGAGGTCGATTCCCGTGGATGAGCGAGAGAGGTTTTTCATATCGGCTGATTTCCATTGAACACTATTTGAACGCCGTAATGATGACGGATTGGTTCAGCGGGTTACAGCAGCATTTTTATATAGTGTTATACCGACAAAGGTATAAATAGCGGGAAAAATAAAAGGGGCCGAACGGCCCCTTTTGGTCAACATCAAAAATCAGGCATCCGGATATTCACGGATCAAGCGTTCAACGTCTTCCACCATATGGTCGTTGCCGACGAAGAACGAACGGCGCTGGTGCAGACTCTCAGGGATGATATCCATGATCCGCTCCTTGCCGTCGCTGGCTTTACCGCCCGCCTGCTCGGCGAGGAAGGCCATCGGGTTGCACTCGTACAGCAGGCGCAGCTTGCCTTCCGGGTGGCTGGCGGTGCTTGGGTAGAGGTAGATCCCACCTTTCAGCAGGTTGCGGTGGAAGTCCGCCACCAGGGAGCCGATATAACGCGAGGTATAAGGACGCTGGGTCGCTTTATCCTCTTCCTGGCAGAATTTGATGTATTTCTTCACGCCCGCCGGGAATTTAATGTAGTTCCCTTCGTTGATGGAGTAGGTGCTGCCTTTCTGCGGGTAGCGCATGCGCTCCTGGCACAGGCAGAACACGCCCAGCGACGGATCGTAGGTAAAGGCGTGCACGCCGCAGCCGGTGGTGTAGACCAGCATGGTGGAGGAGCCGTAAACCACATAGCCCGCTGCAACCTGCTTGTTGCCCGGCTGCAGGAAATCTTCTTCGGTTACCGGGGTGCCGACAGGGGTGACGCGACGGTAAATGGAGAAAATCGTGCCGACAGAGACGTTAACGTCGATGTTGGAGGAGCCATCCAGAGGATCCATCAGTACGACATACTTAGCGTGTTCACACCCTTCAAAGACCACGATTTCGTCTTCTTCTTCAGAGGCGATCCCCGCAACGATGTCGCGTGCGCGCAGTGCAGCTTTCAGTTTTTCGTTCGCGAACAGATCGAGTTTCTGTTGAACTTCGCCCTGCACGTTTTCAGCACCGCTGGCACCCAGGATATCGACCAGCCCGGCCTTGTTGATATCGCGATGGATGATCTTGGCGCCCAGCTTTATTGCCGACAACAAAGCAGTGAGTTCACCGGTAGCATGCGAGAACTCGTGCTGCTTTTCGACAATAAATTCACCTAACGTTTTCATAACACCTTCCCTGCATTGGATGTTGAGTAAAGTTGTTGATGCCCAACAATCTTAACAAACTTTCAAATCTTAGCGCAGAGGTGAATCGCGCCAGCTAACTACAGATTTTCCTGAAATGCGTTTCTCTGCTGCTGACATATGCGTAAAATGTGCGCCACATTGAAGAAGGATAGTGACGTATGCGCATTCATATATTGGGGATTTGTGGCACTTTCATGGGCGGCCTGGCTATGCTGGCGCGCGCTCTTGGCCATGAAGTGACAGGTTCGGACGCCAATGTGTATCCGCCCATGAGCACGCTGCTGGAAAACCAGGGCATCGATCTTATTCAGGGTTACGACGCCAGCCAGCTCGATCCGCAGCCGGATCTGGTGATTATCGGCAACGCCATGACCCGCGGTAATCCCTGCGTGGAAGCGGTGCTGGAAAGGAATATTCCCTACATGTCGGGCCCGCAGTGGCTGCACGACTTTGTGCTGCGCGACCGCTGGGTTGTCGCCGTTGCCGGTACCCACGGCAAAACCACCACCGCCGGTATGGCGACCTGGATCCTCGAGGCCTGCGGCTACCAGCCGGGCTTTGTGATCGGCGGCGTACCGGGCAATTTCGAGGTTTCTGCCCGCCTGGGCGACAGCCCGTTCTTTGTCATTGAAGCGGACGAATACGACTGCGCCTTCTTTGACAAGCGCTCTAAATTTGTTCATTACTGCCCGCGGACGCTGATCCTCAACAACCTTGAGTTCGATCATGCGGACATCTTTGACGACCTGAAAGCGATTCAGAAACAGTTCCACCACCTGGTGCGCATCGTGCCGGGCCAGGGACGCATCATCCTGCCGGAAAACGACGTCAACCTGAAGCAGACCATGGCGATGGGTTGCTGGAGCGAGCAGGAGCTGGTGGGCGAGCAGGGCCACTGGCAGGCGAAAAAGCTGACCAACGATGCCTCCCAGTGGGAAGTGCTGCTGGATGGCGAA
Source organism: Leclercia sp. AS011 (assembly GCF_037152535.1). Taxonomy (NCBI): domain Bacteria; kingdom Pseudomonadati; phylum Pseudomonadota; class Gammaproteobacteria; order Enterobacterales; family Enterobacteriaceae; genus Leclercia; species Leclercia sp. AS011. The sequence goes on from NZ_JBBCMA010000002.1 coordinate 25,422, forward strand.
AAGGTCGGGGAAGTGCACTGGGCGCTGGTGGGCGAACACAACATGCATAACGGCCTGATGGCGATTGCCGCGGCCCGTCATGTGGGCGTGCTGCCTGCCGATGCGGCAAATGCGCTGGGATCTTTCATCAACGCCCGTCGCCGTCTTGAACTGCGCGGTGAAGCGAACGGCGCGACGGTGTATGACGATTTTGCCCACCACCCGACGGCGATCCTCGCGACCCTGGCGGCGCTGCGCGGCAAAGTGGGCGGTACGGCACGCATTCTGGCCGTCCTGGAACCGCGCTCTAACACCATGAAGATGGGCATCTGCAAAGACGATCTCGCCCCGTCGTTAGGCCGTGCGGATGAAGTCTTCCTCCTGCAGCCGCAGCATATTCCGTGGCAGGTCGCGGAAGTGGCGGACGCCTGCATTCAACCGGCGCACTGGAGTGCCGACGTGGATACGCTGGCGGAGATGGTGGTGAAAACCGCGCAGCCGGGCGATCACATTCTGGTGATGAGCAACGGCGGGTTTGGTGGGATCCATCAGAAGCTGCTGGACGGTCTGGCGAAGAAAGCCGGTACCGTAGCGTAAAAAAAAGCCCGGTGGCGCTACGCTTACCGGGCCTACGATTTGCACGATTTTGTAGGCCGGATAAGGCGTTTACGCCGCCATCCGGCGCTTGTTACCGAACTATGCTTCGGCTTCCGCCAGTTCGCGCAGATACTGGAAGATCAGACGCGCAGATTTCGGCGGCTTATTCCCTTCTTTCTCTTTCTTCGCGTTACGGGCAAGCGTGCGCAGCTGCTGGCGGTCGGCATCCGGCCACAGGTTCAGCACCTCCGCCAGCGCGTCATCGCCATTCTCAATCAGACGATCGCGGATCTGCTCCAGCTTATGGAACAGGGCAACCTGCTGGTTGTGGCGGTTTTTCAGCTTATCGAGCGCCTGGCGAATCGGCTCGACGTCACGCTGGCGCAACATTTTACCAATCAACTGAAGCTGGCGGCGACGGCCCTCTTTCTTGATGCGCTGTGCCAGTTCGATGGCGGCACGCAGATCGGGATCGAGCGGGATTTTATCCAGCGCGTTTTTACCCAGCTCTACCATTTCCGCACCAAGCTGTTTTAACTCTTCGGCGTCGCGTTTAATTTCACTTTTACTGACCCAGATGATCTCATCATCTTCGTCTTCGATGTCATCACCGGGAACGTCGTCGAGCCAGTCTTCGGGCTGCTTAGTCATGTCAGGCTCCTTAAAAAAAGAGGCTAATCTTACCAGTTTAGGCGCGTACTGAGAAACGGTTCTCTGATAGACTTCAGCTAACTACACCTTACATTATGGCATTTACGATGAAAGTGATCTCACAAGTTGCAGCGCAGCGTAAAGCACTGGAAGAAGCTGTCTCCATGGCTCTGGAGCTGGCGTCAGCGAAATCCGACGGGGCAGAAGTCGCCGTCAGCAAGACCACCGGCCTGAGCGTCAGCACCCGCTATGGCGAAGTGGAAACCGTTGAATTTAATAGCGATGGCGCGTTAGGGATTACTGTTTATCACCAGAACCGTAAAGGCAGCGCCTCCTCTACTGACCTCAGCCCGGACGCCATTGCCCGTACCGTGCAGGCGGCGCTGGATATCGCCAGCTACACCTCTGCGGACCCTTACGCAGGCGTCGCAGACCGGGAATTACTGGCTTTTGAGGCCCCGGATCTGGATCTGTTCCACCCGGCAGAAGTGACCCCTGACGAGGCCATTGAGTTCGCGGCCCGCGCGGAACAGGCCTCCCTGAACGCCGATAAACGCATCACCAACACCGAAGGCGGCAGCTTTAACAGCCATTACGGCATCAAAGTCTTCGGTAACAGCCACGGCATGCTGCAGGGCTACAGCTCCACCCGTCACTCGCTCTCCAGCTGCGTTATCGCCGAAGAGAACGGCGACATGGAGCGCGATTACGCCTACACCATTGGCCGTGCGATGGACGATCTGCAGTCGCCGGAGTGGGTGGGGATGGAGTGCGCAAAACGCACATTGTCCCGCCTCGCTCCACGAAAACTGTCTACCATGAAAGCACCGGTGATCTTTGCCAATGAAGTGGCGACCGGGCTGTTCGGCCATCTGGTGGGGGCCATTGCCGGTGGCGCGGTATACCGCAAGTCGACTTTCCTGCTCGACGCGCTGGGCACGCAAATCCTGCCGGAATGGCTGACCATTGAAGAGCACCCGCACCTGCTGAAAGGGCTGGCGTCCACGCCGTTCGACAGCGAAGGCGTGCGTACGGAGCGTCGCGATATCATCAAAGACGGCATCCTGACCCAGTGGCTGCTGACCAGCTACTCCGCGCGCAAACTGGGGCTGCAAAGCACCGGTCATGCGGGCGGCATCCACAACTGGCGTATCCCGGGCCGCGGCCTGAGCTTTGAGCAGATGCTGAAAGAGATGGGTACCGGGCTGGTGGTCACCGAGTTAATGGGCCAGGGCGTCAGCGGCGTCACCGGCGACTACTCGCGCGGGGCGTCCGGCTTCTGGGTTGAAAACGGTGAGATTCAGTATCCGGTGAGCGAAATTACCATCGCCGGCAACTTAAAGGATATGTGGCGCAATATCGTGACCGTGGGCAACGATATCGAGACACGCAGCAATATCCAGTGCGGATCGGTGCTGTTGCCGGAGATGAAGATCGCCGGCCAGTAATACCCAGGCGCACTTCGGTGCGCTTTTTTTTGATAATAAAAAAGGAAGTGAGCAATGCGTAAAAACCTGTTAGCCATCCTCGCAGCCTCAACGCTGGTATTGAGTTCGTCGGTCTTTGCCGACCTGGAAGACAATATGGACATCCTCAGCGAAAACCTGAAGGTGGTGCAGAAAACGGACAATGCGGCAGAGATGAAAGGCGCCCTGACCAAAATGCGTGCTGCTGCGATAGATGCGCAAAAAGAGACCCCGCCGAAGCTGGAAGGTAAAGCGGAAGACAGCGCGGAGATAAAAGATTACCGTCACGGTCTGGAGACGCTGGTCGGGCAGATTGACGGCGCGCTGAAGCTGGCCAACGAAGGCAAAGTGAAAGAGGCCCAGGCGGCAGCCGATGGGTTTGTCACCACACGTAACACCTATCACAAAAAATACCGTTAATGGGTGCCTGAGCCGTACGTCCTTGATACACTCATGAAATGCAGGGGGATTGCACTCCCCCTGCATAAGCTCGACTCCTTGCCAGAGCTGCAGTTTTCATGGATGCCTCCTTGCTTCTTAAGCGGGTAAGGCAGCGAACTTCACGTGTCAGGACGTGTCGTTTCGGGCCCCATCCCTGATTTTTATTCAGGTGGGGCTTTCCACTTCCCGTCCCATGCATGAGATGGTCAGTCTCAAGCACCCACGGCCACTCTACCCAATCCGCATAAGAAAACCTTATCCAGCTCACATTTCTACGTGCCTGCTCGTAAACTTTTTCACTTCCACAACGCCGTTTTACCCGCTCAGCAGCGTGATATTCATCACGTAAATCCAGTGAAATATCATCATTCAGGCCAATTATGTGGCACAGATCACTGGCGCCGCTCTCCTTTCCACTTCGAAGTGGAAAACAACTCGCTACAAACCCGCAACAGCCAGGGTTAGTTTTATTCCAGAGCCAATAACGGGGTAAGACGAGTGATTAACGGAACGGTAATAAACGACACTGGAGACCAGGCGGCACAAACTGAACAGCTGGCCGACACCATGCTCAAGCAGACGTTCACGCTGCTTAGCCATCACCACATTATCCCCAATGCCGTTCAGGAGCAGATGCTGACCTCCCACGTTCGCGCCATGGCGCACCGGTCAGTGACCGGCGAGCCGCTGCCGGAGGTCGAGGCTGACCTGTTCGACGAAATTTCCCCTGAATCAATGCGGCTTGCCCGTGAAGTGGTCGCGCAGTTTGGCAACCTTCCTGATGAAGAAGCCTGGCTGCTCTCCGTTCACTTTGAAGTCGCGAAAGACAACCTTTAAGGAGCAACACATGGAACAGATTACAGTCGTGATTGGCGATCGCCTGGGCAAAGGTCAGAAAGTGGCTGCCGGTGTGGAAAAAGCCGGTGGACGCGCGGTGGTTGTGCCGGGCATGGCCGCCGATATGAAGCTCGGTGACGTAATGAAAGCGGAAAACGCCACCTTCGGCATCTCCTTCTGCGGCAGCGGCGGCGCGGGTGCTATCACCGCGCAAACCAAATATGGCTACAAAGCGAAATACGGCATGCGCTCCGTGGAAGAGGGCGTCACCGCCATCAACGAAGGCTGCAACGTGCTGGGCTTTGGCTTTATGGATAAAGAAGAGCTGGGCGAGCGTCTGGTACAGGCGTGGCAGAAGAAGCACGGCGCATAAGCATGAAAGAACAGTTCACCACCACGGTGAGAGTGAAGGGCAAAGGTGACGCCAAAGCGCGCGCCTTTGCCGACGCGCTGAACCAGGTTCAGGCCGCGGTGATGAAAGCATCGCCGCATATCTTACTGCGTATTGAGCCACAGGATGTGCAGGTTGTTCAGGCGCAAGAAGCGGTGCGTAAAGAGGCGTTTCTGTTCTTCTTTTTGCGCCGGGAAAGACGCACCTACAGCGTGGAGCTGGACGTGACCGTCAACGTGACTGCCATCAATCTCGACCGGGTGGACTTTGTTACGCAACGCTGATTCTTACTAAATAGGGCAGACGAATGTTCCTGATAATTTTAATAAAATCGCTCATCATCGGCGGCCTGGTTGGCGTCGGCGTGGGCGCCGGGGCTGCACGCATGTTTCATGCGCCTACCACACAGGGTATGGGCGCGTTTCGTACGTTGGGGGAGCTGAACTCCTGTGAGGGAGACCCGGCGTCTCACTTCTCCTTTGGGTTAGGCTTCTTCTTCAACGCCTGGGCCTCGTCGGTAGCAGCGGGTTCCTTCACTCAGGACGTTGACCACCGCATCATCCCGAACTGGGGTGCCGCGGCGCTGATGATCAAAAACCGCAACGTCGGCGAGACGCTGCACGATCCGCGCAAAATGGCTATTGCCTGCGGCGTGATCGGCATGATCGTCGTCACCTTCCTCAATCTTACCGCGTCGTCCGTTCCTGCTGCCCTTCAGGTCACCGCCGTGAAGGTGCTGGTGCCTGCCGCGAACCTGCTGGTGAACACCGTGATGCCGGTGATCTTCTGGCTGGCGGCCATCGACGCGGGTAAAAAATCGGGCTTCTGGGCCACCGTCTTTGGCGGCGCGGCACAGCTGATCATGGGCAACGCCGTACCGGGTCTGGTGCTGGGGATCCTGATCGGTAAAGGCGTAGAAGAGAGCGGCTGGAACCACGTCACCAAAGTGATGATGGTCGCCATCGTATTGCTGTTCGTGCTGAGCGGCTTCTTCCGCGGCTTCGACATGAAGATGATCGAATCCTTCCATCTGACCGTGCCGAACTGGCTCGACATGATCCACAACTCGCTCAGCGGCAAGTAACAGGAGCCTCTACATGGAACAGAATAAAGGTTTTTGGTATGCCGACTGGTCGTTCCCGATCTTCGTTGGCCTGCTCTCCTCCGGCGTGTTTGCCGGGACGCACATGTACTACCTCTACGGCATCGGTGCCTTTAACGAAGTGGCCTTCGTGGCGATGCTGAAAGCGGGCATCGACACCGGGGCCTACGGCGCAGTGGCGGCGTTCGGTGCCAGCTTCCTGTTCGCCCGTATTATTGAAGGTTCCCTGGTGGGGATCCTCGACATCGGCGGCGCGATCCAGACCGGCGTTGGCTTAGGCGTTCCGGCGCTGCTGCTGGGGGCGGGCATCATGTTCCCGGTGACCAACTTTATCGCCTCGCTGGCGACCGGCCTGATTATTGGCCTGGCGATCGGTTACATCATCATCCTGGCGCGTAAGTTCACCATCAACCAGAGCAACTCTACCTACGGGGCGGACGTGATGATGGGCGCGGGTAACGCCTCTGGCCGCTTCCTCGGGCCGTTGATTATCCTCAGCGCCATGACCGCGTCGATTCCTATCGGCATCGGTTCCCTGTTGGGCGCACTGCTGTTCTACATCTGGCAGAAGCCGATTACCGGCGGTGCGATCCTCGGCGCAATGCTGTTGGGCTGGCTGTTCCCGGTCGCCCTTTAATACCCGCGGGCGCTCCGGCGCCCGCCTTATCAGGAGAACCCCATGTTTGATTTACTCCTGCGCCGTGCGCGCCTTACCGACGATACCCTGACCGATATCGCCATCCAGGACGGGAAGATCGCGGCGCTGGGCGACATTGACGCTCCCGCCAGCAAAACGGTTGAGCTGAACGGCAACGTATTCGTCAGCGCAGGCTGGATTGACTCCCACGTCCACTGCTACCCGAACTCCCCGATCTACCACGACGAGCCGGACAGCGTCGGCATTGCCACCGGCGTTACCACCGTGGTGGACGCGGGCAGCACCGGGGCCGACGACGTGGACGATTTCTATGACATCACCCGCAAAGCCTCTACCGAGGTCTTTGCCCTGCTGAACATCTCCCGCGTGGGGCTGATTGCCCAGAACGAGCTGGCCAATATGGCGAATATTGATGCCGATGCTGTGAAACAGGCGGTGAAGCGCCACCCCGATTTTATCGTCGGCCTGAAGGCACGCATGAGCAGCAGCGTGGTGGGCGAAAACGGCATTACGCCGCTGGAGCGCGCGAAAGCCATCCAGAAAGAGAACGGCGACCTGCCGCTGATGGTGCACATCGGCAACAACCCGCCGAACCTCGACGAAATTGCCGAGCTGCTGAGCTCCGGCGACATCATCACCCACTGCTACAACGGCAAACCCAACCGCATTCTGACGCCCTCCGGCGAGCTGCGCGCCTCCATTACCTCTGCGCTGAAGCGCGGCGTGCGCCTGGACGTCGGCCATGGCACGGCGAGCTTCAGCTTTGAGGTGGCGAAACGGGCCATCGCGATGGGCATTCTGCCGCACACCATCAGCTCGGATATCTACTGCCGCAACCGCATTAACGGCCCGGTCGGCTCGCTGGCGAGCGTGATGTCGAAGTTTCTTGCCATCGGCATGTCGTTGCCGCAGGTGATTGAGTGCGTCACCGCCAACGCCGCCGACGGCCTGCGCCTGACCCGCAAAGGCCGCATTCAGCCGGGCCTCGACGCCGACCTGACGCTGTTCACGGTTAAACGCCAGCCGACGGTGCTGACGGATGCTGAAAACGACAGCCTGCAGGCTGAACACATTCTGGTGCCGCTTGCCGCGATCCGCGCGGGCAAGGGCTACATGACCGAACAAGGGAGCACGGAACATGCCTTCAATTTTTGAAAAATACAATTTAAAACAGGTGATTAACACCTCCGGCCGCATGACCGCGCTCGGCGTCTCCACCCCGCGCCCGGAAGTGGTGCAGGCGGCGATGGACGGCATGAACCAGTACTTCGAGATGAAGAATCTGGTCAACAAAACCGGTGAATACATCGCGAAGCTGCTGGATGTGGAAGGGGCGACCGTCGTCTCATGCGCCTCGGCAGGTATCGCCCAGTCCGTGGCGGCGGTGCTGGTGAAAGACAGCGACTGGCTGCTGGAAAACCTGCACGTCACCCCGATTGAGAACAACGAGATCGTCCTGCCGAAAGGCCACAACGTGAACTTTGGCGCCCCGGTGGGCACCATGGTGGCGCTGGGCGGCGGCAAGCTGGTGGAAGCGGGCTACGCCAACGAATGTTCTGCCGATCAGCTGGCGGCGGCGATCACTCCGCGTACCGCGGCGATCATGTACATCAAATCTCACCACTGCGTGCAGAAAAGCATGCTCAGCGTTGAGCAGGCGGCGGTGGTGGCGCGTAAACACGATCTGCCGCTGATCGTCGATGCGGCAGCGGAAGAAGATCTCCATACCTACTACCGATCCGGCGCCGATCTGGTGATCTACAGCGGCGCGAAGGCGATCGAAGGGCCCACCAGCGGGCTGGTGATCGGCAAGACCCAGTACGTTGAGTGGGTGAAGCGCCAGACGGCGGGCATTGGCCGGGCGATGAAGGTGGGTAAAGAGGGCATCCTTGGCCTGACCTGCGCCATCGAACACTACCTGACAGCGACCAAAGAGAGTGGGGCGGAAATGGTGGCGAAGATGACGCCGTTTATCGACGCGCTCAACACCCTCAATGGCGTGACGGCACGCGTGGTCTGGGACAGCGCGGGTCGCGATATCGCCCGTACCGAAATTAAGTTTGACGAAGCCACCACCGGCGTCGGCACCGGCGATCTGGTGCATGCCCTGAAACAGGGCGAATACGCCATTTACTTCCGCGGTTACAAAGCCAACGAAGGGATCATCGAAGCGGACGTGCGCAGCGTCAGTGCAGACCAACTGAATATCGTCTACCGCCGTATTAGCGAAGTATTAGGCCAGGAGAAAAAAGCATGAAACTGACCCCCAATTTTTACCGTGACCGCGTCTGCCTGAACGTGCTGGCAGGCTCGAAAGCCAACGCCAGCGCCATTTACGAGGCGGCGGAAGGTCATGTGCTGGTGGGTGTGCTCTCCAAAAATTACCCGGACGTGGACAGCGCCGTCGCCGATATGCGTGAATATGCCGCCCTGATTGATAACGCGCTCTCCGTAGGGCTGGGGGCGGGCGATCCGAACCAGTCGGCGATGGTGAGCGAAATCTCCCGTCAGGTGCAGCCGCAGCACGTCAACCAGGTCTTTACCGGCGTCGCCACCAGCCGCGCGCTGCTCGGGCAGAACGACTCCGTGGTCAACGGTCTGGTCTCCCCGACCGGCACCGTCGGGATGGTGAAAATCTCCACCGGCCCGCTGAGCAGCAACGCGCCGGACGGCATCGTGCCGGTTGAAACTGCGATTGCCCTGCTGAAAGATTTCGGCGGCAGCTCCATCAAATACTTCCCGATGGGCGGCCTCAAGTGCCGTGACGAGTATAAAGCGGTGGCGGAAGCCTGCGCCCGTCACGACTTCTGGCTGGAGCCGACCGGGGGAATCGATCTGGAAAATTATGAAGAGATCCTGCAGATCGCCCTCGACGCGGGCGTAAGCAAGATCATCCCGCACATCTACAGCTCGATTATCGACAAAGCCAGCGGCGATACGCGCCCGGAAGACGTGCGTACCCTGCTGGCGATGACGAAGAAGCTGGTGAAGTAAAACCTACAACGCACACACCCGAAGGAGCCACCATGCACACCCGTAACCTGCTTGTCGCTTCACTCTCTTTACTTGCTACCGCCGCTGTCGCCCAGACCCAGTACGCCTGGGTGGGCACCTACAACCCCAACGGCGAGGGGCTGTACCGCTTTACCGTTGATCCGCAATCCGGCGCGCTCGCCAAAAAAACGCTGGTGAGCAAACTGCCGAATGCCGCGCAGCTAACTGTGTCGCAGGACGGCAAAACGCTCTACCTGGCAAGCGAAGTGGAGCAGGGCGTGGTGCAGGCGCTGCGGGTGGGCGATAACGGCGAGCTGAGCGAGCTCAATCAGGTGGCGTCCGGCGGCGCAGGGCCGGTATATCTCTCCCTGACGCCGAACGGCCAGCACCTGCTGGTGGCGAACTACGTCAGCGGATCGATTGCCGTTCTGCCGATCAAGGCCGACGGCAGCCTGGGTGACGCCACGGACAAGCATCAGGATCAGGGTGAGCCGGGCGCAGCAAAACCGGAAGCCGCAGTTGAGGGCAGCTTTGCCATCAGCGATCACAACGGCCCCCACGCGCACATGATCGCCGCCGATCCGAGCGGCAAGTACGTGTTTTCCACCGATCTGGGGCTGGATCGCATCTACCAGTACCGCTTTGACGATCGAAGCGGCAAGCTGACCCCGAACGATCCGCCGTTTATCAGCGCCTCCTCGAAAGGGGCAGGGCCGCGCCACTTCGTCTTTACGCCAAAAGGGGATGCCCTGTGGCTGATTAACGAAGAGGCGTCTACGCTGACCCATTATGTCGTGGAGGCCAGCGGCACCCTGAAAGAGGGCAAAACGGTCTCTGCGCTGCCAGACGGTTACAAAGGCACCAGTTTTGCCGCCGGGTTGGCGTTAAGCGCCGATGGTAAACAGCTGTATGTGGCTAACCGTTTGCATAACAGCATCGGGCACTTTACCGTAACGGCGGAGGGCACGCTGACGCATCAGGACGATATCTGGACGCGCGGCGATTATCCACGCACCCTGACGCTGGATAAACAGGGGCGCTGGCTGTACGTCATGAACCAGCGCAGCGACAACATCACCCGTTTCCGCGTAGCGCAGGACGGCAAGCTGAGCTTCGAGCCCGACTATACTCCGGTCGGCAGCCCATCCCAGATGGTCATTTCACCCTAAGCTGTAAGAGGACAACCCCGTGCGATTTCCCAACCAACGTTTAGCGCAACTGTTTGAGATGTTGCAAAACGAAACGCTGCCGCAGGACGAACTGGCGCAACGGTTGTCGGTATCCACACGCACCGTCCGGGCGGACATTACCGCGCTCAATGCGCTGCTGGCGGGCAACGGGGCGCAGTTTATCCTCAGCCGCGGGAACGGCTATCAATTGAAAATTGACGATCAGGCCCGCTACCAGCAGCTGCAGGATTCTCATCCGCGGACGCTGCGGATCCCGCGCACGGGCCCGGAGCGGGTGCACTACCTGGTGGTGCGCTTTCTCACCTCGGCGTTCTCCCTCAAGCTGGAAGATCTGGCCGACGAGTGGTTCGTCAGCCGCGCCACGCTGCAGAGCGACATGGCGGAGGTGCGCGAGTGGTTTCACCGCTATCGCCTGACTCTGGAGACCCGACCACGCCACGGCATGAAGCTGTTTGGCAGCGAGATGGCGATCCGCGCCTGCCTGACCGATCTGCTGTGGCAGCTGGCGCAGCAGGACAACCTCAATCCGCTGGTCACGGAAGTGGCGCTCAACGCGGGCGTGCCGGAACAGCTCGCCGCCGTGCTGCATGAGACCTTTACCCGTCATCACATTCGCCTGACCGATGAGGGCGAGCTGTTTTTGCGCCTCTATGGCGCGGTGACGGTGCGACGCATCAGCGAAGGCTATCCGCTGCCGGAATTTAACGCCGAAGAGGTGGCTGAGAACGTGCGCGATGCCGCACGGGATATCGCCAGCGCCATCGCCCGGCTGGCGGATAAGACCCTTTCTCCCGCGGAAGAGACCTGGCTGGGGGTGCATATCGCCGCGCGCCAGGTGCAGGAGATCTCCCCCAGCGCCATCAACGCCGACGATGAAGAGGCGCTGGTGAACTACATCCTGCGCTATATCAACACCCACTTTAACTACAACCTGCTCGACGACACCCAGCTGCACGCGGATCTGCTGACCCACATAAAGACCATGATCACCCGGGTGCGCTATCAGATCATGATCCCCAATCCGCTGCTGGATAACATCAAGCAGCACTACCCGATGGCGTGGGATATGACGCTGGCGGCGGTGTCGAGCTGGGGCAAATATACGCCCTATGCCATCAGCGAAAACGAGATTGGTTTCCTGGTGCTGCACATCGGCGTCGGGCTGGAGCGCCACTACAACATTGGCTACCAGCGCCAGCCGCGGGTGCTGCTGGTCTGCGACGCGGGCAACGCCATGGTGCGGATGATCGAGGCGGTACTGCAGCGCAAGTATCCGCAAATCGAGGTGACGCGCACCCTGACGCTGCGCGAGTACGAGCAGTGCGAAAGCATCAGCGAAGATTTCGTGATTTCCACCGCGCGGATCGCGGAAAAAGCCAAGCCGGTGGTGATGATCGCCCCGTTCCCCACCGACTATCAACTGGAGCAGATCGGCAAGCTGGTGCTGGTGGACAGAACCCGCCCGTGGATGCTGGAGAAGTTCTTCGACGCCAGCCATTTTCGCGTTATCGATCGTCCCATCGACCAGCAGACGCTGTTCCGCGAGCTGTGCGGCCAGCTACAGGAGGAGGGGTTTGTTGACGCGGAGTTTCTCGACTCGGTGGTGGAGCGTGAAGCCATCGTCAGCACCCTGCTCGGCGACGGTATCGCCCTGCCGCACTCCCTCGGCTTGCTGGCGCAAAAAACCGTGGTCTACACCGTGCTGGCCCCGCAGGGTATTCCGTGGGGCGACGACACCGCGCACGTCATCTTCCTGCTGGCGATCAGTAAAAGCGAATATGAGGAGGCGATGGCGATCTACGATATCTTCGTCACCTTCCTGCGCGAACGGGCGATGACCCGGCTGTGCGGCTGCCAGGACTTCGACGAGTTTAAAACCGTGGCGATGGAGTGTTTGAGCAGGTTTTGAGAGGTGCTATCCAGAATTCGATGTAATGCGAATGTAATGCTAAACTGCATTACAATTTCACGTTTACCGGAGGCATAATGGCCACGCTTAACGTCCGTCTGGATGACAAACTCAAAAACGAGGCTTATGCCGTGCTGGAAAAACTGAATATTACCCCGACGGAAGCTGTCCGGCTTCTGTTCCAGTATGTCGCCGAAAATGGCCGTATGCCGGTCAAAACCGTGACGGTGAGCGACAGCGAAGATGAACTGATCAGGACGGTCAGGGAACGGCTGGCGGATCCGCAAAAAGGCATCAAGGTTAGTCTGGATGACTTATGAGCTGGAATTCGATCCGCGTGCGCTAAAGGAGTGGCAGAAGCTGGGTGAGACCGTTAAGTCTCAGTTTAAAAAGAGGCTCAAGGTCGTACTGTCCAACCCGCGGATTGAGTCTGCCAGGCTCCATGACTTACCGGACTGCTACAAAATTAAGCTCAAAGCGTCCGGTTATCGGCTGGTGTATCAGGTCAGGGATGAGTTCATCACCGTTTTTGTGGTCGCGGTGGGAAAACGCGAAAAATCAGCCGTTTATCGTGATATAAATCAACGGCTTTAAGACTCAACGTAAATGATGCACCACCTGATTACTGCTGCCGCGCCAGATAAGCATCGGATCTTTCAGATCCTGCACAAACTTGCCGTCGATCAGCACGTTGATCAGGTTCACCACCTGCATCTGGGCGTCGTTTAACTCATCCATTTTATAGCCAGTCCACACCCAGATATCTTTGCCTGCGCACTCGGCGCGGATGCGCTGCACCAGCCGCAAAATATCCGGCACGTTCTGCGGGTGCAGGGGATCGCCGCCGGAGAGGGAGATCCCCTGACGTTTGATGCGCGTGTCGTTGAGATCGTCGATGATCCGCTGTTCCATTTCGCTGGTAAACGGCATACCGGAGTTCAGCCGCCAGGTGCTTTTGTTGTAGCAGCCGGGGCATTCGTGAATGCAGCCGGAGACAAACAGGGTGCAGCGGGTGCCGGGACCGTTGACGATGTCGACGGGGTAGTATTGATGGAAGTTCATAGCGTATAACCACGCCGGGTGGCGCTGCGCTTACCCGGCCTACAAAAGAGTGCGGTCCGTAGGCCCGGTAAGCGCAGCGCCACCGGGCATCAATGTGGCAGAGGGTTAACCGATCTGCCCATTCCCTAAATGCTTAACCCGGCGCTTCACCTCTTCCTGCTTGCCAGCGTTAAACGGACGCGCGTCCGGGCTGCCGAGGTAGCCGCACACGCGGCGGGTCACGGAGACGCGAGCCGCGTCGTGGTTACCGCATTTCGGGCAGGTGAAGCCTTTGCTGGTGCATTCGAACTCACCGGTAAAGCCGCACTCGTAGCACTCGTCGATAGGCGTGTTGGTGCCGTAATAGGGCACATGCTGATAGCTGTAATCCCACACGTCTTCCAGCGCCTTCAGGTTGTGCTGAATGTTCGGATACTCGCCGTAACAGATAAAACCGCCGCTCGCCACCGGGGGGTAGGCTGCTTCAAAGTCGATCTTGTCGTACGGGTTCACCTTCTTCTCCACGTCGAGGTGGAAGCTGTTGGTGTAGTAGCCTTTATCGGTCACGCCTTCCACCACGCCAAACTCGGCGGTATCCAGGCGGCAGAAGCGGTCGCACAGGTTCTCGCTCGGGGTGCTGTAGAGGCTGAATCCGTAGCCGGTTTCCTCTTTCCATTGATCCACCGCGTCGCGCAGACGCTGGACGATAGCGATGCCTTTCGCCCGCAGGGCCTCGCTGTCGTAGACGTGCTGGTCGCCGAACAGGGCGTTAATGGTTTCGTGAATGCCGATATAGCCCAGCGAGATAGAGGCGCGACCATTTTTAAAGATCTCCGACACGTCGTCGTCGGCCTTCAGACGCACGCCGCAGGCCCCTTCCATATAGAGGATGGGCGCGACCCGGGCTTTGACCCCTTCCAGCCGGGCGATACGGGTCATCAGCGCCTTACGCGCCAGCAGCAGGCGCTCGTCCAGCAGTTTCCAGAACGCCTCTTCGTTGCCTTTGGCTTCCAGCGCAATGCGCGGCAGGTTCAGGCTGATCACCCCCAGGTTGTTACGCCCGTCGTGGATCTGCTCGCCGTTTTCATCTTCGTACACGCCGAGGAAGCTGCGGCAGCCCATCGGGGTTTTGAACGAGCCGGTGACTTTCACCACCTGGTCATAGTTCAGAATGTCCGGATACATGCGCTTGCTTGCGCACTCCAGCGCCAGCTGTTTGATGTCGTAGTTCGGATCGCCAAACTTGTGGTTCAGGCCGTCGCGGATGGCGAACACCAGTTTCGGGAACACCGCGGTTTTGCGGTTTTTGCCGAGGCCAGAGATGCGGTTGCGCAGAATGGACTGCTGGATCAGGCGCGATTCCCAGCTGGTGCCCAGACCAAAGCCAAAGGTGACAAACGGCGTCTGGCCGTTGGCGGTGTGCAGGGTGTTTACCTCATATTCCAGCGACTGGAAGGCGTCGTAGCACTCTTTCTCGGTGCGGGAGCGGGCATAGCCGTCGGCATCCGGGATCTGCCACTCTTCTGCCGTCTGACGATGCTTGTTAAAGCTGGCGGCGACAAACGGGGCCAGCACTTCGTCGATGCGGTTGATGGTGGTGCCGCCGTAGATATGGCTGGCAACCTGGGCGATGATCTGCGCCGTTACCGCGGTGGCGGTAGAAATGGATTTTGGCGGCTCAATCTCGGCGTTACCCATCTTGAAGCCGTGGGTCAGCATGCCCTTCAGGTCGATCAGCATGCAGTTAAACATCGGGAAGAACGGCGAGTAGTCGAGATCGTGGTAGTGAATATCCCCGCGCTCGTGAGCCTGCACCACGTCGCGCGGCAGCAGGTGCTGACGGGCATAGTGTTTGGCGACGATACCGGCCAGCAGGTCGCGCTGGGTGGGGATCACTTTGCTGTCTTTATTGGCGTTTTCGTTGAGCAGCGCAGAGTTGGTCTGTTCCACCAGGCCACGGATCTCCTGGTTCAGGCGGCCGCGTTTTTCACGCTCGATATCCCGGTCGTGGCGATACTCAATGTAGGCGCGCGCCAGCTGCTTGTATGGGCCAGACATCAGCTGGTTTTCCACCGCGGTCTGGATCTCGTTGATGTCGACCTTGCTGCGATGATTCATCTGATGACTGACAACGTCTGCGACGGTGGCGCAGTAATCTGCGTCATCGACTCCCGCTGCTTTAGCTGCACGCAGAATTGCTTCCTTGATGCGCTCTGATTTGAAAGGCACGTTACAGCCATCTCGTTTCATCACATGCGGTGTCATGACCACTCCTTTAGAAACAGGTTATCCACAGAGAAGGGGAAAGTGTGTTGTTGGCATAACCGCAGTCAGCCCAGCCACTTCCCGGGTTACCCACATCTGTTATCCACAATTTCGGCCAGCGTTAGCGCCGTCTTATTGTTGAAATAGTAGACGTTAAATACAAGATGTTGGGTCGGCGTGCATTCTAATCGCTACATATAGTGATTTGCATCAAACAAGTTTGCGATTTATTTGATTCAGAACAAGGTATCAAAGGAAGAGTACAGCGGGTGGGCGATTGAGGAATTGTAAAGACAATCGTGGAGTAATTGTTTAATTATTAAACAAATTAATCCGCTCGCCGGGCAACCCTCGGGTCGCCCGGCATGACTGTTAAGACTGCAGCCACCAGATCGCTTCAAACGGACGCAATGTCATGGCGCCCGGCTGCGGTGAAACTTCGGCATAGTTGCTCATCACCACCTGCCAGTCGCCCTCCACCGTCTGTGGCTGCCACGGCTGGCACTCGCGGCTCAGGCTGGCAACCACCATCAGGGTCTGGCCCTGCCACTGGCGGCGATAGCACCACAGGGAGGGGTGATCCGGGAGCAGATCCTGATAATCCCCCCAGGTGAGCACCGGCAGGGTTTTACGCAGCTGGATCAGCGTCTGGTAGGCGTAAAACACCGAGTCGGGATCCGCCAGCGCCGCTTCAACGTTGATCGCCTCCGCGTTATTGCCCGGGGCGATCCACGGCTCGCCGGTGGTAAACCCGCCATTCGGGGAGGCATCCCACTGCATCGGCGTGCGGCTGTTATCGCGGGATTTACTCGCGAGGATCGCCAGCAGCTCGTCGGCATCCCGTCCCTGATTACGCAGCGCGGCGAACATGTTGTGGCTCTCCACGTCGCGGTAGTCGGTGATGCGGGTGAAGTGCGGGTTGGTCATGCCAATCTCTTCCCCCTGATAGATGTACGGCGTGCCCTGCATGCCGTGCAGCACCATCGCCAGCATCTTCGCCGCCGGGACGCGGTATTCCCCTTCGTCGCCAAAGCGCGAGACGATGCGCGGCTGGTCGTGGTTACACCAGAACAGTGCGTTCCAGGCTTGATTGTGCATCCCCTGCTGCCAGTGGCTGAACAGGGCTTTCAGCGCCACAAAATCGGGTTTCGCCAGGGTCCACTTCTCGCCGTTGGGATAATCCACCTTCAGATGGTGGAAGTTAAAGGTCATCGACAGCTCGCGCCCGTCGAGCGCCGCGTACTGCTGGCAGTGTTCCAGGCGGGTGGAGGACATCTCGCCCACCGTCATCAGATTGCGCGGGGTAAAGACGTCCCGGCTCATCTGCTGCAGATAGTCGTGAATGCGCGGTCCGTCGGTGTAGAAGCGGCGGCCATCGCCGATGGTATCGTCCGGGAAGTCCTGGTCTTTCGATACCAGATTAATCACGTCGAGACGCAGGCCGTCCACGCCGCGATCGGCCCAGAACTCGCACACTTTTTTCAGCTCGGCGCGCACCTGCGGGTTTTCCCAGTTGAGGTCCGCCTGCTCCGGGGCAAACAGGTGCAGATAGTACTGCTCGCTTTCGGCATGCCAGCGCCAGGCGTTACCGCCAAACTTGGAGCGCCAGTTGTTGGGCAGCTGCTCCGGGGTGCCGTCGCGCCAGATATAGAACTCGCGGTACGGGCTCTCTTTATTGAGCGACTCGCGGAACCACGCGTGCTGGGTGGAGGTGTGGTTAAACACCATATCCAGCACGATGCGGATCCCCCGTTGATGGGCCTGCGCCACCAGCTCGTCAAAATCGTCCAGCGTGCCATAGGCCGGATCGATGCTGACGTAGTTCGCCACGTCGTAGCCGTTATCCACCTGGGGGGAGATATAGAAGGGCGTCAGCCAGATGGCGTCAATACCGAGAGTTTTCAGGTAGTCGAGGCGCGACGTCACGCCGCGTAAATCCCCGGTGCCGCGCCCGGTGGTGTCCTGGAAACTCTTCGGGTAGATCTGATAGATGACGCCGTTTTGCCACCAGTGAGGAAGGGTATTCATCTTGCGCTCCTGCAAATGCGAAGGGGCGCAACTGCGCCCCGAAAGAGATTAAACAGCCTGTAACGTGCCCTGACGGAACTTGCGCTGATAGACGATGGTGGTCAGCGCCATCGGGACGATAATGGCAACCGCCATCGCCAGGGCGTACACCTGCCAGTAGCTCGTCTGGATAGAGAGGATGCCCGGCAGGCCGCCGACGCCGATGCCGTTGGCCATCACGCCGTTCAGGCCGCACAGCAGGCCCGCCAGCCCGGAGCCGATCATCGCGCACAGCATCGGGAAGCGGTATTTCAGGTTGATGCCGTACATCGCTGGTTCGGTGACCCCGAGGTAGGCGGAGATCGCCGCCGGCACCGAGATTTCACGTTCGTTGTGCTTGCGGCTGACGATGATGATGCCGGTGACCGCCGAGGCCTGAGCAATGTTCGACAGGGCGATCAGCGGCCACACCGGGGTGCCGCCAAGGCTCTGGATCATCTGCATATCAATCGCCAGAGTGGTCTGGTGCACGCCGGTAATCACCAGCGGGGCGTACAGGAAGCCAAACAGCGCGGCGCCAATCGGGGCGAAGCTGCCGGTCATCAGGTGACGCACCGCGTAGGCCACGCCGTCGCCAATCATGCGGCCAAAGGGACCGATAAAGGCGTGGGCGAGGAACACCGCCAGGATCAGGGAGCACACCGGCACCACCACCAGATAGAGGTAGTCCGGCACCATGCGCTTCAGGCGGGTCTCAATCATCCCCAGCGCCAGACCGGCCAGCAGGGCCGGGATCACCTGGGCCTGATAACCCACTTTAGCGATAGTAAACAGGCCGAAGTTCCACACCTCAGGCACCTGCTGCCCAAGTAAGTAAGCGTTCATTAACTGCGGAGAGACCAGGGTTACGCCCAGCACGATACCCAGAATCGGCGTACCGCCCATTTTGCGTACCGCCGACCAGCAGATGCCCACCGGCAGGTAGAAGAAGATCGCCTCGCCAATCAGCCACAGGAAGTCATAGATACTTTGCAGGGCCGGGTACATCTGGGCGAGGGTTTTGCCGTCGCTCATCGGCACATCGCCAATGACGTTACGGAAGCCGAGGATTAAACCGCCGCTGATCAGCGCCGGCAGCAGCGGGAAGAAAATCTCCGCGAAATGTGAAATGAGCTGTTCATGCCACTTCATGTTCTGGCGCGCGGCCTTCTTGGCCTGCTCTTTATCCGCCGACGAGTGGCCGGTGGTCGCCAGCAGCGCCTTGTAGTAGTCGCCCACCTCGGTGCCGATCACCACCTGGAACTGCCCGGCGTTGGTGAAGCAGCCTTTCACCATCGACAGCTCTTCGATGGCTTTGGGGTTGGCTTTAGCCGGATCGTTTAATACAAAACGCAGGCGGGTAATGCAGTGGCTGACCGTGGCGATGTTGTCACGTCCGCCAACCAGCACGATCAGCTGGTCGATATCCGTTTGTTTTACTTTGCTCATCATGAAACCTCATGACAGATGGTAGGGGTTATGGACTGGTGGCAAGCCTACTCTTTCAGCGTAACGCGGAAAATGGGAACGTTCCCTAAACCGGGCGAGGATCACAATAAAGCGTCTTTTGCCCCTCAGGAGAGGGTGGCGGGAATGACGATCTGCCGGGGTTCGCTGCGGCCGTTGATCTGATCTATCAGCTGCATAGCGGCCTGGCGGCCGGAGTCAGCGTAGCCCGGATCGACGGTAACGATCTCCGGGTGGAGGAACTTCATCAGCGGGGTGTTACCCACGCTCGCCAGCTGCAGGCTGTCGATGCGCTGCTCTTGTAAGTACTTACTAGCGCCAAGAGCCAGGGTATCCGTGGCGCAGACCAGCGCGGTAGTCTGCGGGGTCAGCACGTCGGCCACCTTCTCATAGCCCTGCTTCATCCCGAGGCCGGGCAACGCGGCCACCGCCGGCAGGGCATGCTGTTTGCAGAATTCGAGGTAGGCAGTATGGCGACGCTGGCCGGTGGTGACGTCGCTGTGGGGCACGCCAAGATAGCTGATATGGCGATGACCGCCGTCGTACAGGCGCTGCATCAGGACGTGTATCGCTCCCTCATCGTCATAGCACACTGAGGCGAAGCCGCGGGCATCGCGGGCCAGCATCACCAGCGACGATTGCCAGGAGGCGAGCATCTGCTCGCTGAGACCGGTAAAGCCAAACAGCACCACGCCGTCGATATTGCGGCGTTTCAGCATCCCGAGGTGCTCCTCGACCATCTGCGGCGAGAACTTGCTCTCCATCATGATCGGATCGTAACCCTGCTCGTAAAAGATGGGCAGCATGGTCTGTACGGCCAGGTTTTCCGACAGCGAATCCAGACGGGTGACGATGATTGCCACCACTTTGTCGCTCTGCCCGCGCATGGCGCGCGCCGAGCGGGACGGGGAGAAGCCGTGCTGGTTCATCACCGCCTCGACGCGTTCGCGCGTGCGCTCGCTGACACCGCTTTCGTTGTTCAGCACCCGGGAGACGGTGGATTTACCCACGCCGCTCAGACGCGCGATGTCTTTAATGGTGAGGCGGTTCTGCATGCTTTCAGTCCTGTAACGCATTGATGAAATAATCAATAAGCCTAAATCGGGTGTCCGGTTCCGCAATGGGCAAAGTCTGGTTTACGTTTGGTTTAATGCCCGGGCGGTATCATACCGCCCGAATTGTCACGAACGGTATGGCTAAAACACTATACTGCGCGCCGACTTACCTTTTTTTACTTACCGGAGGCTGTATGGATCCCGATCCCACCCCTCTCCCGCGAGGGAGAACCTGTTCTTTCCGGTAAGCCACTCCTCGCTGCCTTACCGGATGCGTAAGGCAGTGACGTTTTCCTGACGTCCCTGCATAACTGATACCGCTCTTCAGGCGTGGCTTTGTCACGTCTGAAGGCAAGACTGCGCCCGTTTTTACGGGTGCGGGGGACCTGTTATGTTCAAAAATTTCACTCAACAGCTGCTGGCCCGGCTGAGCCGCCACCTGCCGCGTCGTCTGGTGCAGCGTGACCCGATGGCAACGGGCAAAACCGATACCGTTATCCCCGGCGCGCTGGCCGCCCACTGCCTGCGGATGGCTACCATGGACGAGCCCGCCCTGTGGCGCACCTTTGGTAGCCACCCGGAAGGACTGACGGCGGCAGAGGTAGAGGCTGCCCGCGCAAGCCATGGCGAGAACCAGATCCCGGCGCAAAAACCGGCTCGCTGGTGGGTACATCTCTGGGCCTGCTACCGCAACCCCTTCAACCTGCTGCTGACGGTGCTGGGCATCATCTCCTATGCCACCGAAGACCTGTTTGCCGCCGGGGTGATCGCCCTGATGGTGGGCATCTCCACCCTGCTGAACTTTATCCAGGAGGCCCGCTCCACCAAAGCGGCGGATGCCCTGAAGGCGATGGTCAGCAACACCGCCACCGTGCTACGCACCCTCAACGATAAAGGGGAAAGCGGCTGGCGGGAGGTGCCCATTGATCAGCTGGTGCCGGGGGACCTGGTAAAGCTGGCCGCAGGCGACATGATCCCGGCGGACCTGCGTATTCTCCAGGCCCGGGACCTGTTTGTGGCCCAGGCCTCGCTGACCGGCGAATCCCTGCCGGTGGAGAAAGTCGCCCATAGCCGCGACCCGCAGCAGACTAACCCGCTGGAGTGCGACACCCTGTGCTTTATGGGCACCACGGTGGTCAGCGGCACGGCGCAGGCGATGGTGATCGCTACCGGGGGCAACACCTGGTTTGGGCAGCTGGCCGGGCGCGTCAGCGAGCAGGAGAGCGAGCCGAACGCCTTCCAGCAGGGGATAGGCCGCGTCAGCATGCTGCTGATCCGTTTTATGCTGGCGATGACTCCCATCGTGCTGCTGATTAACGGCTACACCAAAGGCGACTGGTGGGAAGCGGCGCTGTTTGCGCTCTCGGTGGCGGTGGGGCTCACCCCGGAGATGCTGCCGATGATTGTCACCTCGACCCTGGCGCGCGGGGCGGTAAAACTCTCGAAGCAAAAGGTGATCGTCAAGCACCTCGACGCCATCCAGAACTTTGGTGCCATGGATATCCTCTGCACCGACAAAACCGGCACCCTGACCCAGGACAAAATTGTGCTGGAGCACCACACCGACATCTCCGGCAAGGTCTGCGAGCGGGTGCTGAATACCGCCTGGCTGAACAGCCACTACCAGACCGGGCTGAAAAACCTGCTCGACGTGGCGGTGCTGGCAGGGGTGGATGAAGCCGTTGCCCGCACCCTCGCAACCCGCTGGCAGAAGGTGGATGAGATCCCCTTTGATTTCGAGCGCCGCCGGATGTCGGTGGTGGTGAGTGAAGAGCAGGGCGTGCATCAGCTGATCTGCAAAGGGGCGCTGCAGGAGATCCTGAATGTCTCTACTCAGGTGCGCCATAGCGGCGAGATTGTCCCGCTGGACGAGAGCATGCTGCGGCGCATCCGCCGCGTCACCGATAACCTCAACCGCCAGGGGCTGCGGGTGGTGGCGGTAGCGAGTAAATTCCTGCCCGCACGGGAGGGCGATTACCAGCGCATTGACGAATCGGATCTGATCCTCGAAGGCTATATCGCCTTCCTCGACCCGCCGAAAGAGACCACCGCTCCGGCGCTGAAAGCGCTGAAAAACAGCGGCATCACGGTAAAAATCCTCACCGGCGACAGCGAGCTGGTGGCGGCGAAAGTGTGCCGCGAAGTGGGGCTGGATGCGGGCGAGGTGGTGACAGGCAGCGAGATCGAAACCCTCTCCGACGATGAACTGGCGGCGCTTGCCAAGTGTACCACCCTGTTCGCGCGCCTTACGCCGATGCACAAGGAGCGCATAGTCACCCTGCTGAAGCGTGAGGGGCATGTGGTGGGCTTTATGGGCGACGGCATCAACGATGCCCCCGCGCTGCGGGCGGCGGATATCGGCATTTCGGTCGACGGCGCGGTGGATATCGCCCGCGAAGCGGCGGATATCATTCTGCTGGAGAAGAGCCTGATGGTGCTGGAGGAGGGGGTGATCGAAGGCCGCCGCACCTTCGCCAACATGCTCAAGTACATCAAAATGACCGCCAGCTCCAACTTCGGCAACGTCTTCAGCGTGCTGGTGGCGAGCGCGTTTCTGCCGTTCCTGCCGATGCTGCCGCTGCATCTGCTGATCCAGAACCTGATGTACGACATCTCCCAGGTGGCCATCCCCTTTGATAACGTCGATGAGGATCAGATCCAGAAGCCGCAGCGCTGGGATCCGTCAGAACTCGGCCGGTTCATGCTCTTTTTCGGCCCGATCAGCTCGATCTTCGACATTCTGACCTTCTGCCTGATGTGGTTTGTGTTTCATGCCAACACCCCGGAGCAGCAGACCCTGTTCCAGTCCGGCTGGTTTGTGGTGGGGCTGCTGTCGCAAACGCTGATTGTGCATATGATCCGCACCCGCCGCATTCCGTTCCTCCAGAGCCGTGCCGCCTGGCCGCTGATTGTGATGACGGGGCTGGTGATGGTGCTCGGCATCGCGCTACCGTTCTCGCCGCTGGCGGGGTATCTGCAACTGCAGGCGCTACCGCTCGGCTACTTCCCGTGGCTGGTGGCGATCCTCGCCGGGTACATGGTGCTGACCCAGCTGGTGAAAGGGTTCTATGCGCGCCGGTATGGGTGGCAGTAGGTTTGTGCCCGGCGGCGCTGCGCTTGCCGGGCCTACGCTCGACATGCAGGCCGGGTAAGGCGAAGCCGCCACCCGGCATATCGCTTTTGTCCCAAATTCAACAACCTGTGATCTCCATCGGCGCATTTGCTTGACGATAATTTGAACGCATGTTAACAGAATGTTTTGCCTTTTTTCGGCCCGTCAAATAAGGAACATTCATGTTACGGTACAGCCTCCTGACCGCCGGGCTTATGCTCGGTTTTTCTGCCTTTGCCGCCCCGGCAGGCGATCTCCCCCTAATGCCCTGGCCTGCGAAGGTCGAACGTCCCGCCACCCAGGGCGCGCTGGTGCTCAGCAATGATTTTTCCGTCAGCGTCACCGGGGACGATCTCGGCGATGCGGTGACGCGTCTGCGCCAGCGGGTGGCGCTGCAAACCGGCTGGACGCTTCAGCCCCAGGCCGACAAACCCGAAAAACCGACGGTGACTATCGCCATCGCCCGCAAAGTGGCCCCGCTGCCCAAACCGGACAGCGATGAAAGCTATAAGCTCACGGTGGATGCCAGCGGGGTGACGATCGCCGCCAACACGCGCTTCGGGGCGCTGCGCGGGATAGAGACCCTGCTGCAATTGATCCAGAACGGGCCGGAGCACACCTCCCTGCCGTGGGTTGCCATTGAGGATGCTCCGCGCTTCCCGTGGCGCGGCCTGCTGCTCGACTCGGCCCGCCACTTTATTCCGCTGGAGGACATCAAGCGCCAGATCGACGGCATGGCGGCGGCGAAACTCAACGTGCTGCACTGGCACTTAACCGACGATCAGGGCTGGCGCTTTGCCTCGAAGCGCTACCCGAAACTGACCGAACTCGCCAGCGACGGCCTGTTCTATACCCAGGATCAGATGCGTGACCTGGTGCGCTATGCCACCGCACGTGGTATTCGCGTGGTGCCGGAGATTGACATGCCCGGCCACGCCTCGGCCATTGCCGTGGCCTATCCGGAGCTGATGAGCGCGCCGGGGCCCTACGAGATGGAGCGCCACTGGGGCGTGCTGAAGCCGGTGATGGATCCCACCAAAGAGGCCACTTACGCCTTTGCCGGGGCGATGGTCGCCGAACTGGCAGCGATCTTCCCGGATCCCTATCTGCACATCGGCGGCGACGAAGTGGACGACAGCCAGTGGAAAGCCAATCCCGCCATCCAGCAGTTTATGCGCGACAACAAGCTGACCGACAGCCACGCGTTGCAGGCGTACTTCAACCGCAAGCTGGAGACGATCCTCGAGAAAAGCCAGCGCCAGATGGTGGGCTGGGATGAGATCTTCCACCCGGATCTGCCCAAGAGCATCCTGATCCAGTCCTGGCAGGGGCAGGACGCGCTGGGCGAAGTGGCGAAGCAGGGTTACAAAGGGATCCTCTCCACCGGTTTTTATCTCGATCAGCCCCAGTACACCGCCTATCACTACCGGAATGAGATCCTGCCCCAGGGGCTGAACAATGTGGATGTCATCACCGACCGTGACAGCGCCCAGAGCTGGTCCTTCACCCTGCCGCGCCTGAAGGGCAAGCCGCTGGAAGGGAGCTTTACGCTGGTGAAAGGCGATGCGGGCTGGCGCGGCTTTATCGATTTCAACGGCAAATCGCGGCGGGCGGTGCAGGATATCGACTGGCGCAGCGACAACCAGGTGAGCTTCACCGTGGATACCTGGATGGGGGAGACCCGCCCGGTGGTGACGGTGAAAGACGACAAGATTGAGGGCTATTTCCTGCTGGGTAATGGCCGTTATCCGGTGACGGGCCAGCGGCTGGATGCGGTACCGGAAGGGATCGCCCCGGCGGTGCCGGATGCCAGCCAGCAGGCCAATTTGCTGGGCGGCGAGGCGGCGCTGTGGGCGGAAAACGTCGCGGCCCCGGTGCTGGATATCAAGCTCTGGCCGCGGGCGTTTGCGGTGGCCGAGCGGCTGTGGTCGGCGCAGGAGGTAAACGATGTGGATAACATGTACACCCGCCTGCAGGCGATGGACAGCTGGTCAACGGTGTCGGTGGGGCTGCAACAGCATGCCCGTCAGCAGGTGCAGTTTACGCGTCTGGGGAACACCACCGACACTCTGGCGCTGAATATCCTCGCCCAGGCGCTGGAGCCTGCCCAGTACTACACCCGCAATCATCTCAAGTTCCAGGCCGGGAATTACGATCTGTTCGAGCCCCTGAACCGCCTGGCCGATGCCCTGGCCCCGGAAAGCAACACCGTGCGGCAGATGAACCGCTGGGCCGAACGGCTGGTGAGCGATGCCGAAGACAGCGAGAGCGCGGAGGCGCTGCGCCATCTGTTTACCCGCTGGCAGAGCAACACCCCGGACGCGCTGGCGCTGGCGGAGAACAGCTATCAACTGAAAGCGCTGAAACCGGTGATTCAGACGGTGGATAAGCTGGCGGCGATTGGGCTGCGCCTAACGGATCTGGTGGCACGACAGGGGACGCTGGATGATACCGAGATTGCGTCGATTCAGGGGGAGCTGGATAAGGCGGCGCAGATTCAGGATGAAGTGGTGATTGCGGCGGTTTATCCGCTGGAGAAACTGCTGCGCGCGACGCGCAATCAGTAAAAAAAGCCCGGTGGCGCTACGCTTACCGGGCCTACAAACAGACCGCACCAACCCGTAGGCCGGGCAAGCGAAGCGCCCCCGGCACACAGACCGCACAAACCCGTAGGCCGGGTAAGGCGAAGCCGCCACCCGGCAAACAGACCGCACAGACCTGTTTACCGGGCATCAGGACAACTTACTTCTTCAGGGTCCAGGCCATGGTCCAGTGGGAACCTACGCCAGGCTCGAACTGGTTAGCCCCGGCTGCGTACTGCACGCAGTAGCCGCTGTATGGCGCTTTCTTACACTGGTAAGTTTTGCCATCTTTCGGCTGCAGAACCACGGTGCCTGCCTTGTAAGAGGCGATGTTCTGTGGGTAGGTATAGTCGTAGTTACCCGCGGCACCGTCGGTGCTTGACGCTTCGTTTTCCAGCATCATGTCAACCACGTCCTGGGCGAACAGCACGCCATCTTTGTTGGTTGCGTAGTATTTCAGCATGTGGTGACCGGCAGTCACGTCAGACAGGTTCATGGTCACGTCCTGGTTGGCGTTGTTCATGTCCTGCTTCACATAGCCTTTTTCTGCGCCAGCGTGGTTCATCACGCGGGCTTCCAGGTTGACATTACCCTGGGTGTTCACGTGGAAGGTCACGGTCGCCGCGCCGTCTTTGATTTTGCTGAACTGGACGTTGGTGACAGCAATATCTTCGCTGGCCTGCGTCTGCTGCTCTTCATAGGAGATAGCGACAGATTTCAGGGTGCTGCCGTCTTTCACGTAGACGCTGTTCGCGCCGTGAACCGGGTTCACTACGCCGCTTTCGTCTTTAACACCCACACGCACGTCGCTGTGTGCGGCGTTGATCGCCTGCGCCAGATCGTAAGACCACTGGCTGGCCTGGCCCTGGGAAGCAGAAGCTACGGTCAGCTCGGTGCGCAGGGAGGTTACTTCGCCATTCGCATCGAAGAAGCGAGCAATCACTTTGTCGCCAGCGTTGACGTTGTTACCGGCGATCTGCCCGTCCAGCGTTTTGGTCCATTCTGAAACCACGGCCGGGGTTTCGTCCGGGGTGACGTTACCGCCGTTACCAAAATCGACGTCAATCGCCTGATAGAAGCTGTTAGTGGTATCGGCAATTTCCCAGACGGCGTAAATAACCTGATAGCCAGTACGCTGAGGAACATTACAGGTCATTTCCTGACGCTGAGCCGGTGCCTGGTTATTACCGTTAACGGTACAGAACGGCGTGGATTCAAATTGATCGCGGGTCAGCGGTTTATTTGGGTTCCAGTCCTGTTTCGTAATATACCAACGCCAGTTAACGGTTTTATGAGGTGCCGTGTGATACCAGGTAAAAGTATTTTTACCGGCGGTAATAGGTGTTTTGGTCCAGGCATTCAGACTCTGGCGATCCAGCTGTGAGTACTGGGAAATACCGGCGCTGGCCAGCTGACCATCCGGTGGCAGGGCGCCAGTCGGGAAGCCGGACGTACGTTCAACGCTCTGCGGTTCATATTGAACGGTACCGCAATCAATATTTTTACCGAGCTTACACATATAAGCGCGGCTGGCCGGAGATTCTACATAACCGTGTGCTAAAGCCGATGAAGCAACCGTGAGAGTGGCAAGTGCCAACGCAATTTTTGACAGTTTCATTTTTTATTCCATTAAAAAGGGTTAATGCTTTTTGGGCACGGCTAGTGTCGTCCGGAATAAAAAATTAGTCATTTCACGCTGCGATGAAAAAGAATAGTGAAAATGCTTGAAGGATATTTCGCGGTGTGTATTCAGAAAATAGAAAAGGCAGCCGAAGCTGCCTTTTGCATTTCAAAATCAACAATTAGCGACGCACGGCAATCGCTTCAATTTCAATCTTCACGTCTTTTGGCAGACGCGCCACTTCCACGCAGGAGCGTGCCGGGAAACCGGCGTTGTGCTCGGTGAAGAAGGCTTCGTAGGTGGCGTTAACGGTGGCGAAGTCGTTGAGATCTTTCACGAAAACCGTGGTTTTGACGATATCGCCCACTTTCAGGCCAGCGGATTCGACGATCGCTTTGACGTTTTCCAGCGACTGACGCGCCTGTGCGGACACGTCTTCCGGCACTTCACCGGTTTTTGGGTTTACCGGGATCTGGCCGGAGGTGATGATCATGCTGCCAAGATCAACGCCCTGAACGTAAGGGCCGATAGCTGCAGGTGCATTTTCCGTCGCGAGTACTTTGGTCATGATTTCTCCTGAATAACAGCGTTATGAATGTTCCCGGCCATTATAAAGAGCCGGGAAGGCATTACCACCGGGATTAGTTGGCCAGCACCACATTATGGGAAAACTCTTTTTCGCAGTATTTGCATTTGAGCGCGATGTCATTGGCGCGCTTTTTCACTGCAAAACTGGAGTTCACCGGCTCAGCGTGGCTGATGCAGTTGCTGTTCGGGCACACCAGCACGCTCTCGATGCGTTCCGGCAGGTTCGGACGTGATTTGCCCACCACTTCGTAGTCGTCGATGCGGTTAACGGTGGCTTCCGGAGCGTACAGGGAGAGCTGGTTCACCTGCTCGTCGGTCAGGAAGGTGTTCTCGATCTTGATCAGGTCCTTACGGCCCATCTCGCCCGACGGCAGGTTCAGGCCGATGGTGATGCGCTGGTCGGTTTCGGTCAGTTTGAACAGGGTCAGCAGCTTAAAGCCCACCTGCGCAGGGATATGGTCAATTACGGTGCCACGTTTGATGGCTTCGACCTGGAGTTTGTTATCGTGTGTCATGGTCATTTCCCCTTACAGAGCTAAGTCGCGATTCAGAACCAGTGCCAGTAACGCCTGGCGAGCGAAGATGCCGTTCCCGGCCTGCTGGAAGTACCAGGCGTGCGGCGTCTTATCCACGTCGGTGGTGATCTCATCGATACGCGGCAGCGGGTGCAGCACCTTCATGTTGCTGCGTGCCCCTTCGAGGTCGCTGGCGCGCAGGACGAACTGCGCCTTCACGTTGGCGTACTCCGACGGATCCAGACGCTCTTTCTGCACGCGGGTCATGTACAGAATATCCACCTCGGCCATCACCTCTTCGATGCTGGCGTGCAGGCTCCACGCGATGCCTTTCTCATCGAGCATATCGAGGATGTACTGCGGCATCGCCAGCGCGTCCGGGGCGATGAAGTAGAAGCGGTTGCCGTTGAACTTCGCCAGCGCCTGGGTCAGGGAGTGGACGGTGCGGCCATATTTCAGATCCCCAACCATGGCGATGTTCAGGTTCTCAAGCGTGCCCTGGGTCTCCTGAATGGTGAACAGATCCAGCAGGGTCTGGGTCGGGTGCTGGTTGGCCCCGTCCCCGGCGTTGAGCACCGGAATGCCGCCCGAGAACTCGGTCGCCAGACGGGCAGCGCCCTCCTGCGGATGACGCATCACGATGGCGTCAACGTAGGTGCTGATCACCGAGATGGTGTCGGCCAGGGTCTCGCCTTTTTTGCCCAGCGACGTATTGCTGCTGTCGGAGAAGCCCACCACGCTGGCACCCAGACGGTGGATGGAGGTCTCGAACGACAGGCGGGTACGGGTGGAGGCTTCAAAGAAGCAGCTGGCGATCACCTTGTGCTTCAGCAGCTCCGGTTGCGGATTGGCTTTCAGTTTTGCCGCGGTTGCCAGAACCAGCTCCAGCTCTTCACGGCTGAGGTCGTTGATGGAAATGATGTGTTTTTGATAAAGCGGATTCATTTTTATCTCCTGACGCCGGGCAAAAAAAAGCCCCTCAAATGAGGGGCTTCTGGAATAGGGGTAGCAACGGGAAGAAAAACGGCAGGCCAGCGTCTGTTTTAAGACGCGCTACGGCACTCTGTCGAACATGTTTGAGCATGCTTCCTCCTGGCAAATTGTGGGGCATTATACGCAGCCTGAATCGCGGATCAAGCGAATAATGCACACTTTACGCAACGTAAACGGTTAGGCGTGCATGGTTATGCGCTACTGCAAATCCCGGACAAAAAGGGGTGGTATGGCAGCTAAAATTCTCGTATAAAAGTTGAAAATGAAACGATGTTTTATATTGAGGATTTCACCATGATCGTTGGCAACATTCACAACCTCCAGTCCTGGCTGCCGCAAGCGCTGCGTCAGGCGATCGACCACGTCAAAGCAAACGTGACTGACGCGACCCCAACCGGCAAGCACGATATCGACGGCAACAACCTGTTCTATCTGGTCTCCGAAGACATGACCCAGCCGTTCGCCGAGCGTCGCGCGGAGTATCACGCCCGCTATCTGGATATCCAGATCGTGCTCAAAGGCCAGGAAGGGATGACCTTCAGCACCCTGCCAAACGGCACGCCGGACACCGACTGGCTGGCGGATAAAGACATCGCGTTTCTGCCGGAAGGCGAGCAGGAGAAAACCGTGGTGCTGAACGAAGGGGACTTTGTGGTCTTCTACCCGGGCGAAGTGCATAAACCGCTGTGCGCGGTGGGCAACCCGGCGCAGGTGCGCAAGGTGGTTGTTAAGATGCTGGTGGGGTAAAACTTTCCCCCTCACCCTAACCCTCGCCCCTTTGGGGAGAGGGCCGGGGTGAGGGGCAATAATATGTGATCCAGCTTAAATTTCCCGCACGCCTTCTCGTCCTCCCATTGTCCTGCGCTTTTTCTGCGTCATAGTATGATCGTTAAATAAACGAACGCTGTTCTATAATGTAGAACAAAATGACTCAGCCAGGAGATCCCATGCCGCAGACCCTACAGTTTTCGGGAATCATTCCCCCCGTCTCCACTATCTTCACCGCCGACGGCGCACTGGATAAAGCCGGTACCGCCGCGCTGATCGACAGCATGATCGATGCAGGGGTCAATGGCCTGTTCTTTCTCGGCAGCGGCGGGGAGTTTTCCCAGCTCAGCACCGCAGAGCGCAAAGCCATCGCTGAGTTTGCCGTCGCCCATGTGGATCGTCGCGTGCCGGTGCTGATCGGCACCGGCGGCACCAACGCCCGGGAAACCATTGAGCTGAGCCAGCACGCTCAGCAGATCGGCGCGGACGGCATTGTGGTGATTAACCCCTACTACTGGAAAGTCTCGGAAGCCAACCTGATCCGCTACTTCGAGCAGGTGGCCGACAGCGTCACCCTGCCGGTGATCCTCTATAACTTCCCGGCGCTCACCGGGCAGGATCTCACCCCGCAGCTGGTAAAAACCCTGGTGGACTCCCGCCGCAATATCGTCGGCATTAAAGACACCATCGACTCCGTGGCCCATCTGCGCAGCATGATCCTCACCGTCAAGGCGGCGCACCCGCACTTTGTGGTGCTCTGCGGCTATGACGATCACCTGTTCAATACCCTGCTGCTGGGCGGCGACGGGGCGATCTCGGCCAGCGGCAACTTTGCCCCGCAGGTTTCGGTCAGGCTGCTGCAGGCCTTCCGCGACGGAGATCTGGCGCAGGCGGCGCACTATCATCAGACCCTGCTGCAAATCCCGCAGATGTATCAGCTGGATACGCCGTTCGTGAACGTGATAAAAGAGGCGATTGCGCTCTGCGTGCGCCCGGTCTCCACCCACGTGCTACCGCCTGCCGGGCCGCTGGATGAACCGCGCAAGGCGCAGCTGAAAGCGCTGCTGCAACAGCTCAAGCTCTGCTGAACCGGACGGTCACGATGTCTATAGAGAAGATTTTTACCCCGCAGGATGACGCCTTCTATTCGGTGATCACCCACGCAGCCGGACCACAGGGGGCGCTGCCCCTGACCCCGCAGATGCTGATGGAATCCCCGAGCGGCAATCTGTTTGGCATGACCCAGAACGCCGGGATGGGCTGGGACGCCAATAAACTCACCGGCAAAGAGGTGCTGATTATCGGCACCCAGGGCGGGATCCGCGCGGGGGATGGCCGCCCGATTGCGCTGGGCTACCACACCGGGCACTGGGAGATTGGCCTGCAGATGCAGGCGGCGGCAAAAGAGATCACCCGCCACGGCGGGATCCCCTTTGCCGCCTTCGTCAGCGACCCGTGCGACGGGCGCTCCCAGGGCACCCACGGCATGTTTGACTCCCTGCCGTACCGCAACGATGCGGCGATTGTATTTCGTCGGCTGATCCGCTCCCTGCCCACGCGCCGGGCGGTGATTGGCGTCGCCACCTGCGACAAGGGGCTGCCCGCCACCATGATTGCGCTGGCCGCGATGCACAACCTGCCGACCATTCTGGTGCCGGGCGGGGCCACGCTGCCGCCGACCTTTGGCGAGGACGCCGGGAAGGTGCAGACCATCGGGGCGCGTTACGCCAACCATGAACTCTCCTTGCAGGAGGCCGCCGAGCTTGGCTGCCGCGCCTGCGCCTCGCCGGGCGGCGGCTGCCAGTTCCTCGGCACCGCAGGCACCTCCCAGGTGGTGGCCGAAGCCCTGGGCCTGGCACTGCCGCACTCGGCGCTGGCCCCCTCCGGGCAGGACGTGTGGCTGGAGATCTCCCGCCAGTCCGCCCGGGCGGTGGTCGAGCTGGATAACCGCGGTATCGCCACCCGGGATATCCTCACCGACAAAGCCATCGAGAACGCGATGGTGATCCATGCCGCGTTCGGCGGCTCCACCAACCTGCTGCTGCATATCCCGGCCATCGCCCACGCGGCGGGCTGCACCATCCCTGATGTGGACCACTGGACGCGCATCAACCGTAAGGTGCCGCGGCTGGTGAGCGTATTGCCCAACGGGCCGGACTATCACCCAACGGTGCGGGCGTTCCTCGCGGGCGGCGTGCCGGAGGTAATGCTCCATCTGCGCGACCTCGGCCTGCTGCATCTGGATGCCATGACCGTCACCGGCCAGACCGTCGGGGAAAACCTCGACTGGTGGCAGACCTCTCAGCGGCGCGAGCGCTTCCGCCAGTGCCTGCGGGAGCAGGACGGCGTGGAGCCTGACGACGTGATCCTGCCGCCGGAGAAGGCAAAAGCGAAAGGGCTGACCTCGACGGTCTGCTTCCCGGTGGGCAACATCGCGCCGGAAGGATCGGTGATCAAGGCCACGGCGATCGATCCGTCGGTGGTGGGGGAAGATGGGGTCTATCGTCATACCGGCCGGGCGCGCGTGTTTGTTTCGGAAGCCCGGGCGATCAAGGCGATCAAAAGCGGCGAGATCGAGCAGGGCGACATCATGGTGGTGATCGGCGGCGGGCCGTCCGGCACCGGGATGGAAGAGACCTATCAGCTGACCTCGGCGCTCAAGCATGTCTCCTGGGGGAAAACCGTCTCGCTGATCACCGATGCCCGCTTCTCGGGCGTCTCCACCGGAGCCTGTTTTGGTCATGTGGCCCCCGAAGCGCTGGCGGGTGGGCCGATTGGCAAACTGCGGGATAACGACATCATCGAGATTGTGGTGGACAGACTGACCCTGACCGGCAGCGTCAACTTTATCGGCACGCGGGCGGCACCGCTCACGCCGGAAGAGGGGGCGATGGAGCTGGCGCGTCGTCAGCCGCATCCGGACCTGCACGCCCATGATTTTTTACCCGACGATACGCGCCTGTGGGCGGCATTACAGTCGGTGAGTGGCGGAACCTGGAAAGGCTGTATTTACGATACCGATAGAATTATTGAGGTTATTAACGCCGGCAAAAAAGCGCTCGGTATTTAATTATATTTCTCGCCCTTGTCGTCTACGGAAATATTCCGTGGACGGCTTTTTCACGTCTGGTGTTTATTATTTTTAAGTGCATAAAAAACAAATAGTTATATTTATCGTGCGACGTCACAAAAGCAAAATAACGTAATTCAGAAATAAGATATGACCATTGCTGGTAAATTGAACAACTTATTACACTCCATTAACACGATGTTGTAATTCAGCACACGAAATAAGGGTGTAATTCTGATGACGCAATTAACCATGAAAGACAAAATTGGCTACGGGCTGGGTGATACCGCCTGCGGCTTCGTCTGGCAGGCGACCATGTTCCTGTTGGCCTATTTCTACACCGACGTCTTCGGCCTGTCGGCGGGGATTATGGGCACGCTGTTTTTGGTCTCCCGCGTGCTCGACGCCGTGACCGACCCGCTGATGGGGCTGCTGGTGGACCGCACCCGCACCCGTCACGGCCAGTTCCGCCCGTTCCTGCTGTGGGGGGCGATCCCGTTTGGCATCGTCTGCATGCTGACGTTTTATACCCCGGATTTCTCCGCCAACGGCAAAATCATTTACGCCTGCGTCACCTACATCCTGCTGACCCTGGTCTACACCTTCGTGAACGTGCCTTATTGCGCCATGCCGGGAGTGATCACCGCCGATCCGAAAGAGCGTCACGCCCTGCAGTCCTGGCGCTTCTTCCTCGCCGCGGCAGGATCGCTCGCGATCAGCGGCATTGCCCTGCCGCTGGTGGGGATCATCGGCAGAGGCAACGAACAGCTTGGCTACTTTGGCGCGATGTGTGTGCTGGGGCTGAGCGGCGTGGTGCTGCTGTATGTCTGCTTCTTCACCACCAAAGAGCGCTACACCTTTGAGGTGCAGCCGGGTTCGTCGGTGTCCAAAGATCTCAGGCTGCTGCTCGGCAACAGCCAGTGGCGGATCATGTGCGCCTTCAAGATGATGGCCACCTGTTCCAACGTGGTGCGCGGCGGGGCCACGCTCTACTTCGTGAAATACGTGATGGATCACCCGGAGATGGCGACCCAGTTCCTGCTGTACGGCAGCATCGCCACCATGTTTGGCTCGCTCTGCTCCTCCCGCCTGCTGGGCCGTTTCGACCGCGTGAAGGCCTTCAAGTGGATTATCGTCATCTACTCCCTGATCAGCCTGCTGATCTTCTTCACCCCGGCCGAACATATGGCCCTGATTTTCGCCCTCAACATCCTGTTCCTGTTTGTCTTTAACACCACCACGCCGCTGCAGTGGCTGATGGCCTCCGACGTGGTGGATTACGAGGAGAGCCGCAGCGGCCGCCGTCTGGACGGGCTGGTGTTCTCCACCTACCTGTTCAGCCTGAAGATCGGCCTGGCGATCGGCGGAGCGGTGGTGGGCTGGATCCTGGCGTACGTGAACTACTCCGCCAGCAGCAGCGTCCAGCCGGTCGAGGTGCTCACCACCATCAAAATTCTTTTCTGCGTGGTGCCGGTGGTGCTCTACGTGGGCATGTTTACCATGCTGTCGTTCTACAAGCTCTCGGATGCGCGGGTGGAAGCCATCAGCCAGCAGTTACTTAAGCATCGTGCGGCGCAGGGTGAAGCCATCCCCGACGCGGCGACGGCGGCATCTCATTAAGAAGGAGGCACTATGTACACCATTACCAACCCGATCCTGACCGGCTTCAACCCGGACCCGTCGATGTGCCGTCAGGGCGAGGACTACTACATCGCCACCTCGACCTTTGAGTGGTTCCCCGGCGTGCGCATCTACCACTCACGCGACCTGAAAAACTGGCGGCTGGTGAGCACCCCGCTGGACCGCGTGTCGATGCTGGATATGAAGGGCAATCCGGATTCCGGCGGCATCTGGGCCCCGTGCCTGAGCTACGCCGACGGCCAGTTCTGGCTGCTCTATACCGATGTGAAAATTGTCGATTCGCCGTGGAAAAACGGGCGTAACTACCTCGTCACCGCCCCGTCCATCGAGGGGCCGTGGAGCGAGCCGATCCCGATGGGCAACGGCGGGTTTGACCCGTCCCTGTTTCACGACGACGATGGCCGCAAATACTACCTTTATCGCCCGTGGGGGCCACGGCATCACAGCAACCCGCACAACACCATCGTGATGCAGGAGTTTGATCCGCGCAGCGGCACCCTGTCTCCAACGCGTAAAACCCTCTTCACCGGCACGCCGCTGTGCTACACCGAAGGGGCGCATCTTTACCGCAAGGACGGCTGGTACTATCTGCTGGTCGCCGAAGGGGGCACCAGCTACGAGCATGCGGTGGTGGTGGTGCGCGCAAAAACCATCGACGGGCCGTACGAGCTGCACCCGGAGGTAACGATGATGACCAGCTGGCATCTGCCGGAGAACCCGCTGCAAAAGAGCGGCCACGGCTCCCTGCTGCAGACTCACACCGGGGAGTGGTACATGGCTTATCTCACCAGCCGCCCCCAGCGTCTGCCGGGTATACCGCTGCTGGCCTCCGGCGGACGCGGCTACTGCTCGCTGGGGCGCGAGACGGGCATCGCGCGCATCGAATGGCGCGACGGCTGGCCGTACGTGGAAGGGGGAAAACACGCGCAGCTGAACGTGCCGGGCCCGCAGATGGTTGAGCAGCCCGCAGCCGCTCCTGCCAGCTGGCGGGACGATTTCGACGGCGAGCGCCTCGACCCGGAGTTGCAGACCCTGCGCATCCCGTTCGACGACAGCCTCGGCTCCCTGCGGGCGCGTAAAGGCTTTTTACGTCTGTACGGCAACGACTCCCTCAACTCCACCTTTACCCAGTCCACCGTGGCGCGCCGCTGGCAGCATTTCGCCTTCCGCTCAGAAACGCGGATGCAGTTCTCGCCGGTCCACTTCCAGCAGAGCGCGGGGCTGACCTGCTACTACAACAGCAAAAACTGGAGCTACTGCTTTGTTGATTATGAGGAGGGGCAGGGGAGAACCATCAAGGTGATCCAGCTTGACCACAACGTGCCGTCGTGGCCGCTGCACGAGCAGCCCATCCCGGTGCCGGAACATGCGGAGAGCGTCTGGCTGCGGGTGGACGTGGATAAGTTGGTCTACCGCTACAGCTACTCCTTTGACGGCGAGACGTGGCATACCGTGCCGGTAACGTATGAGGCGTGGAAACTGTCGGATGATTACATCGGCGGGCGGGGCTTCTTCACCGGGGCGTTTGTCGGGCTGCACTGCGAGGATATCAGCGGTGACGGCTGTCACGCGGACTTCGACTACTTCACCTACGAGCCGGTATAACGGCTCAGGCCGGGTAGCCCAGCGCGCGTGAGAGCTGGCGCCCGGCCTCCTGCAGCTGCTCACGAAAACGCGTCAGCTCGGCATCATCAACACGGGAGGTTAAGGTCGACAGGCTCAGGGCGGCGATAACCCGGGATTCATGGTTACGCACCGGGACCGACACGCAGCGCACCCCCTGCTCGTTCTCTTCGCTGTCGAGGGCATAACCCTGCTCGCGAGTTTGCGCCAGCGCGGCCATTAAGGCTTCGCGTGAGGCCAGAGTCGCGGGGGTAAAGGTGGTGTACTGATAACCCTCCAGCAGGGTGTTCAGCTCGGCCTCGCTCAGCCAGGCGATCAGCACCTTGCCGATGGCGGTGGCATGCACCGGCAGACGACGGCCAATACGCGAGTAGGCGATGGCCGCCAGCTTGCCTTCAATCTTCTCGATATAGACCCCTTCGCGCCCGTCCAGGATCCCCAGATGGGTGGTCTGCCCGGTGCGCTCCGACAGTTCCGTCAGCCAGTGCTTCGCCTTCTGGCGAATATCCATGGTGCTCACCACGAAGTGGCCGCGTTCGACCAGCTTCATACCCAGGCGATATTTACCGTTCTCCGGGTTCTGATCGATATAGCCGTGCAGTTGCAGGGTTTTGAGGAGCGAGTGGAGGGTGCTCTTGCTCAGGCCCATCTGTTTACTGATGTCGGTGATCTTAAGCTCGGTGGCCTGCTCGTTGAACAGGTCGAGGATCTGCAAGGCACGTTCAACAGACTGAATAATAGGCATAATGCTGGCATGTCCACGCTGGAATTGAGGCGAAAACGTACCTTTTTCGGGGTGAAAAAGCAATGAAATGGAGCCGGTGTTTTCCCTCACCCTGTGGGTGAGCGCCGCCGGGCCTACGGGTTGTGTAGGCCGGGTAAGCGCAGCGCCACCCGGCAAGAAGAGCGCACCGAATCAATAAAGTGGGAGAAAGGATCACTCCCCAAGCGTCGCCACCATCACCGCCTTAATGGTGTGCATGCGGTTCTCCGCCTGGTCAAACACCACGCTCGCCGCCGACTCAAATACTTCGTCCGTCACTTCCATCCCGCCGTGCAGATCGAACTCCTTCGCCATCTGCTTGCCGAGCGTGGTCTGGTCGTCGTGGAAT
The DNA here is from genome assembly GCF_037152535.1 of Leclercia sp. AS011. NCBI lineage: Bacteria > Pseudomonadati > Pseudomonadota > Gammaproteobacteria > Enterobacterales > Enterobacteriaceae > Leclercia > Leclercia sp. AS011. The sequence continues at coordinate 63,136 of NZ_JBBCMA010000002.1, forward strand.
GCCGGCAGACAGTGGAGGAACTTCACGTCCGGGTTGCCGGTGAGCGCCATCATCTGGCTGTTCACCTGATAGCCACGCAGCAGCGCGATCCGCTCCGCCCACTTCTCTTTGGCTTCGCCCATCGACACCCACACGTCGGTATAGATAAAGTCTGCGCCCTTCACGCCCGCCGCCACGTCTTCCGTCAGGGTGATCTTGCCGCCGTTCTTCTCTGCCAGGACGCTGCACTCCGCCACCAGGCTCGCTTCCGGCCAGCAGGCTTTCGGGGCCACCAGACGCAGATCCAGCCCGGTGAGCGCCGCTGCTTCCAGCATCGAGTTACCCATGTTGTTACGCGCGTCGCCGGTATAGACCAGCACCATCTCGTTGAAGGCCTTGCCCGGGAGATGCTCCTGCATGGTGAGCAGGTCCGCCAGCAGCTGGGTCGGGTGGAACTCGTTGGTCAGCCCGTTCCACACCGGCACGCCAGCAAATTCCGCCAGGGTTTCGACCACTTCCTGACCATGGCCGCGATACTGGATGCCGTCATACATCCGGCCCAGCACGCGAGCGGTATCTTTAATTGACTCTTTATGCCCAATCTGGCTACCGCTCGGCCCGAGATAGGTTACGCGCGCGCCCTGGTCAAATGCGGCAACTTCGAAAGAGCATCGGGTGCGGGTTGAGTCTTTTTCGAAGATGAGCGCGATGTTTTTGCCAGTAAGCTTCTGTACTTCAGTCCCTTTTTTCTTATCGGATTTCAGCTGTGCCGAGAGGGCAAGCAGGGAGGTGAGCTGTGCAGGGGTAAAATCGAGCAATTTCAGGAAGTGTTTTTTATACAGTTCAGACATTTTATCCTCACATGGCAAAGGCCACTTATTGAATTAAAATTCACTTTATCTGTATCAATATTCACTTGCAACCCCGTTTCACAAATCTTTCTTACAAAGGTGGAGGCAAACACATCCGTGTGTGAAAATAGAAGTATCTGCCGCACTTTAAAGAGGAACGAGCCATGGCAAACCCAGAACTGCTGGAAGAACAGCGCGAAGAGACGCGACTGATTATTGAAGAACTGCTGGAAGACGGCAGCGATCCGGATGCGCTGTACACCATCGAGCACCATTTCTCTGCGGATGATTTCGAAGCGCTGGAAAAACTGGCGGTTGAAGCCTTCCGTCTGGGTTACGAAGTGACCGAGCCAGAAGAGCTGGAAGTGGAAGAGGGCGACACCGTCATCTGCTGCGACATCCTGAGCGAAGGCGCGCTGAAGGCCGAGCTGATCGACGCTCAGGTTGAACAGCTGATGGACCTGGCCGAACGTTTTGAAGTGGAATACGACGGCTGGGGCACCTACTTCGAAGACCCGAACGGCGAAGAGGGTGACGAAGACGACGACGAAGATTTCGTTGATGAAGACGACGACGGCGTGCGTCACTAAGTGTTATCGCGGCAGCTTCGGCTGCCGCTTCAGGAAAAACAATGGATTACCCGCAGATACTCGCCCCTGTTCTCAACTTCCTCCAGTGCCTGACCCCGCAAGCGTGGATTGATCAAGCCCGCGACCCGGACAACCTGCCGCTGCTGCTCACCGACCATATGGTGTGCGAACTCAAAGCCGCCCAGACCGCGCTGTTATTAGTGCGAAAATACGTTGCCGACGAGAGCGGTGCCGACGCGCTGCTCGAGTGGCTCAAGCCCTACGAAGCTTTCACCTTCCGCGAAGGCCCGGAACCAGACTTTGTCGCCCTGCATAAGCAGATTGGCAAAAGCGTGATGCCCAAGACCGACGACCCCTGGGGCCAGGCGCTCATCGACAGCATGGTGCTGCTGATTAAAGAGGAGCTGCACCACTTCTGGCAGGTGCGCGAGGCGATGCTGGCCCGCAACATCCCCTACGTCAAAATCACCGCCAGCCGCTACGCCAAAGGGATGCTGTCCGCCGTGCGCACCCACGAGCCGCTGACGCTGATCGACAAGCTGATCTGCGGAGCCTATATCGAAGCCCGCTCCTGCGAACGCTTCGCCGCGCTGGCCCCGTTCCTCGACGAGGAGTTGCAGAAGTTCTATCTGTCGCTGCTGCGCTCTGAGGCGCGGCACTATCAGGACTATCTCACCCTTGCCCAACAGGTCAGCGATGACGATATCTCTCCCCGCATACAGCTTTTTGGCGAAATAGAAGCCACACTGATCTCATCACCGGACAATGCGTTTCGCTTCCATAGCGGCGTGCCGGTGTAAACCGGCATAGCTAAAGGATCAAGGATGCGTAACGATGAGAAGAGCGTGGACACGTATAGCAGGGGTAGCGGTGATCTCCGCCGCAGTGGCCTTCTGGGTTTATTACGACAAGCAGCGTCAGCAGAACACCCCCGAACATCGACTTGATACCGTCCTTAACGCCATGCCCTCCTGGCAGGTGCTGAGAGAGCAGGACCCCCGGTTTGTGGCGCGCATCCGCGAGCAGATCCTCACCATGCAGAAAGCGGGGGAGTCTGAGCAGGAGATCATCGACGTGGTTCAGCCGCAGATCCTCGAGCTACAGATGTCGCGCCTGCAATATGCCCCCGACGCCAATGCGGTGGCCTGGATGACCATCAACATGGAGCAGACCGCCGCCATTCAGAAGGTGAGTGACGACGCCTGTTTCCGCTTCTTATTCCCGGGCGTGAAGGGCGGCGTCAACCCGATGCGGGTGCTGGATAAAGGGATGATGCAGCGCCGCCTGCAGGCCGACGCCGACATGATGCGCGCGGGCTGGGGTAAAGATCGCCACACCGTGACCCCGGAAGAACACGCCGCCGCCGTGGAGGATGTGCGCCCGATTATGGACACGCTGGCTGATGACTACGGGCAGGACATTCAGCTGCTGGTGATGCCGGAGAACGCGGTAGGCAAAGAGAAGCTCACCTGCGAACTGGTGCAGGCGATATGGGGGAAGGTGCTACAGCTGCCGGAGCAGAAGGCGGCAAGGGTGATTCGGATGGCGGTGACCGAGCAGGATTGAAGGGGCGCTGTTTTTTTGGGCACTTAGCGCGGTTTAGCGCGTCGCCGCTTGCATGGCGGCGCGCGACAGGTATAATCCACAACGTTTCCGCATCCCCTTCAGTGCCGAAGTGGCGAAATCGGTAGACGCAGTTGATTCAAAATCAACCGTAGAAATACGTGCCGGTTCGAGTCCGGCCTTCGGCACCAAAAGATGCAAAAATTAAGTCGCTTAAGGGCGGCTTTTTTTGTGTCTGAGATGTATTGTTATTAAGGAATTTCTCAGTTCATCTATTTCAGCTTCATTCTATTTAAAATAATTTATTAATGCGAATATATAATATCTCGATAATTGTTATAATTAGTTATTATAATCCCCAGTAAGTTATTTTTATCTTTATAAAAGACATAAATGCAATGAATTTTTAACTTCTTGCCAAATTAATTAACATTTAAAAGCATAATTCAGATGTCATTTCCCCGGGCTGCATGATTTTTATATGAATTTTTCATATGTGTATTGCAGATGTTTTCCATCCTTTATGATCTACTTCCCAGTAAATGAATTAATTAAATATTAAATTTTCAGAAGCCAGGTAAATTTTTTAACTGTTTAAGTTAACTCATTAATTTGTTGAATTAATATTAAAGAATCTTCGGGCTATGTAATGATGGATTTTATCAGTTAGTGTGATAACTTCGCGGTGTTTTTAATTTATTATTGATTTCGATTAAAAAATACATAGTTAAAAATCGCAGGCAGAGCTTTAGAGGAAGGAAAAATGAAAAGATGGACTATTGAAGAAGATTGTAAATTACTCACCTTGACACGCCAACATTTTTCGTCATTGCTCAAGCATAAGCGGTTGAATGTTACGATGCCATTTAGCCAGCTACTTTACACAGCATTTGACTCACCTGACCGCGATGCCGCAGCATTGCTGTATCGCCTCGAACAGGCAAAAATCCTGGGGTTTGCCAGCCGTCCTGGAGGCGATCCCACTAAACAGTTATTTCGCTGTCTGATAAACAATGATTTGGCGCTATACGATTACACCCTTACCTTTCCTACTCTCAGAAAAGCATTGCATCCAGATACCGTTGCGGCAGCGCTAAACCACTTCACGACTAGCAATCCACATGAACCTCTGTCCAATACTATCAATGAAATCGCGACAGCCTTGCATCTTGCCCCCATGCAGGTGGAAAAGATTCTGATCGACAGCGGCCAAATAACCATCAATAGTCACCGTAAATGTGAGCGTGTTGGAGAGAAAACTATCAATAATAACTTGCAAGATCTCATCTCCAGGCAAATTCCTGACATAACGCTGATTAAAGAGATTAACGACTGCCGCGCCCAAGTCTCTCAACTTTACCACGTACATGAACGTGATGGCGCTGAGGTTATTTTCAGTTCCGACGGCACGGGGTTCGGCAAAAGCTATGGCGTGATTCAAGGGTATGTTGAATATCTGGAGCGTTTCGCCAAAACCCAGCAGCCAAATTATCTGTTTCCCGACGGCGGCTTTACCAACCTGTTATTCATGTCGCCGCAAAAATCACAAATCGACCTGGACAGCAGCCAGAAAGAGAAAATTCTGGCCGCTGGTGGCGAGTTCATTTGCGTTCTCTCTCGTAATGATATTGCCGACCTTGATTTTATAGACTGGGCCTCTGGCCTGAAAAACCGCGAGCGCTATACCCGTTGGTATAAAAATGCCAATAATAACTCCCTTATCAGTGTTGCTATGCGTTCACTTAATCACCTGGTTTCGCAGATTGATCGTTGTGAAGAACAACTAGCAACATTCAATAGTCAGCATACGGATTTTGATATAGAAATAATCAAAGACCAGCTAAAGAACTACCGTCATAGTCTTCGCAACACCATTGTATCGGCCTGCAAGTCATTATTCGAACGGGGTAATGGTGAAACGTCGATTCAAGAATATATTCGCCGCGGACTGCTTGCTCGCAGAAAGCGAGAGCTTAACGCGATGCAGGGAAAACCTGTTTCAAAAATGAGCGTATACGAAGTCTACTTCGAGCTTATCAAGCAGGTATTGCCTTTCGAAGTGTGTCAGTACCGCCCATCGGTGCTGTTAATGACCACCAAAAAATTCGATACATCAACTTATCGCCTGACACCTCGTAAACGAGGCGAAGGTGTGAATTTTGAGCCCGTAGGTTTTGACCTGCTCCTTGGCGGCAAGCTGAGCCCCAAAGATCCTCAGATCAGCACCGTTGCGGCTGTAGGCCACGCCGGGCAGGTCGCTTACCTTCGCGATGAACATTTCAAACGTAATCCAGACTGCCCTTTTCGACGCAAGAATATCCGCTTCACGGTGATAATCGATGAACTGCATGAAGCTTACACCCGCCTTGAAGAAACGTGCCATGTGAAACTGGTTACACAGGAAAATAATCTGGCGCACGTTATTTCCGTCGCGGGACGTATTCACAATGCGGTACTCAGCCTAGAGAGCCGGAACAAGCCCAAAGAAGCGCAAACGACCTTTGAGCAAGAGATGGTCAAATTCATCACCATCCTGCGAGACTTACTGGCGAAAAAGTGCGAATTATCATCCGGTACGACGCTGGGATCGATCCTGGAGATGTTTCGTGACCAGTTAGGGGCATTTGAAGTCAACGGCGACGCCGCCGAACGCATCATCTCAATCACCCGCAATGTATTCAGCTTTAATCCCAAAATGTACGTCAATGAAGAAGGGCTGAAACGCATTCGTATGCGCAACAGCGAAGGCGACATAACGCGCACCGAGCTGTATTACGAAGTCGAAAATGATGCCAGCGACACCAATCCCACCCTGCACGATCTGTTCCAGTTGGTCTCCGTCATCCTCTCCGCCTGTTCTGATATCACCAACCGACACTTTAAGCGCTGGGTAAAGAATGGCGGCCAAGACAACTCCAGCAGCCAGAATACGCCTTTGGGTCAGTTTGTTGACGCAGCCAATAACGTAGCCGGTGTGGTGCGACATATCTTCGATCGCACCACCGATAAAAATTTGTTGATTGATCATTTCTACACTTACTTGCAACCCAAAACCGTATTCACGATGACGCCGATAGCTGAACTCAATTACGTGAACAGGGGAGCCGAGCGCACAATTATTCTGGCGTTTGAAATGGATCTGGTACAAGAGTTGCCCGAAGCCATGCTGCTGCGTTTATTAACCGGCACGCACAATAAAGTAATTGGGCTTAGCGCCACCAGCAGTTTTAGCCACACCAAAAACGGTAACTTCAATCGTCGCTTCCTTGCGCGCTATAGCCGCGACCTTGGCTACCGGATCGTTGAACGCGAAAAGGCAGATATCGATACGCTTAAGGCATTACGCAGGTTGAGGGCCAGTATCCGCAACGTCGACTTCAGGGTGTTCGATGATAAGCAATTAAAATTGACCGATATCTACCAAAATTGTGAAATCTATCGCAGGACATATGACAACTTTTTCGACGCGCTGAAGAAACCGCTGGAACACGACCTGAAAAATACCTATAAACGGCGTCAGTGCCAGCGGGAGCTGGAAGCGTTACTGCTTGCCGCCTACGAAGGTAAAAATAGCCTGATTTTGTCACTTTCAGGGACATTTAAGCGGGCCTTTATCAGCGCCTGGCGCACTTATCAATCAGCCTGGCGTCAGCAGTACGGCATGCATTCCCGATGCGATGAAAAAATGGATAACGGTAAGAAACATGACCAGATCCTGACCTTTACCCCATTCAAAGGACGTCACACTGTCCATTTGGTCTTTTTCGATTCCCCGCTGGCCAATGTCGAAGATATCAGGCAAGAAACCTATCTCCAGAACAGCAATACCGTGCTGGTATTTATGAGCAGCTACAAAAGTGCAGGCACTGGCCTCAACTACTTTGTTAAATACCATGACGGCGATATTAATGATATCAATGCACCACGTCTGGATGTCGATTTTGAGCGCTTAGTGCTCATCAACTCCTCGTTTTACAGCGAAGTAAAGGACAACAGCGGCAACCTCAATACATTACCTAACTACGTTACCGTGCTTAAACACTACGCCGATGACGATATTACCGTCCACAAGCTGGCCAATTTCAACGTTAATTTCGCCCACGGCGAAAACTATCGCCTGTTAATGGCCGAACATGATATGAGCTTATTCAAAGTCGTCGTGCAGGCCGTAGGCCGAGTCGAGCGTCGCGACACACTATTGAAAACAGAAATCTTTTTACCCCGAGATGTATTCAGTAATGTTGCATTCCAGTTCGCCGCTCTCAGTGAAGATAGCGGTAACGAGGTAGTATCAGAAAGCATGTCCTTGCTTAACCACCGCCTCATGGAGGAGTGCGAAAAGCTGAGTCAGAGCCAGTCATTTAGTGATGCAGAGCAGCGGCATGCGTTTGAACAGGCTATCGTAGAAAATGGTCTCCGCATCGATGCTGTTCATAAGCGAGTTCTGAAAACCGACTGGATAAATCAGGTACGCGCTGGCAACCTTGAATATCTCGAATTGTGTAATTTATTCCGCGATTCTGACTCCTTTACCGATCCCCTGCGTTGGTTGGAAAAACTTCAGGCTAATTCCTTGTATGCCGCCAATCGGCAAATGCAATCTATCCACCACGCCTTGTTTATCGATCGCCAACAAGGGAATCAAACGATTTTACTTTGCCACAAACGCGGCCCGGATGGACTTGTCCACAGAGATTATTCCGCCCTGTCGGATTTCGCTGGCGGCGCAAGAGTGTATCGGCCAGAGCTCACCCTCTTTCCGCAGTATAGAAACGATGTCGATTTTACCCCCGGCAACCTGGTCGGCGAGTTGATTCGTGAATGTGACAATATCCAGGAAACGGCATTCAAAAAATGGGTACCCAACCCCAGGCTAGTTCCGTTGCTCAAAGGCAATGTCGGTGAATATCTCTTCGATAAAGTGCTAAAAAGCTATGGCGTTACCCCACTTTCTGATCAACAGGTGTTTGAACGCCTTGAACCGCTAGTATATGAGTTTTTTGACCGCTTTATTGAAGTGGGTAACGACCTGCTCTGCATCGACGTTAAACGCTGGGCGACGCAGTTGGACGATTTAACGCGGGCAGAAGAAACGCTTGAGAAAAGCAACAACAAGATTCGCCAGATCCGTAATATCACCAGCCAAAAGGCAGATACAGAGGGGCAGAAACAGCTTCAGGCTGTGCTGGCAGGCCGTTATGAACGCATTCGATTTCTCTATCTGAACGTCGCCTACAGCCAGAACCCCAATAATCTGATGTGGCAAGATAACGTGGATCACACGATCCACTACCTTAACCTGTTGCAAACCGACTACCAGTACTATCAGCCCAATAATCGAGAGAGCGGACGAGCTCAGGAAAACTCGAAACTGAGCATGACATTGGAAATTAACCCAATGTTACTAACCCTGCTGGGTGTAGAAAAGTTGCCGACTAAAGGAAAAGTATCATGATCCCTAATCTGAATGAACTGACGGATACTCCGATTGCCCGAACCAATTTGATCAAGCTTGAAGAAGATCAGCTGACGACCATCCAGCGTCTATTGGCCCCTATATCTAATATCTATACGATAGACTTTATGGTTCAGCGCTTTACTAAAGAGCGAAAAGAAAAATTCGCTGATTACTATGCGCGAATTCATCAGGAGGTAAAATCTTGCGTGCGGCAGAAGCTTGGGCTGGAGGCCGGGCAGGAGGTAAAATATGAGCTGCATTGCTTACCAAATTACCATCACGTCTTTTTTTTCCTGGCGCCTGCAACCAACCCGAACAGTCAGGCTCATAGGACGTTGGCAGAACGTATTGAAACGCTTTGTCAGCAACTCACCGCTGAAAATCATGACCTATCTCGCCTGATTCAGGGATTATTTAGCCTGCATTTGAAAATGGTAATGCTGGAAAAAGCCAGTGAGCGCTTTTCGGTATCGCCGACTTACTTCAACTCAACGCTTTACCTTAACGCTCGCCTGAGTCAGCCAGTCACACAAAAAAAAGGCACCGGGGTGATGGAAGCCTTTGAGCTCGACATTTATGCCTCAGAGTATAATGAACTCGCTTTTACCCTGCACAAACGAAAATTCCTGGTCGAACCGGCGGATGAGATGCACCTATCCCTGGACGATACCAGCGTGTGGTTTAGCATCGATAATCGTCGGCTTAAAGCTCGGCGCAAACTTGATGCCCGTGATAGCAAGCTGGATTTTTTTCGTGAACGCAGCGGTTATGGCGAATGCCAGGCCTATACCTATAACGTGGTCATGAATGCTGCCTGCGAGCGGCTCAGTGAACTAGAGATCCACCATCAACCTATCCCATTTCAGGCTACACACGAGGTCAATCAGTTTGCTACCGACCTCGATCAACAGCTGGCTAATACGCTGTTGGTGGTTAATAACGGCGTCGAATTCAGCGCCACGCAAGAAGCTTATTTCTTTGACGCATTAGCCAACCAGTTCCCCGGGTATAAACTCTGGCCGCTGGCATCGCTTAAACATTCTCAGCAAACCAGATTTGCTGGGCTGCCTGCCAATACATCTATTCTTGTACTCAATGCGGTAGATGAAGAACGAAGCAACAGCATCCGGCAGCAAGAGAATGAATCTCTTGAGTACAATGATTTCTATGCAGCCTTTGCCGACGTCCGAAAACAACCTGAATTCAACTGGGATATTTATACCCAGCTTAAGTTAGATCGTTTGCAAGGGTGGCTAAATCAACAACCGCTGCCTGTGGTTTTACAGGGAATGAACATTGATCGAAAGTTGTTGGATTCGATTGATTTTATTAATGAACAATTGGTAAGCAATCCTGCGCAATACGAAATCGATCTTACGAAACCTCACAGTCGTCTCAAGTCAGCAGTTACCTTATTAAAAAGTAAGGTTCGCCGAACAAAAACCGAGCTATGGTTCAAAGAGAGCTTACTCAATCAACATAACATACCACTGCCAGAATTGGCGGAGGGGCACTATACCGCCTATGCAGTACGCAAAACAAAAAGCTATCTCTCCCTGCTTGGATATGTTGAACTAAAAATAGAGCGCGGCCAACTTAGGGTGGTTGATACCGGGATCGCTGAAGGTGAATTCGAGTATCTATCTGTTGATCATCCACCTCTGGGACGACTAAAGAAATTATTCGACAAAAGCTTCTATCTCTACGACCACACAGCAGATGTGCTGCTTACCACCTATAACAGCTCCCGCGTGCCGCGCCTGATTGGTCCGGGGCAATTTAATATCGTGGACTCATACGCTTATCAGGAACAAGAAAAAGCGCTGGCAGAGCGTAAAGGTGAGAAATTTAACGGGTACACCATCACCCGCTCAGCAAAATTGGAGCAAAACGTACTGCCCTATCTGATATCACCGGGCCGCTCAAAACACGACTCGCTGACCAAAACGCAAAAGATGAAGCATCACCATATTTACCTGCAACCGCATGAGAATGGTGTGTTTGTTCTGGTAAGCGATGCTCAGCCTACAAACCCTACTATTGCACGGCCTACCCTGGTAGAAAATCTGCTGATATGGGATGCCCAAGGTAAGGCCGTAGATGTATTTAACCACCCGTTAACTGGTGCTTACCTCAATAGCTTCACCCTGGATATGCTCAGGAGCGGTGAAAGTAGTAAGAGTTCGATTTTTGCCAAGCTTGCCCGATTGATGGTGGAGAACTAACAGGAAATGCGGTGATTATCTTTAATTGCCGCTTATTACCTTTCTGTGCAGCTCTTCCTCAAAATGCCATTCAGCCAAAACTCTTTATTTTCCGGACGCAGATCCCGAGTAGTCCACATTTTCGCAATCTTCATCCACACTACAGTTTTCAACAAAATTTCCAAACCCACCTCATCCATATCCGTAAACCTTCTCCCATCCACCTCCCGCTCCCCATCCCCATACTTAAACGACACATACCAAACCCCACCCGGCTTAAGCGCATCCGCAAGCCTCCGCATCACCCCCGGCAACTCCGCAGCCGGAACATGTAACAACGAAGCACAGCACCAAATCCCATCAAACTCTTCCTTCCAGTCCACATCCGCAAAGGTCATCAACTGTACCGGCAACCCAGTATGTTCCCGCGCCAGCTCAACCATCGCAGAGGACGCATCAAACGCCTCCACCTGATATCCCATCTCCAAAAACGCCTTCGCATCGCGCCCGGAACCACATCCCGCATCCAGTACCCGAGCCCCCGGGGCAAGATGTTTGGTAAAGGCCTCGTACAGTGAGGACATATCGACATTCACCGTCCCGTCGAAGAAGGTCTGTGCATTGTCCTGATAGTATTTAAGCGTCATTAGAATGTGGCCTCGCCTTCGGCTTTCGGTTCCCAGGTATGGAACAGTCTCACTTTGGCAGCGTTCCAGTTATTTTCAAGAAAGTTTTTCCGCGCGGCGGGCTGGTTTCCGGTCTGTTGGACAATGGTTTCGTGCAGCGGAAGTTTGCTCTGAATAAAATACTCGTTACGGGCATTTAACCGTTGCAGGAGTGTACGTCCGGGCAGGCGCGCGAACTTCCCTTCAGCACCACGATTACAGCACTGGCAGGCCAGCACCAGATTCCACACGCCGTTGATATTGGCAACCTCATCACGTGCAGCCCAGGGAATAAAGTGGTCAACGTCGGCCAGGTCAGGATCGCCCGGGGTCAGGCTGATGGGTTTGAAGCAGTAGAAGCAGCGTCCTTTCTGGTAGCCGTTTAAACTGTTGCGACAGCTGGTGATATTCACCCGACGCGCATTGACATGGCTAAACAGCAACTGATTATCTTCGTCGAACTCGACGCCAACAAGGTTGCGGGAAACGCCCATCGCCCAGGCCTGTTCGACCAGGTTCCAGCGCGCAGTGGTTTCAAAAGCCAGATTCTGATACTGCTGACGTTCGCCCAGATGAAAGAAGTTATCCGTCAGGCGGATGCCGTTATGGGTCTTTCGCTCATCAATGAAAAAGCGTTTCTCGATCTCGCCGCCATTCACATTGTGGAAGGCGTCAATCACGTTGGCAAAACCACGCCGTACCGTGGTTTCAATCAGTTGGTTATGAGAAACCTCGGCGTTATTAAACTGCGCGCAGGTATCCAGAAACTGGCTGCGGCTCGAGGTGATCTGCTTCGGAGCGTGTTTCAGGTGTTCGCAAAGATGGCGGCTGAACGGCACGGCGAGTTCGTCTAGAGTGATGATGTCGCTGCCCGTCTTGTCAATCTCATACAGGGTATGGGCCAGTGCGAACTTGTAAGATGCGACGTTCTTTCCAAAAAGAATCACCCCGCGCCAGTAGTTCTCCAGCGTAGGGTCAGCCTGGTAAAAATCCATCAATGAAATCCTGTTACGGTGGGTGAGGTAGCTAACTACCGAAACCTGTAACGGGATCACACAATAAATGAATGGTGATGTAAACAGTGAATCTATGTATTTGGTGAATTTGTGATGTTTTGCAGTTGAAGGGCGGACTCCAACACCTTTAATCAGGTGACCAAATTTACTCTGCCATTCCCATCACCTATATTTTAATGCTCTGCAAGCCGCTCACAGGGAAGGAAAAATGACGCAATACTGGTGGAAAGATTTATTGGATCGGAATAATCGCTGGCAGGGGCTGGAGCTGACGGTCCGGGCTGAGCAGCATCCCGGTCATGCCATGGAGATGCTCAGCGGCCACCATGGGCGCATGGCATTGCAGTTTCAGGGCGAGACGCTGTTCTGGGCCACAGTGTTGAAAGATCATTCCGGCGTCTGGCTGGTCTTTAACGCCGATCATCCCGGTCAGCAGGCGCTATTACCGTCAATGACCTCGGCAGATGTGGAGTCGGTTAAAGCGCAGGGCACGCAGGCATGGACAGGCGAATGGTGTCGCTACTTTGCCCGACGGCTGATGGATTCGCCAGTGCCATTGCTGACTGCCGGCCGGTGGCTATTAAGGCCTATGGCACCGGTTAGTCGCTCCGCGCAACCTTCAGTACCCATCGCAGAATGGCGTTTTGATTCGCCCGCCAGCGCCGGAAATATGGGCTGCGACTGGGTGCTCTATGGCGAGGACTTTCCTGATTTAGCGGATCCACAAAAAGTCAGATACGTGGACTGGTGGTGGGGCGGTAATTTGCTGTTGGGACGTTACCCGATAAACACCGATGCGGGGCGGCTGAAATGGTGGCGTAAAAAATGCCGTGAGGGCGTACTGCCGCCGGTGTTGGTCCGGCACATTGCCGGGCTGGCGTTTTTTGTGATCCTTGATGGTCATTATCGTCTACAGGCGGCCATTGCAGAGGGGATCCCACCGCAGTTTTTGGTGCTCAGTGAACTGCATGAGAGAGAGTTTCCCTCCGATCCGCAGCATCAGGAGCGTATTGTCCGTGCGCTGGAGCTACAGCAACGTAAAAACCCCGCATACAACGTTGAGGGGATAAATCAGACGCTGATTAATCTCTATGATACCCGCTATCTCTATGCTTCAACCCATAGTCGCGCCCTGCTTGGCGACGGAGAAAACTGGGCGCGGGAGATTGAGGCTTATTTGCATAAACATCAGCTTGGAGAATATCTGGGAAGGATCCTTGAGCGGGTGGAGGTTTAAATCGAAGATGCGCTGAGGCTAAGAGCGCTGGCTCCGGCTTCAGTCCATCAGCAACCTTTAAAAAAATGAATTAATTATTGGCTTTACGCGAGGCGTTAATTCAGTTCGATTTCCACTCACTTTGTTTTATATATGCAAGATGCGTCATGCTTAATGCCCCCAACTCCGTTTATTAGTAGTTGCCTGACCCAGGCAAAGCCATATCATTCTGCCGAAACAAATCTCAATTCAGGGAATAAAGATGAAAGACGCGTGGCTGGATACGTGCTCTACCACCATCCAAAACTTCGTGGAACGCTCTACGAGGCTACAGCCAGATAATCTTGCACTGGACCTGGTCGAAAAAATCGATTTTGACTACCAGATTAACTTAAGTCTCGATTTTCGTATTAAGGCTACAGAATATACTCAGGTGGGGAGAGTCAGCCCCGGGAGCGGCACGCGGATATTTACGGGTACTTTCCAGTACAGCGAGGCGCTCCAGGCTGAAACCAGCGCGGTCTTGTCCCGGGCAGAAACACTGCGTGAAGCTCACGCGCTGGTCCTTTCCCAGCCTTACGGGGCGCTTGAAAAAGAGCAAGAGATCTATTCCCATCCAACACGCCTCTGTTTAATTGAAAACTGCACTAACTGTAATGGACGCGGACAGGTCAACTGCTCCTGGTGCTATGGCACGGGTCGCGTGAGCTGCACCACCTGCGGAGGAAGTGGGCAGGTACTGGAACAGCGAAGCCATTTCGATCACTACACCAATCAGTACCGCACGGAGAGCCACTACCGGATGTGCTATACCTGCACAGGCGGTAAGGTGAACTGCGGCCACTGTATCGGCTCGGGAAACCAGCGCTGTTCCCCCTGCGACGGAACAGGCGAAACAACCCGCATTACCCGGCTTGCCTGCGTTGTCGTGCCTCGTTACCAGTTGATCTATCATCGTGAAGATGTGCCGACGTTTATTAAAGATGGCCTCTACAAAGCGGGCATCCCGGAACTGGCAAGTTATGGCGCCGTTGAGCTGGCAGATTCCAGTATTGATGAAGGTTCGCGTAACGTTAATTTTATCTACAACGCCAGCGTACCCTTTGCCCGATTTACGAGCCAGTTACGTCAGGCTCAGCTTACGGAACAGCCTGTTAACTGGATCGTTTACGGTCGTCATCCGCAGATACTCGATGCGGGGCATGTTGTTGAGTTGATGCTTAAAAACGATCTTAATGAGCTTGTCTATCGCTCCACCAAAGGAAAACTGCTGAATCCGCTTGTTGCGGCGTGTAGCCGTAAAACGGTGGCCACCTTTATGGAGTCGGAAGCCCATCAGGACATGCTGGATGCAAATCGCGCGGGTAAATCCGGGGACATGCTCCGCGAAGCGATGAATCGAGGAGTTACCACAACCTATATTGATGAAGCCCTGACCAGCCTGAAAGCCATTACCCAGGCGGTCCAGAACTGGTCGGTGGTAAAGTGGGCAATCTTCAGCGCTGTCATTATCTATCTGTTGATGCCGCTTTATACCGCCTATAGCAACATCTGGTTCAACGACATGACAGGACGGGTTTATCTTACGCCGTTCCTGCGCTGGGATAACCAGCAGAATTTACTCGCTTCCCTGGAGGTACTGGCGCGTTACTGTAGCCTGTTTATTGCCATCGCTGCCGTTGTTATCGCTTTCCTGGGGTATTTATGGCGCAGGGGCTGGGTTCGCTGGCGAATGGGTCAGCATCTGGCTAAATGGGCGGTGAATAAGAAGATTTTACGTAGCGGTTGGTTCATGAGTTTTATTCTGACAAGCCTGTTCGCAACTTGCCTGTTACTGTTTTTCCCAATATGGGTGACAAATGAGGGTGAACTCTTTGGGCAGTATTCGTTAATTGAATTACTTCGCTGGGTTGCTGAGTTAGTAAGATAATACGATCAGGGCTCCCGGTAGGTTTTCAGGGAGTCGGTCTTTTTATCTACCAGCCTCTAATAACCAGTACAAAAGGCGCCTCACTGGCGCCTTTCTCATTCCATCGCTGCCTTAAGCCTTTCGCAGCTTCCCGGAGATCACCCCAACAAAGTCCATCACCTGCTGTTGTTTCTGCTCCGACAGTTGACTCACCTCGCGCATCAGCGTCTCTATCTCCGGCTCTCCCTGCCGGGACGTCAGGATCATGCAGCCCTTCATGACTTTTACGTCGACCTTCGTTCCGGTGCTGAACCCGGCTTCATTGAGCCACAGCCCTTTCATAATAAATGCAGGGATGCGGGTGTAATCTCCATACCGCGTCGCATAACTTACGGTAAATACCCGGTCGTCAGCGTCAAATACTTCTGGTTGCAGTGATTCTGCAATACAATCGATATTAGTCATGGCTACTATTCTCTCTTAATAGTGACTGTGGTGAGCGATACGGGCATGTTGGCGCATGCCCGTATTGCGTTAAATAACACCTGTAAATCTAACCAGTAAATAAAAATAAGTCCAGAGTAATATAAAACGTAATAAGCGCGATTAGAGTGCTTTTAAAATATTAATAATCACGAATACAAAATGATGTTTTTAATTAATTTATATGGCTTAACTGAATCGGGGATATTAAAGATTTCATAATAAATATGCAGACATTGCACCTTAAAACAGGCACTAAATGGATAGTGCCTGTTTTAAGGTGCATTTAACTTTCAGGTCCCCAGACCCACCCCCATCGCCCCCCGAATTATCGGAATCGGCGTCAACAAATGCTGATACATCAGTTCCCCCGCCTTATCCCCATCCCGCGCCAGCACCGCATCCATCAACTTCTGATGCTCTGCATGCTTCTCCTCCAGCATCGCCACCGACAGCACAGTCTTGCGCAGCCACACATACCGATACCGTGCCGCCAGATCGAACAGCCGCTCCCGCATCTGCATCAGATACTGCGACCCACACCCAACCACCATCGCCGTATGAAACGCCTGATGGCGCTGGTCCCACTCGTCCAGCATGGTCTCGCTGGCATCGCGGGATTCCAGCTTGTTCAGCAGATGCGCCCGGGCGAGGAGGTCGGCTTCCCACTCTTCGCCGCCGCGTTCGATGGCAAGGCGCACCAGCATCGCCTCCATATTGGCGCGGGCATCAAAGATATCGAGCAGCTCCTGTTCGGACATGGGAGCCACCCGGTAGCCTTTCTGGTTAATGACCGTGACCAGCCCCTCGGCAACCAACTGCGACAGCGCTTCGCGCAGCGGGCCGACGCCCAGCTCATACCGGGAGGTCAGCAGGCTCATCCGCAGCTTCTCATCCGGGTGATACACCCCGCGGATAATGTCGTTCTTAAGCCAGCGGTAGCCGTCGATGGCCGTTGCCTGGGAAATGATGGTCATGGTCGTGCTCCTTGAATACGGCCCGGCCTGCACCGGGCGTAAAAATTAACCCTGCTTCGCCTCGTCAAAACACTCGGCGATGATCGCCAGCCCCTGCTGAAGCTGCGCCTCTTCCACGGTCAGCGGCACCAGGATGCGCAGCACGTTATGGTACGGGCCGCACGAGAGCAGGATCAGCCCTTTGTCCCGCGCCCGGGCCACAATCTGCGCCGTCAGGGCGGCGTTCGGTTTATGGTGGTCGCCCTCTTCAAACAGCTCGATGGCGATCATCGCCCCCAGGCCGCGAACGTCGCCGATCTCAGGGTGTTTTTCCGCGATAGCCAGCAGGCCTTCGCGCAGGGTGTTGCCCAGCTTGTTGGCTTTGCCCAACAGATCCTCCTGCTCGAAGACTTTCATTACCGCCAGCGCGGCGGCGCAGGCGATGGGGCTCCCGGCGTAGGTACCGCCGAGGCCGCCCGGGGCGATGGCGTCCATCACTTCGGCACGTCCGGTGACGCCCGCCAGCGGGAAGCCGCCGGCAATGGATTTGGCGAAGGTGGTGATATCCGCCGCCACGCCCATCTGCTCCATGGCGAAGAAGGTGCCGGTGCGGCCCGCGCCGCTCTGCACTTCATCGGCGATCAGCATGATGCCGTGCTCGTCGCACAGGTCGCGCAGGCGCTGCATAAAGGCCGGGGAGGTGGCGTAGAACCCGCCTTCACCCTGGACAGGTTCAATCACGATGGCGGCGATATCTTCCGGCGCGGCATCGTTCTTGAAGATGCGATGGATGCTGGCGATGGCGTCGTCATCGCTGATGCCGTGCAGGGCGCAGGGATAGAGGGCGCGATAGACGTGGCCCGGCATTAAGCCCATGCCCGCTGAGTAAGGGTTCACTTTACCGGTCAGCGACAGGGTGTAGTGGGTGCGGCCATGATAGGCCCCGGTAAAGGCGATCGTGCCGTTGCGCTTAGTTGCCGCGCGGGCAATTTTCACCGCGTTCTCGACGGCTTCGGAGCCGGTGGTCACCAGCAGGGTCTTTTTCGGGAAGTCGCCCGGCACTTTCTGGTTCAGGGTTTCGCAAAGCTCCAGATAGGGCTCATAGGCCAGCACCTGGAAGCAGGTGTGCGACAGCTTTTTCAGCTGCGCTTCCACGGCGCTGACCACCTCCGGATGCAGATGCCCGGTGTTCAGCACCGCAATCCCCCCGGCGAAATCAAGATACTCCCGGCCTTCGACGTCCCACACCCGGCAGTTCTCGGCCCGGGCGGCAAAAATCGGGTGGATCTGACCCACGCCGCGGGGCACGGCATTGCTACGACGCTGCATTAACTCTTTGTTGGTGCTCATTGGATGCTCCTGAATTAAAGGCCGATGCACATATATTTGATTTCTAAGTAATCTTCGATGCCGTATTTAGAACCTTCCCGACCCAGGCCGGAGGCTTTAATGCCGCCGAACGGGGCGACTTCGTTGGAGATAATCCCGGTGTTGATCCCGACGATGCCGTACTCCAGCGCCTCGCCGACGCGGAACACGCGGCTCAGATCGCGGGCATAGAAGTAGGCGGCGAGGCCGAACTCGGTGTCGTTCGCCATCTGGATCACGTCCGCTTCATCTTTAAAGCGGAACAGCGGGGCCAGCGGGCCGAAGGTCTCCTCTTTCGCCACCTTCGCGTCACCGGGTACATCTACCAGAATAGTCGGTTGGAAGAAGTTGCCGCCGAGTTTATGCAGCGATCCGCCGGTAATAATGCGTGCGCCTTTCTCCACCGCGTCGGCAATGTGTTCTTCGACTTTGTCCACCGCCTTGCCGTCGATCAGCGGCCCGATGGTAACGCCCTGGGTCAGGCCGTCGCCGATCTGCATTTTTTCCACCGCCAGCTGGAGTTTTTCGGCAAAGCGGTCGTAAACGCCGTCCTGCACGTACAGGCGGTTGGCGCAGACGCAGGTCTGCCCGGCGTTGCGGAACTTCGAGGCCAGCGCCCCTTCCACGGCCTTATCGAGGTCGGCATCGTCAAAGACAATAAAGGGCGCGTTGCCCCCCAGCTCCAGCGACACCTTTTTGATGTCCTTCGCGCACTGGGCCATCAGCTGGCGGCCAATCTCGGTGGAGCCGGTAAAGGAGAGCTTGCGCACCAGCGGGTTGCTGGTCAGCTCGTTGCCGATGTCGGACGCCGAACCGGTGACCACGCTGAATACCCCAGCGGGGATCCCGGCCCGGTGCGCCAGTTCCGCCAGCGCCAGCGCGGAGTAGGGGGTCTGGCTGGCGGGTTTGAGCACCATGGTGCAGCCTGCCGCCAGGGCCGGGCCTGCCTTGCGGGTGATCATCGCCGCCGGGAAGTTCCACGGGGTGATGGCGGCGGTCACGCCAATCGGCTGCTTAATCACGATTAAACGCTTGTCCGCCTGATGGCCCGGAATGGTATCGCCGTAGACGCGTTTTCCCTCTTCGGCGAACCACTCTATAAAGGAGGCGGCATAGCTAATCTCGCCTTTGGCTTCCGCCAGCGGTTTGCCCTGTTCGAGGGTCATCAGTTGGGCGAGGTCATCCTGGTTAGCCATCATCAAATCGAACCAGCGGCGCAGAATGGTGGCGCGCTCTTTGGCGGTGAGCGCGCGCCAGGCGGGCAGGGCGCGGTTCGCGGCCTCAATCGCCGCCCGGGTCTCGTCGGCACCCATTTTCGGCACGCTGCCGAGGGTCTGGCCGTTCGCCGGGTTGGTCACGGCGAGGGTCTCACCACTGTGGGCGTCGCACCACTCTCCTTCTATATAAGCCTGCTGGCGGAATAAGCTGGGATCGTTGAGTTGCATGATGGCTTCCTGTCTCAGAATGATTAACGGGTAAACGCGGCATGTAAGGTCTCCACATTACCGGCAGCCCGCAGCGAACGCCCGGGGTTGTGCTGACTGGCGAGCAGGGTCTGAACCTTGCTCACAATATGCGCCCCGATGGGGATCGCCGAGGTCGCCGCCGGTGAGGGGGCATTACAGGTATGGATGGTGCGCGGCGTGGTGACAAATAAAAAGTCGTCGATGAGCTTACCTTCTGGCGAAACTGCCTGCGCCCTCACACCCGCAGGCCAGGGGTGCAGATCCTTCGCCGTCAGCCCCGGGCAGTACTTCTGCACCAGCTTCAGATAGCCGCTTTTGCACAGGGAGTTTTTCATCTCGCCCAGGCCCGAGCGCAGGTTGTTCTGCAATACCCGGCGGATGCCCGTTGAGCCCATAATTTCCAGCATATCGGCGAGGGAGAAATCGCCCTTGCGGTAGCCCTCACGCTTGAAGGCCAGCACCGCGTTCGGCCCCACCGTCACGCTGCCGTCGATCATCCGGGTGAGATGCACCCCGAGAAACGGCATCGCCGGATCCGGGATGGGGTAGATAAGGTGGTTGACGATCCGGTTGTGCTCCGGCGCGAGGCGGAAATACTCCCCGCGGAACGGACAGATAATAAACCCGGGGTCGATGCCGAGCATCTTCACCAGCCGGTCGGCCATCAGCCCGGAGCAGCTAATTAAGGTGGTGGCGTCGAACTCGCGCCCGTCGTGGGTGTGGATCACCACCCGGTCGGCGTGCTCTTTCAGGGCGCTGACCTCGGCGCGATAAATCACTTCGCCGCCCTTCGCCTGGAAGCGGCTCGCCATGGCCGCCGTCACCTCGCGATAGCTGACGATCCCGCTGGAGGGGACAAAAATCCCGCCCAGCCCGGTGATATTGGGCTCGCGCTCGCGCAGCTCGGCGCCGCTGAGCCACTCGCGCTCGATGCCGTTGGCGGCGGTGCGTTCCCACAGGGCCCGCATCCGCTCCATCTCCAGCGACGAAGTCGCCACCAGCATCTTGCCGCAGGTGTCGTAGCGAATGTTGTTTTGATCGCAGAAGGCTTTGGTCGCCCGGTTGCCCGCCAGGCAGAACTGCGCTTTCAGGCTGCCGGGGGTGTAATAGACCCCGGCGTGGATCACCCCGCTGTTGTGCCCGGTCTGGTGGCAGGCGGGGCCTGCCTCCTTCTCCAGCAGCGCAATGCGGGCGTCCGGGTAGAGTTCCATCAGCTGCATGGCGGTGGACATGCCGATAATACCGCCGCCGATAATCACGAAGTCATACATCCGCGCCATCCCTACTGATGAGCCTGATAGTGGGTGGTGGCGTAGCTGATGTACCCGCGCTGGCGCATCAGCTCCCGGCGCAGATCCGGGTGCGGGGTAAAGCGATCCCGGCCATGCAGCCAGAACATGTTGTTGATCAGCAGGAATTTACCCACCGGTACCGGAATGGAGACGATGTTTTTGCTGCCCTCCAGCGCGTCAGAAAGTTCGCTCAGCCAGACCCCCTCTTCAAAATCTTTCGGCTGAACGAACTGGTCGATATAGCGCATCACCGGGCGGCCCTGCTGGTCGACGTCAAACACCGGGTGGAACACATCGGCGGCGACGTTTTTGCTCGGCGGTGCCGTCCAGCGCAGGGGGCGACGGGCCAGCGGATGGCTGAAGAATTTATCCAGCGACTCCCAGTCGTCGAGGTGCAGCAGCAGGGAGTTGCCGCCCTGCATGTTCTGCTCGTCGATCTTCATCATCAGCACGTAGTCGGTGACTTCATCGACGAAGGTGCCGTCGTTGTGCAGCTCCAGCACGCGGTGGGGCTGGCGCAGGTAGCTGTCGGAATTATCGACGTTTTTGACCGTAAAGCGGGCGTAGTACTGGCCGCTCATGGCGTCATAGTTGGAGCGACCGATCAGGTGGGCGACCGCGGTGGCGATCTTCACCATCTCATCGGCCTGGGAGACGTTATCCACCCCCTCGGCGTCGATCAGCAGCGCGCCCTGGTCCCGGCTGAGGAGGGTGTTCAGCAGCAGCGGCTGGAGCTGGTTGCCGCACAGGTCATCGAGGATCTTCGCCACCCGAAAGCGCAGGAAGGATTTGTACTCCAGGGCCTGAATGGGCCACTGCTCCACCTCCCGCAGGAACTGCTGGGTCACTTCTGCGGAGAACGTCAGCTCCAGCAAACGCGGAGACTGCACGGATGTCGTGATGCTAAAACCGGTGATGGTCCGGGACAACGCCTCGTCGGGCTGTTTTACGGCGGTAAGTGCATTCATCAGAATCAATCCTCTCAGAAAGTATTCAGGAGACAGGGCAGTACATTTCGTAGCCATAAATTAAAAATATCTACATTTTGAAGAAATGGGCCTGTTGCCGGGTGATTGTTTGAATTTTGTGATGAAGGCGTGAAAAACAGGGAAATAACCGGGAAAAGCCGGGTCTGCGACGCGATCTTACCAGGTTGGCGTGATGCTCCTCACGGAAAAGCGGGGTTATCCTTAACAAAAACGTGACATATCCATACAAATCTTAACAAATCGCGACGTCGTTGCTGTACGGCCTTGAGGCGCTCTTCTATACCTTGATTCGTGTTACCTGCGACTCAACCCATCACAGAGAATAAACGTATGGAACAGACTTCTGGCAAGAAAAGTGAAGCAATTCATAGCGATAATACACAGCAATTTCACCGCTCCATCGGCCTTATCTCTAACTTCTCGCTCGGGTTCACCTACCTCTCGCCGCTGACGGCGGTCTACTCCCTGTTTGCGCTGGCGGTGACCCTGGCCGGACCCCCGGCGATCTGGTGGATCCCGATTGTGGCCTGTGGGCAGCTGCTGGTGGCGCTGGTGTTTGGCGAAGTGGCGTCGCAGTACCCGATCACCGGCGGTCTCTATCCCTGGGAGCGCCGCCTGTGGGGCCGCAAATATGCGTGGATCGCCGCCTGGATCTACCTCTGGGCGCTGGTGGTGACCATCACCTCGGTAGCGGAATACACCGCCACCTTCGTCGGGTCGCTGTTCGGCTTTGAGACCTCGGCTGGCAACATGCTGATCACCTCGGTGGTGCTGCTGCTGATGATGATGGCCATCAACATGTCGGGCACCAAAAACCTCGCCCGGGTCGCCCGGATTGGCTTCTGGTGTGAGATCGTCAGCGTGATTGCGCTGGGGATCTACCTGCTGCTGTTCCACCGCGCGCAGCCCTTCTCGGTGGTCTTCGACTCGATGGGGGTGATCGCCAAAGACGGCAGCTATCAGCCAGCGTTTATGGCCGCGGCGCTGATCGGCCTGTTTATGTTCTTCGGCTTTGAAGCCTGCGGCAACGTGGCGGAAGAGGTGAAAAACCCGAGCAAAAAGATCCCGCTGGCGATGATCCTCAGCATCGTGTTTGGTGCCCTCTCGGCGATGGTGTCGATCCTCGGCTACCTGCTGGCCTCCCCGAACCTGATGAATATCGTCAACGGCCAGATTGCCGATCCGATCCCGGCGATCCTCAACGAAGCCCTCGGCGAGACCGGTGCCACGGTGTTTATCATCATCGCGGTGATCGCCATGCTGTCGTGCATCCTGTCATTGCAGGCCGCGTTAAGCCGCCTGATCTTCTCCTTCTCCCGCGACCAGATGCTGCCGGGCAGCGCCTGGATGTCGAAGCTGTCGAAAAACAGCGTCCCGGACAACGCGATGATCGTCAGCTGCCTGCTGCCGGTGCTGATCTGCGTCTGGGTTTACTTCCAGCCGGATAACCTGGCGCGCATCACCGCCTTTGCGGTTATCGGCATCTACATCTCCTTCCAGATGGTGGTTCTGGCGGCGCTGCGCCAGCGGCTGAAGGGCTGGAAACCGGCCGGGGAGTGGAGCGTCGGCGGCTGGGGGATGCTGGTTAATATTCTGGCGCTGGCCTACGGCCTGTGTGGTATCTGGCTGCTGGCGCAGCCTGCCGAGAGCAGCGACTTTATCGACCGCTGGACGGTGCTGGTGGGGCTGGCGGTGGTGGTGATCTCCGGCCTGATCTACATGGCGCTGGCCCGTCCGTTCGGGCGCTCCAACGCGCCGGAAAATGACGCGATTGAGCATGCAAAACGCCTCAACGCAGGACAACCTCTGTAATTTCCCGGAACATAAAAACAATGGAGTCGGCTATGCAAGACAACGTATTGATCAATGGCGAACTGATTGCGGGGGCAGGTGAGAAGCAGCCCGTCTATAACCCGGCCACCGGCGAGGTACTGCTGGAGATCGCCGAAGCCAGCCCGGAGCAGGTGGATGCCGCGGTGCAGGCCGCCGATCGCGCCTTCCGCCAGTGGGGCCAGACCACGCCGAAAGCGCGCGCCGAATGCCTGCTGAAGCTGGCGGATGTGATTGAGCAGAACGCCGAAACCTTCGCCCGCCTGGAGTCGCTGAACTGCGGCAAACCGCTGCACTGCGTGCTGAACGACGAGATCCCGGCCATTGTCGATGTGTTCCGCTTCTTTGCGGGGGCTACCCGCTGCCTGAACGGCCTCGCCGCCGGGGAGTATATGGAAGGGCACACCTCGATGATCCGCCGCGATCCGGTGGGGGTAGTGGCCTCCATCGCCCCCTGGAACTACCCGCTGATGATGGCGGCGTGGAAGCTGGGCCCGGCGCTGGCGGCGGGGAACTGCGTGGTGCTCAAGCCGTCGGAAATCACCCCGCTGACTGCCCTGAAGCTGGCCGAACTGGCAAAAGATATCTTCCCGGCCGGGGTGATTAACGTCCTGTTTGGTCGGGGGAAAACCGTCGGCGACCCGCTGACCGGCCACGACAAGGTGCGAATGGTCTCCCTGACCGGCTCGATTGCCACCGGGGAGCACATTATTTCCCATACCGCGCCGTCGATTAAGCGCACCCATATGGAGCTGGGCGGCAAAGCGCCGGTGATCGTCTTTAACGACGCCGATATCGACGCGGTGGTGGAGGGCGTGCGCACCTTCGGCTTCTATAACGCCGGGCAGGACTGCACCGCCGCCTGTCGCATCTACGCTCAGAAAGAGGTCTATAACACGCTGGTGGAAAAACTGGGCGTCGCGGTTGCCAGCCTGAAAATGGGCGCGCCAGAGGATGAGACCACCGAGCTTGGGCCGGTCAGCTCCGCCGCCCATCTGGCCCGCATCAGCGAGGCGGTGGAACGCGCCAAAGCTCTGCCGCACATCCACGTGGTCACCGGCGGCAATGTGGCGGGCGGCAGTGGCTACTATTATCAGCCGACCCT
The DNA here is from genome assembly GCF_037152535.1 of Leclercia sp. AS011. Classification (NCBI taxonomy): domain Bacteria; kingdom Pseudomonadati; phylum Pseudomonadota; class Gammaproteobacteria; order Enterobacterales; family Enterobacteriaceae; genus Leclercia; species Leclercia sp. AS011. The sequence goes on from NZ_JBBCMA010000002.1 coordinate 88,076, forward strand.
GCTGGCCGGGGCGCAGCAAGGGGATGAGATTATCCAGCGCGAGGTCTTCGGCCCGGTGGTGAGCGTCAGCCAGTTCGATGACGAAGAGCAGGTGCTGGAGTGGGCTAACGACTCCCGGTATGGCCTGGCCTCATCGGTCTGGACCCAGGACGTGGGTCGCGCGCACCGCATGAGCGCCCGCCTGCAGTACGGCTGCACCTGGGTCAACACCCACTTTATGCTGGTAAGCGAGATGCCGCACGGCGGGCAGAAGCTGTCCGGCTATGGCAAGGATATGTCGATGTACGGGCTGGAGGATTACACCGTGGTACGGCATGTGATGGTGAAGCACTAACCGACATTGCCCGGCGGCGCTGCGCTTGCACGGGCCTACGGGTTCTGTAGGCCGGGTAAGCGCAGCGCCACCCGGCGCTTCTGTTTATACGTTGATAAACATGCTAAAGAAGTGAGGTTAACCTCTCTCCAGGAGTGAACCTTATGCTTAACGCCCTCAACCACCTGACCCTTGCCGTCAGTAACCTGCCGGTCAGCATCGCTTTCTGGCGCGATCTTCTTGGTCTGCGCCTGCACGCCGAATGGCACGCCGGGGCGTATCTGACCTGCGGCGATCTCTGGCTCTGCCTCTCTTATGATGACACCCGACAATTTATCCCGCCGCAAAACAGCGACTACACCCACTATGCGTTCTCCATCGATGCAGAACAGTTCGAAACCTTCACGCAAACGCTAAAAGACGCTGGCGTCACCGTCTGGAAAGAGAACAAAAGCGAAGGGGAGTCGTTCTACTTTCTCGACCCGGACGGGCACAAGCTGGAGCTGCACGTGGGGGATCTGGCCGCGCGGCTGGCGGCGTGTCGGCAGAAGCCTTATGCGGGAATGGTCTTTTCCTCAGACGAAACGTAATTTGCCCGGCGGCGCTGCACTTGCACGGGCCTAGGGGTTCTGTAGGCCGGGTAAGCGCAGCGCCACCCGGCGTAAAGGCTGATGGGCAATAGAGAATATTTCCACTGATTCTTAATGCCGAAATAATTAAGAAATTTATGACAATAATAAAATCCGCCTGAATAAAGCGTAATGACGTATTTATAAAATTGTTCGGGTTAAATTCCGAATAATTAATCCTGGCATAGACAACAGTAAAATAGAGTACGTACCATCAGAGCTTTACTTCTGTAAGGATATATATCATGAGTTCAAGACAAGATATCAGGGATGGTGCCGACTTTGAACATTCATTGAGAGGGCTGGTTTATACCGATGTGCTGGGATGGATAGATATGGGCCATGCTCGTGGCAATGATGTCGAAGAACTCAGAAGACAGTTCATGCAGGGTGAGGGAAGCGGGCAAGATTACTATGTTGTAATGTATCGTCAGGATATGCATATAGCAAAATTTTGCTCTCGCCTGGGTATTGGAAGGTTTGCCAGATGGGAAATCAAACGTGGCCGTGATATGCACGATATCAATCGTATGATGTTGGCAATGATGATGAGTACCGCATTGAATTTCGAAGACTTACAAAGCTATCGATTATTTACCTGGTATACTGATAGCGGCTTTAGTGGAGAAGATTTAGTTTCAGATTTGTTTGGATTCTATCGTGCTATCAGGCCTGGCTTCTATACGGATCAGGTGAAGCCTGTAAGCTATGAATCTGCACTACGGCGTTGGGATTATTATGGAGCTATTGGTACCTTTAAAAATCGAGGCTTTAAACCCATTATTTTTCCCGATCCTGACGATCCCTGTGTTAAGCATGAGCCTTACATCGCTGAGCTTCCGATGTTTATGAAATGGTTATATCCCTGGGATGATTTTACCTCTGGTATCGTCAACGTCCTTACAGAAAATGGTACAGCATTTGGCTATATAGGAATGAGATAATGCTCTCCACGTTTGTTAGATACCTGATTGCTATATCCATCACCGCCTCAATCCTGGGCGGGCTATTTATTTACCTCATAGCCTCCAACATCAACGGTATGACCGTTTACAAAGAGACCGACCGTTACCGTTATTACACACTCACTGACAAACAAATTAAAAACGCGCCGAGAATTTCGCAAAATTACTATTTCGAATTTCAATCCGGCGACGGATATACGCCATCAAATGCCATTATTTTCAAAGACGCGACTGACCCTGAACCGCTTCGAGCCTATCTTGCTGGTTCAGGGTACAGCCGGCAGCAACGACAACAGCGTGGAATGGAGGTGTGGTGTGCCCCCAAAAAAACATGCAGCGATCGTTTCTATTTGTACGTCGATAAACATGCTAAAGAAGTCACCTTAACAACCCTCCAGCATTGAGCCCATACTTTCAGGTCAGGTGGCGTATATAGCCGCCGACAACAGCCATTTCCTCAGTGTTTCACTATGTGAAACATTTCTCTTCGCGCTTCTTTGATTCCCCTCACGCATCCCGATCCTGCGCTCGTCAGCCTCTGCGGATTCTTTACACTCAGCTTCATAACAATCACGTCACATTTGTTGACACCTTTCCTGACCTCAGGAGGTTATATGGCTAATACCGACTCAGAATTCGCAGGTGATTACGCCCCTGCCGGGCAGCAAGCGCCTGCCCAAAGCAGAACCAAAATGATGCTCTCGGCGGGCATCGGTCATTTTATCGAGTGGTTTGATTTCGGGCTTTACGGCACCCTGGCGGCGATTATCGCCACCAACTTCTTCGCCAGCGGCGATCCGGTCATCGGGCTGCTGAAATCCTTCGCGGTCTTCGGCTCTGGCTTTCTGATGCGTCCGCTGGGCGGGCTCTTTTTTGGCTCGATGGGCGATCGCTTAGGGCGGCGCAAGGTGCTGGTGACCGTCATCGTCATCACCTCCTGCTCCACCTTCGTGATGGGCATTTTGCCGACCTGGCATCAGGTCGGAATACTCGCCCCGGTGCTGTTGGTGATCACCCGTCTGGTACAGGGCTTTGCCGCAGGCGGTGAAAGTTCAGGCGTCATTACCTATCTGGCCGAAAGCGCCAAACCCAACCGTCGCGCCACGCTCACCTGCTGGAGTGAAAACTTCAGTTTTATGGCCTTCGTCTGTGGCTCCGGGCTGGTGCTGTTTCTCACCCATACGCTCGGCGAAAGCGCCATGAACGACTGGGGCTGGCGCATTCCGTTCCTGCTGGCGGCCCCCCTGGGGTTAGGCGGGCTTTATATGCGTCGCAATATGGAAGACTCCAGCGAATTTAAAAAGCTGCAACAGACCGGCAAGCTGGAGAAAGCGCCCCTGCGCAAATCCCTCTCCACCTCTTCACGCGCCCTGTTGTTCTGCACCGGCTTCGTGGTGGTCAAAGCGGTCAGCAGCTGGGTGCTGCAGTCCTTTATGCCGGGCTATCTCTCGACCCATTTGCACTACAGCAAAACCGACGCCTATCTCATCACCACGCTTGGATTACTGAGCGTCGCGGTCTGTATGCCCATCACCGGCTATCTCTCCGATATCTGGGGGCGCCGTCCGCTGATGCTGATGGGCTGCGGGGGCTTCATCCTGCTCACGTACCCGGCCATGCTGGTGATGAGCCAGGGCTCGGTGGGATCCTCCATCGCGGCCATGAGTATGCTGGGCATCTTTGTCGCCATGTTTAACGGCGGCTGCGGCGCGGCGATGGTTGAACTCTTCCCGACCGCCATTCGCTACGGCAGTATCGCCATCGCCTACAACCTGACCGTGGCGATCTTCGGCGGCGTCACGCCGCTGGCCTCCGCCAGCCTGATCTCGCTTACCGGCGATCCGCTTTCCCCTGCGTGGTACGTGATGATCACCGCGCTTATCTCATTCATTGCCGTGTGGCTGGCCAAAGAAACCGCCGGCAAAGTGCTGGATTAACTGTTCCCGGAGTTGTTATGAAAATACGTCACGTTGAATGTTTTCCACTGAAGATCACCCCAAAGCAGGCCTATCTCGGGGGGAGCGTCGAGGGGCATGACAGCGATTACTACTATCGTCCGGAGTACCGCTGCGTCTATTCGCGCAAAATGGAGACCTGCCTGGTCAAAATTACCACCGACGACGGCTGCGTTGGCTGGGGTGAAGCGCTGGCCCCGGTGGTGCCGCAGGTCATTGCGGAGCTCATCACCCAGCTCTTCGCACCGCTGCTGATCGGGCAATCGCCTTTTTCAAGCGGGGTGCTGAACGCCCGCATGTACGATGCCATGCGCGATCGCGGCCATACCACCGGCTACCATATCGATGCCCTTGCCGCCGTGGATATCGCCCTGTGGGATCTTAAAGGCAAGCTGCTAGGCCAGCCGGTCTGGCAGCTGCTGGGCGGTGCCTGGCGTGACACCATTCCTTGTTACGTTTCGGGGTTGCCTGAGCCCGACCTGCCTGCGCGTTGCCAGCTGGCGAAACGCTGGCAGGAGAAGGGCTTTAATGCCGTCAAGCTGGCGCTGGGCTACGGCGTGCGGGAAGACATCGCCAACGTGAAGGCCATACGTGAAACCCTGGGCGAAGAGGCGCAACTCTTCCTCGATGCCCACTGGAACTACAGCGTGGCAGAAGCCGCCGAGCTGGCAACGGCGTTGCGCGACTACGGCGTCGGTTTTCTCGAAGCGCCGCTGTTGCCGGAAGATGTGGCAGGGCACCGCGAGCTACGGGCCAAAAGCCCGGTGGCGATTGCGCTGGGCGAAACCGAGCGCACCCGCTACCAGTTCAAACCCTTTATCGAGCAGCGGGCGGCGGACATTCTGCAGCCGGACGTGGGCCGCACCGGCATCAGCGAGCTGATGCACATCGCCTCGCTGGCGGAGACCTGGAACCTGAAGGTCGCCCCGCATCTCAGCGTCGGTCTTGCGCCCTGTATCGCCGCTTCGCTGCACGTCGCAGCCGCCATCCCCAATCTCTACATGCTGGAGTATCAGCCTCCGGTCTTTGAGATTGCCAACCAACTTCTCACCACGCCGCTCATCTGCCAGCAGGGGGCGTATCAGCTGCCGCAGGGGCCGGGGCTGGGTATTGAAATCAATGAAGACGCCGTCATGGAGGCAACATGTTAAAAGGCAACGTACCGATTCTGGCTACCGCGTTTGATGCAGAGGGCGAAGTGGATTTCGTCTCGATTGAGCGGCTGGTGAAATTCCTCCTGCAACAGGGCATCGATGGCCTGGCGCTGTTCGGCAACGCCTCTGAAGGCTATGCCCTGACCCTGGGCGAAAAAGAGGCGCTGTTTGCCTGCGTGAAAAACCTTACCGGCGATCTGCCGCTGGTGGCCGCCGCCGGGGGAGCCGCCTCTGCGGTGGCGATAGAAGATATCGCCCGGATACAGCGCTGGGGGGCGCAGGTGGCGATGGTCAATCCACCGTCGGTCGTCAAACCTGGCCCGGAGGAGATCGTTAATTTTTACCGGGAGATCTGCGCGGCCTGCGATATCGACATCATGATTCAGGACGCGCCGCTGATGACCGGGGTCAACATCCCGGTAGCCACGCTGGTCACGCTGTGCCAGTCGTTTCCGGCTATCAAGTACATCAAAGTGGAGCAACCGCCCACCACGCTGAAAATCACCGCCCTGAAGCATGCGCTGGGCGACAGCGTCGGGCTGTTTGGCGGCCTGAACGCCGGTTTTCTTTATGAAGAGCTACGCCGTGGGGTGATCGGTACCATGCCCGCCTGCGAATTCCCGGACGTCATCAACATGATCCTGCAGGCCTGGCAGCATAACCCGCGGGAAGCGCAGTCGCTCTTTTACCGCTATCTTCCCTTCCTGCGCTATGGCGTGCAGCCGGGCATCGGCGTGGCGATCCACAAAACCGTCCTGCACCGGGCGGGGATCTTCACCACCGACGTGGTGCGTGAACCGGCCAAACGGCTGGACGCGGTCACCCGCGACGAATTGCAGGATCTCACCGACGCGCTGCCGCTGGCGGTGTTTGGATCGCGGGTATGAATTACATTGCCGTTGACTGGGGCACCAGCAATTTCCGGGCGATCGGCGTGCGTGACGGCCAGGTGATCCGCACCGTGCAGGATACCTGCGGCGTGGCGACCTGCGAGCGTGCTGAATTGCCGGCGATCCTGCGTAAGCAGCTGCTGCGGCTGGAAGACGCCTGGGACCCGCATTTGCCCGTACTGCTGTGCGGCATGATTGGCAGCAATATCGGTATTGCCGATGCGGGCTACATGGCGTTGCCGCTTAGCTTCCGCGACCTGTTGGGTAAGGGCCGCGAACTGCCCGGGATCCTGAGCAACCCGCTGACCCTGCGGCCGGGTATCTGCGATCCGCGGGCCAATGAAGTCTGCCGTGGGGAAGAGATGCAGTTAGCCGGGGCCATCGCCCTGACGGACGCCTGCACCTTTGCCGCCGTGGGCACCCACAGCAAATGGATGACCATTGACCGCCAGCAGCAGCGCGTGACGGGCCTGCGCACCCTGATGACCGGCGAGCTCTATCACCTGGTGTTGAATCATTCGGTGGTGGGTAAAGGGCTCCCCCCGCAGGCGACCTCCGCCAGCGCCTTCAGCGAGGGCGTTGCCGTGGCGCAATCGGTCGAGGCCGGGCAGGGCGAACTGGTGAGCGAGCTGTTCCGCTGTCGGGGGCGCTACATTCTGGGGGATCTCGACCCGGCCTGCGCCGCAAGCTGGCTCTCCGGCCTGCTGATTGGGCACGAGATCCTGCGCGGTCACCCAGGGAAGACGCGGGTCTGTTTTATCGGCAGCCGCGCCTTGCTTCCCCTCTACCAGCAGGCCTGCGAGCAAATCGGGCTGCCTTGCTCCACCCTCGAGGCGGAAACCGCCCTGATTGCCGGGCTCAATGAGGTATTCCGCCATGATAGCTAGCGCCGGGATTATTGCGATTTTACGTGGCATCACCCCTGACGATTGCGTGGAGCAGGTGGCCTGCCTGCGCGATCATGGCATCACCACGGTTGAGATCACCACCAACTCACCGGCGTGGGTCACCAGCCTGCAACGGCTGCATGATGCCTTTGGTGATGGGGTAACGGTGGGCGCAGGCACGGTGTTAACGCCGGAGCATGTGGCGCTCTGCGCCGCCGCCGGGGGGCAATTTATCCTCACCCCTAACCTCGATCTGCGGGTGATCCAGGCGGCAAAACGCCAGGGGCTGGGGGTGTGCGCAGGGGTGATGTCGCCCAGCGAGATTTTCAGCGCCTGCGAGGCGGGGGCCGACGTGCTGAAGATTTTCCCGGCTAGCGCCCTGCCGGAAAACTATCCGCAAATGATCAAAGGCCCGCTCTCCGCGCCGGTGCGCTTTTCGGCGGTGGGGGGCGTGGATCTCAATAACGCCGCCGATTACCTGCGCTACTACGACAGCGTGGGGATCGGCAGCGCGCTCTATCGCCCCGGGCAGTCGGTCGCCGCCACGGCGGAGCGCTGCGCGCAGCTGCTAGAGGGGCGGGAGCGCGGCGCCGCTAATTTTGCGCGCGGCAGAGATCAGAAAATGGCGTAGTTTGTCGATGTCCAGCTTATCGCCCTGGATATTCGACAGGGCGATGGCGGCCTGCATGCCCGGAATGATGCAGGCCATCCGGTAATCCGTTTCGTCAAAGGTTTTACCAAACACCTGATGGCGGCGGGCCTCTTCGATATCGCGCTTGAGCAGCTGATAATCGTGTACGCCGAGGCGAGCCACGATCTCTTCGTCACTCATGGCCGACAGCAGTTTGATGCCAATCACCGAGTCATGCACCGGAAAAGATTCGTAGTTGCCGATAGCTCTGGCGATGCTTTTGCCGCCACGGGTATGAATGAGATAAACCACGTTTTTGCCGCTTAACACTCCCACCACAATCGACACCGAGTGGCTGCCGGTCTCCTCCAGCATCTCCAGCACGGCGGTATAAAACGCCGAATTATGGATCGCGTTCGCCGAGAGACGATGGATGCCCATCCCCAGGCTGTACTTGCGCCTGGCGTCCTGCTGCACCATCTCCAGCGCCAGTAGCGTTTGCATCAGACGGGAGACTTTCGCTGGATCCAGCCCCATCTCACGGCCAATCTCACGAATACCAAAAGCACGACTCCCTGTCGCCAGCAGATTAAGGCAACGGAATGCGTCAAAGACAGTGCTGTTCATTTCACCTTCCAGGCAATGTATTCAGTGATTTGAGTGTAAGGGGAGAAGGGGAGGAAAAGTATGGTTGGCAACGACGAGTGTGAACGCGACAAGAAAAAAGATAATCGGGGAACCCAGGCTCCCCGGTCAACGCCTTACAGCGACTTCACAAACGTCAGCAGATCTTCGTTCAGCTGGTCCTGATGGGTCAGCGCAAAGCCGTGCGGTGCGTTGTCATACACCTTCAGTTCCGCGTTGCTAATCAGCTCCGCCGCCACTTTACCGGTGGTTTCGAACGGCACAATCTGGTCGTTGCTGCCGTGGATCACCAGCGTCGGGACGTCGACTTTCGCCATATCCGGGCGGAAGTCGGTTTCGGCAAAGGCGGTCACGCAGTCGAGGGTCCCTTTCAGGGACGCCAGCAGGGCGATATTCAGGGTCTGGGTCAGGCCGCCTTCCGACACCTTTTGTCCGGCGTTAAGGCCGTAGAACGGGGTGGCGAAATCGCTGATGAACTGGGCGCGATCTTTCAGTAGCCCGTCACGAATACCGGCGAAAACAGACTGATCCACGCCCTGCGGATAGGAGTCGGATTTGCCGAAGATCGGCGTAACCGCCCCCAGCAGCGCCAGACCGGCCACGCGGTCGGTGCCGTAGGTGCCGATATAACGACTCACGTCGCCGCCGCCCATCGAGAAGCCCACCAGGGTCACGTCGCGCAGATCGAGCGCGGTGATCAGGTCGTTGATGTCGGAGGCAAAGGTGTCGTAGTCATAACCATTCCACGGCTGATCCGAGCGGCCAAAGCCGCGGCGGTCGAAGGCGATGGCGCGGAAGCCGCGCTCCGCCAGATAGTTAAGCTGGCTGTCCCACATGTCGGCATCCAGCGGCCAGCCGTGGCTGAACAGCACCGGCTTACCCGCGCCCCAGTCTTTGTAGTAAATCTGAGTACCGTCTTTCGCTTTAATCGTCGCCATAGTCTCTTCCTCAAGGTGTTTTTAGGTTTTAAACCGGCGCCACCAGATAGCGGGTCGCCGGGGGAGCATCGCCCTGATGGAAAGCCAGCACGCGGCTTTGCAACAGGTGGTCATTCATGGTGTGGCGCTCCTGTAAGCGCAGATGTTCCACCCAGGATCCCATCAGGAAGGTCTCAACATACAGACCCGGCCGGTCGATATCTTCATACACCGCCCAGCTGATGGCCCCCGCGCGGCGGCGCACCCGGCGCAGCTCGTGGACTGCCTGCAGGAAATCGCTTGCTGCTTCAGGATCAATAACATACTCGCAGGAGACCAGCACCGGACCGCGCTCGTTGGGGATGCTCTCCCGCGCGTCGTCGGCGATCAGGCCGCTGGTATCCAGGTTCAGGTTGGGATCTTTCTCCAGCTTCCAGCGCAGCACCGTGGCGCTGGCCAGCAGCATCCCGATGGTCGCCACGCAGAGTGAGGTGGCGGTATTCACGTGGGAGGCAATCTGGCCCCAGAGGGCGCTGCCCACGGTCATCGAGCCGAAAAACACCGTCAGATAGACCGCCAGCGCCCGGGCCTTCACCCAACGCGCGGCGCTGCGCTGCGCGCCAAGGTTGAGGGTGGAGAGCACCGCGATCCACGCAAAGCCGGTGAAGAACTCAAACAGGTTCAGCAGCCAGAAGTGGCGCACAAAGGCCAGCGCCAGCATGGTGATAGCGAAGACCAGGCTTGCCGCCACCATCAGCCGATCGGCGTTCAGGCGCTGGCGCAGACGCGGCAGCAGCACCGCCCCGGCAATCGCCCCCAGCCCGATACAGGCCAGCATAATGCCGTACCCCGCCGGGCCGAGGCCCAACTCCCGACGCGCCACCAGCGGCAGCAATGCCCAGCCCGCGCTGGCGAAGACGAAGAACGCCACGGTGCGGATTAACACGTTACGCAGCACCGGCGCGGCATGGACGTAGCGCACCCCGGCGCGTACCGCCGAGAAGAAATGCTCCGGCGGCAGGCGCTGCACGGATGCGGCAGGCTTCCAGCGCCACAGCACCCAGGCCACGCCCAGCACCGACAGGGCGTTGAGCAGAAACACCATCCACGGCCCGGCCAGCGAGAGCAAAAAGCCCCCCAGCGCCGGACCGATGGCGCGACTGATGTTGATCCCCAGCGAGTTGAGCGCCACCGCCGCGCCCAGCTCCGACTTGCTCACCAGATCCGGCACCACCGCCTGGAACGGCGGCGAGCTCATGGCGCTGCCGACGCTCAGCAGAAACGCCGCGGCCAGCAGCACCGTCGGCGTGACCTGCCCGGTAAAGGAGAGGATCGCCAGCCCCGCGGCGGCAATAAACATCCACAGCTGGGAGAAGAGCAGGTACTTACGCCGGTCGACGATATCCGCCATCACCCCGGAGGGCAGGGCGAAGAGGAACATCGGCAGGCTGCTCGCCGCCTGCACCAGGGCGATATCCAGCGGATCGGCGCTGAGGGTCAGCATGCTCCAGTTGACCCCCACGTCGCTCATCCAGGAGCCAACGTTGGACACCACCGTGGCGATCCACAGCATGCGGAACACCCGCTGGTGCAGCGGCTGCCAGGTGGACATCGTCGGGGCAGGCGGGTGCTCCACGTGCGCGTCGGTGATCTGGGTCATGCGAATCTCTCCGTTACACGCGAGCGGATCCGCCACGCGCCGGGGCCGGTGATCGCCAGCGTGGTGAAGACGATCAGCAGCAGCCAGCCAAACTGACCTTCGGCAATCGACCAGCCGGGATGCACCACCAGCATCGCCACCAGCAGCACGGCGATGATGGGCACGCAGGCCAGCCGGGTCGCCACGCCGAAGAGGATCAGGATCGGGCAGATCACTTCGGCGACGATCGCCGGGATCAGGCTGAAGTACGGCCCGAAGCCAAAGGGATCTTCGATCCGCGTCAGTTCTTCGCTGAAATGCATGACCTTCGGCAGGCCGTGCACGTACAGCAGCAGCAGGCTGCCGGTGATGCGCAGGAAGAACAGCCCCAGGTCAATCCGGGGCAGGTTAGGTTGGGTTGAGTTCATCATGATCAGAACGCGAAGCAGCTGCAGCCCAGCGCTCCCCAGAAGGCGTTATCGTCGGCTACCGGCATCTCTGCGGTGCGGGCAAAGTCGTGGGCGTGGTTGTGCACTCCGCACGGGCCGCTGCAGTGGTGCACGGCGCTCATCCCCACGCGGGCAGCCTGCGGTGGCGCGCTGCGGTAATGACCTGGCACCTTGACCACCGGGGACCACTCCGGCAATACCGGGATGGCAGGCGGAGCCAGCGGGCCGAAGCTGCCCGCGGCGTAGACGATGTTGCCGTCCACCACCGTCAGCACCGACTCGATGCCCTTGATCTCCTCTTCCGGCACGCGGAAGAAATCTTTGCTCAGCACCGCCAGATCCGCGAGCTGGCCTTTCTTGATCTGCCCCTTGTGGTTCTGTTCGTTGGAGAACCACGCGCTGCCCTGGGTCCAGAGCATCAGGGCGGAGTCGCGATCCAGACGGGCGCTGTGATCGTACATCTGCATTCCGCCGACGGTACGGCCAGAGACCAGCCAGTAGAGCGCGGTCCACGGGTTGTAGCTCGCCACGCGGGTGGCATCGGTGCCCAGACCTACCGGCACGCCGGTCTCCAGCATACGGGTCACTGGCGGGGTGTGGCGCACCGCCTCCATGCCGTAGCGCTCGGCGAAGTATTCGCCCTGGAAGGCCATGCGGTGCTGTACGGCGATGCCGCCGCCCAGGGCCTTGATGCGGTCGATGTTGCGCTGGGTGACGGTCTCGGCGTGGTCAAAGAACCAGTGCAGGCCGTTGAACGGAATATCGCGGTTGACCTTCTCGAAGACGTCCAGCATCCGGCTGATGGACTCGTCGTAGGTGGCATGCAGGCGGAACGGCCAGCGGTGCTCTACCAGATGGCGCACCACGCGCTCCAGCTCGTCCTCCATGCCGGGGGCCAGATCCGGGCGCGGCTCGAGGAAATCCTCGAAGTCGGCGGCGGAGAAGACCAGCATCTCGCCCGCGCCGTTATGGCGGAAGAAGTCGGTGCCCTGGCCCGGCTTGAGCATGTCGGTCCACTTCTCGAAATCTTCCAGCTCGTGGCCCGGACGCTGGGTAAACAGGTTGTAGGCGATGCGGATCGTCATCTGTTTTTTCTCGTGCAGCTCGGCGATCACCTCGTAGTCTTCCGGGTAGTTCTGGAAACCGCCGCCCGCGTCGATGGCGCTGGTTAAGCCCAGACGGTTCAGCTCGCGCATAAACTGGCGGGTGGAGTTGACCTGCTGCTCCAGCGGCAGTTTTGGTCCCTTGGCGAGGGTGGCGTAGAGGATCATGGCGTTCGGACGGGCGATCAGCATCCCGGTCGGGTTGCCGTTGGCGTCGCGCTGGATCTCACCCCCCGGCGGGTTCGGCGTGTCTTTGGTGTAGCCCACCACCTTCAGCGCGGCGCGGTTGAGCAGGGCGCGGTCATACAGGTGCAGGATAAACACCGGGGTCTCCGGCGCGGCCTCGTTGATCTCGTCCAGGGTTGGCATCCGGCGCTCGGCAAACTGGAACTCGCTCCAGCCGCCCACCACGCGCACCCACTGGGGTGACGGGGTGCGCAGGGCCTGCTCTTTCAGCATCCGCAGGGCGTCGGCCAGCGAGGGCACCCCTTCCCAGCGCAGTTCAAGGTTGTAGTTCAGCCCGCCGCGGATCAGGTGCAGGTGCGAGTCGTTGAGGCCCGGGATGGCGGTATGGCCTTTGAGATCCACCACTTTGGTGGCGTCGTCGTGGTACTGCATCACCTCGGCAACGGTGCCCACTGCAAGGAATTTGCCGTCACGCACGGCCACCGCTTCGGCGAGGGGATTTTCACGATCGACGGTATGAAACTGGCCATTTACCAGAATCAAATCTGCTTTGGCAGAGGAAGTCATAACTGCTCCTGACTGAGAGGGGAAATGTCAGGATTATTGGAACCGCTTACATGAAAGATCCAGTTATACAATAGGATAGCTATACCAAAGTATAACTATACCAACGTATAACTATACCTAAGGTTAACTATACGAAGAGATAATTACGCCAGACCTGCGGGGAACATAGGATGCCAGTTGATTTCACCTGTTAACCTCACTGGATACCATTATGTCTAACTCAAAACTCGAAGTGTTAACCCCGGATAACTGCCAGATGATCTTCATCGACCAGCAGCCGCAGATGGCGTTTGGCGTGCAGTCTATCGATCGTCAGGTGCTGAAAAACAACGTGGTGGGCCTGGCGAAAGCGGCCAGCGTGTTCAACATCCCGACCATCATCACCACCGTGGAAACCCAGAGCTTCTCCGGCAACACCTTCCCGGAACTGCTGGACGTCTTCCCGGGCAAAGACATTCTTGAGCGTACCTCCATGAACTCCTGGGATGACCAGAAAGTGCGTGACGCCCTGAAAGCCAACGGCAAGAAGAAAGTGGTAGTGTCCGGCCTGTGGACCGAAGTGTGCAACAACACCTTCGCCCTGTGCGCCATGCTGGAAGGTGACTACGAGATCTACATGGTGGCGGACGCCTCCGGCGGCACCTCGAAAGAAGCGCACGACTTCGCCATGCAGCGCATGATCCAGGCTGGCGTGATCCCGGTCACCTGGCAGCAGGTGCTGCTGGAGTGGCAGCGTGACTGGGCCCACAAAGAGACCTACAACGCGGTGATGGATATCGTGCGTGAGCACTCCGGTGCCTACGGTATGGGCGTGGATTACGCCTACACCATGGTGCACAAAGCCCCATCTCGCCAGAAGAGCGAGCACGAAACCCTGGCGCCGGTACCGGCCCCGGTTCGCTAAGTTTGCAGCGGCAGGCTGGGCCCTCATCCGGCCTGCTGCTGACCTTTCTGGAGTTCACCATGAGTACTGGGTTAATTTCCCTCGCGGCAGGCGTGTTAATCGGCCTGCTGTACGCGCTGCTGAAAGTCCGTTCTCCCGCCCCGCCCGCGCTGGCCTTGATTGGCCTGCTGGGGATGCTGGCTGGCGAGCAGGCCACCCGCCATTTTCTGCATGCTGACGACAGCGCGCAAAAGGCACCCGTCACCCTCTCCACAGGAGCCTCGTCATGAAAGCCTGGGTCGTTTCGCTGAGCTGTGGAATTCTGGCAGGGGTTATTTATGCCGCAATTGATGTACACTCGCCCGCGCCGCCGGTAGTTGCCCTGCTGGGGCTGTTTGGCATGCTGGTGGGCGAACAGCTGATCCCGATTGGCCGTCGCCTGTTCAGCCGTCAGCTGACGATGGCGTGGTTTCGCCATGAATGCGTCCCCAAAATCAGCGGCACCGCGCCTCCACCCCGTCCCGGTGACGGACGCGAGGGTTAATCACGTTTCGTTTGAGGAAAGAGAGCATGCCGCAGCGCATAGCCATCATTGATGATGAACGGTCTGTTCGCAGCGGGTTAAGCAACCTGCTGCAGTCGGAGGGGTACGTAACGGAAGCCTTCGATTCGGCGGAGGGGTTTCTCAGCCATCCCACCGCGCTGGCAGACGCGGCGCTGGTGATTGTCGATATCCGCCTGCGGGGAATGACCGGCCTCGAGATGTTCGACAAGCTGCACCTTATCGCCCCCTCGCCACCGCCGCTTATTTTTATCTCCGGTCATGCGGATGACAACATCCAACGCTACGCTGTTGATCGTGGCGCTGTTGCTTTTTTGCGCAAGCCGATTAATGTCGATGTGCTGCTGGCGCACATTCAGCGCGCGCTCACTGCCTGACAATACCTGCAAACTCCCCACGAGAACCATTAATGAAGAACAATAAGGAAACGTGGTTGAACAACACATCGCTGCCTGCTCGCTGGCCCGCCCCCGGAAATTTATCCGAAGGGCGGGCTTTTGTGCTTAAAGAAGACGTCATTTTCACCCCGTTAGGGCAGGAGGGGAGCCTCTGCTGGCTCAATGCCCGCCTGCCCAGCTCCGGCGGGTCGTTTATCATCGCCACCGGGGTGAGCGATGAAGAAGAGGCCAGCGCAACGCGCCTGCTGCGCAACGAGTTTGCCCTGCGCGAGTACCTGAGCGACGACTGGGCCATCCGCCCGGTCGCCAGCACGCAGTACCACGGGCGCTTTGCACTGGTTTATGCCCCCTTTTCCTTTGTGCTGTTAACCCGGATCGTCGGCGCGCCGATGGCGTGCATTCAGAGCTTCCTGGATCTGGCGATCCGCATCAGTCTGCCGCTGCGCCTGATGCATCTGCGCAATCTGGTGCACGGAGATATCAAGCCCGGCAATATCTTTATTCACGATGACAACAGCTGTCGGCTGGGGGGCTTTGGCCTGTCGTCCGGCACCTCAGAAGAGCTGCATCAGGCGCGGTTGACGGCCATCGGCGGCACCCCCGCCTACATGTCGCCGGAGCACACCACCCGCACCCATCGCGCGGTGGACAGCCGCAGCGATCTCTACAGCCTGGGAGTCGTTTTCTACGAACTGCTCACCGGCAGCCTGCCGTTTGAGCTGGGCGGCGAGGATCAGGGCAAATGGGCGCACTACCATATCGCCTCCGAGCCGCGTCCCCCCGGCGCGGTCTGCTCCGGCGTGCCCGCCATGCTCTCGACCATCGTCCTCAAGCTGCTGGCAAAAAAACCGGAGAACCGCTATCAGACCGTGGATGGCCTGATTGCCGACCTGCGCCGCTGCCAGGCGACCCTGAGCGACGACGGGGAGATCGCCGCCTTTACTCCGGGTTTACAGGATCGCTCCCCGGCGTTTCATCTTACCGACACCCTCTACACCGCCCATCCCCAGACGGCGGATCTGCTCCAGGCCTTTGAGCGGGTCAATCGCGATGCCGTTGCCGGATTTGTGGCGATCGGCGGCCCGTCGGGGATCGGCAAATCGTCACTCATTGCCTCGGCGTTGAAAGCGTTGCAGCACCGTAATGTGCTGCTGGCGGTGGGCAAGGTGGATCAGTTTTCTCCCACGCTGCCCTACGCGGCGCTGACCTCGGCCTTTCGTAATCTGGCGCTGCATCTGCTTGGGCTGTCGGCGGAGGAGGTGGCCCAGTGGAAGATCCGCCTCTCCCGCGAGCTGGAGGGTTATGAAGCTCTGGCCGTCAGCCTGGTACCGGAGCTGCGGCTGCTGCTGGATAACAAGCCGCGTTTCTCCAGCGATACCTTCTCCATCGACGCCCGGGCGCGCTTCAGCCACATGGTGCTGGCGCTGGTAAAAGCCTTCGCCAGCGCGGGCTGCCCGCTGGTGCTGCTGCTGGACGATATCCACTGGATCGACCCCGCCAGCCTGCAAATTCTCGAGTACCTGCTGATCCACGCCAGCACCGTGCCGCTGCTGATGGTGGTGGCGCACCGGGACGCCTGCTCGCTGCCGGATAACACCCTGCATCATCAGCTGGCGAGCCTGCACCAGGCCTCGCGCAATACCACCGAGCTGCGCCCGGAGCCGCTGTCGGTGAAGGCGGTGTCGCGCTGGCTGGCGGATATTTTCCACACCCGCGCGGCCAGCACCCTCGATCTGGCTGGGCTGATCCACGAAAAAACCGGCGGCAACCCGCTGTTTGTCCATGAGTTTTTCCGCCGCATCGTCGATGACGGGCTGGTGACGCACAACAAATATCAGGACAAATGGCACTACGATCTGCACGCCATCCGCACCCGACACTACACCGAAAACGTGGTCACCCTGGTGTTGCAGCAGCTGGAGGAGATGCCGGAAGAGACCCGTCGGCTGCTGGGCAGCATCGCCTGCCTCGGCGGCAGCGGCGAGCTGGAGATGGTCTCCAGGATAGTGTCGATGTCGGTCGCGGAGATCCGCTATGCCCTACATCCGGCGGTGACGGCGCAGCTGATCGTCCTCAGCGACGCCAGCTACGCCTTTACCCACGATCGGGTCCAGGAGGCGGCCTTCGCCCTGCTGGATAACGCCGAGCGCAGCCGCCTGCACCTCACCACCGCCAGCCTGCTGGCGGAGTCGGCCCGTCAGGCGGCGGGCAACGAGATCCTGTTCCGCGCCGTGCATCACGTCACGGCGGCGCTGGACTGCATTCAGCCTGCGCCCCAGCGCCAGATGTTCCGCGAGCTGAGCCTGCTGGCGGCCCGCCGCGCCCGCCGCTCGGGGGATTATCTCTCGGCCCTGAGCTATATCCAGACCGCCCGGGCGCTGGGCAACGCCGGTGCGCCACCGGAGAGCGCCAGCGACTTCACCCTGGACAGCGAGGAGGCCGGGTGCCAGTTCGCGCTGGGCAATCTCGACGCCACCCGCCGACTGTGCGACCGCATTCTCAACTCCCCATGCGGGCTGGCGGAAAAAGCGCTGGCAGCCAACCTGCTGGCGGAAGTCTATATGCGGCAGTCCGACAACCGGCTGGCGCTGGAGGCGGCCCTGAGCTGGCTGGCGGTGTTTGGCATTCATGTCAGCCCCTACCCGGAAACCGCCGAGTGCGACGAGGCCTGGCACAGCCTGTGCAACCGGGTCGGCGATAACCCGCAGGGCCATTTTACCAGGCTGCCGCTGATGGACGACGGCGATACCGAAGCGGTGATGAACCTGCTCAACAGCGCCTGCGTGTTTGCCAGCTTTACCCGCTCGCGCCTGCATTTTGTTCTGCTGTGCCGGATGATGCACCTGACTCTGGATCACGGTATTACCGGCGCGTCCGCCCCGGCGATGGCGTGGTTCGGGGTGTTGATTGGTCACCGCTACGCCGAGTATCGCCTTGGCTTCCAGTACGGCACCCTGGCCCGGGAGCTGGTGAACCGCCACGGCTACGACGCCTTTGAGGCTAAAACCCTGCTGCCGCTGGATCAGCTCAGCGTCTGGACCCAGCCGCTGGGCTACACCATCGAGTGCGCCAGGGCCTGCTTCACCTCCGCCGTCACCCACGGCGACATGACGGTGGCCTGCTTCGCCGCCTGCCACCAGGTGATTAACTTCCTCACCCGGGGCGATCACCTCGACGGGGTGCTGACCAGCATCGAACGCGGGCTGGCCTTCGTGCGTAAAACCCATTATCAGGACGTGGAGGCGATCCTGCTGATGCAGCGCCACTACGTGGAGCACCTGCGCACCCCGGTGAGCGGCCACTGGACCGCCAGCGAGGTGCTGCCGCACTCCCTGCTGCCCGCCGGCGGACAGGCCACGGAGCAGACCTCCACCATGCTGTTCTGGTTCTGGCTCTATCGCGGGATGGCCCACTTCGCCTGCGGCGAGTTCCCGCAGGCGGCAGAGAACCTCGCCCAGGCCGGGCGGTTCGCCTGGTCCGCCCCGGGCCATATTCATCTGCTGGATTACCATCTTTACAGCGCCCTGGCGCTCTCCCAGCAGCTGACCCCGGAGACCTTTTCCGCCGATCTGCGCCGCCAGATCCATGTGCACTACGACAAAATCGCCCTCTGGGCGCGGATCAACCCGGGCACTTTTGCCGATAAAGAGGCGCTGATCTACGCCGAGATCGTGCGCCTCGACGGCATGAACAGCATCGCCCTTGAGCAGTACGAGAAGGCGGTGCGTCTCTCCCGCGACAGCGGTTTCAACCCGTTCAATGCCCTGGCTCACGAGTTGGCCGGGCGCTTCGCCCACGCCTGCGGCTACACCACCGCCGCCGATGCCCACTTCCGCGGGGCGATGACGGGCTGGGGACGGGCCGGGGCGCAGTCCAAAATTCGCCAGCTGGAGCGGGATTTCCCCTACCTGCTGGCCCCTGGCCAAGCCAACGCCTGGGACACGGTGGCCTTTGCCCGCAACGAGGAGATCCGCGATCTGCAGAGCGTGATCAAGGCCTCCCGCGCCCTGTCGGAGGAGATCAACCTCGAGCGGCTGATCGAAACCCTGATGACCATCCTGCTGGAGCGGGCCGGGGCCCAGCGCGGCTTTTTGATTCGGGTGAATGACAACAACATCCCGGAGATCGAAGCCAGCGCCAGCACCACCACCGACGGGGTGCGGGTGCATATCCGCAAAGAGGTGCCGATGGCCACCGATATGCCGCTGACGGTGCTGGCGGCGGTGATCCGCACCGGGCAGGAGATCCACACCGGCAAACCGGAGGAGTTCCACCCCTTCAGCCAGGATCCCTATCTGGTGACCTCCGGCGCGGCGGTGATGTGCGTGCCGATGTTCAAGCAGGCGCGGCTGGTGGGGGTGCTCTATCTGGAGAACCGCCTGATGCCGGAGGTCTTTACCGTGGAGCACTCCCGGGTGGTGAGCCTGCTGGGGGCCCACGCCGCCATCTCGCTGGAGACCGCCCGGCTGTACGCCGAGCTGCTGGAAGAGAACCTCCAGCGCCGTCGGGTTGAGAAAGAGCTGCGGGCCAGTCAGACCTCGCTGATGCTGGGCGAGCAGATCAGCCACACCGGCAGCTGGCGCTGGGAGTTACAGCAGGATCTGATGTTTATGTCGGAAGAGTATGCCCGCATTCTCGGCCTGCCGGAGCAGCAGAAGATGATCTCGATGGCCGAGTTTCTGACCTTCGTCCATCCGGATGACTATCCGCGTATCAGCACCCTGGTGACCGAGAGCGTGCGCGACGGCCTGACCATGCGTGCCGAGTTCCGCATTATCCGCGCCGACGGCGCCACCCGCACCATTCTGGGGATTGGCGATCCGGTGGGGGTGGGCAGCGAAGTAAACGAGTATTACGGCATCATCACCGACATCACCACCCAGCGCACGGCGGAAGACGCCATGCGCGTCGCCCAGGCGGAGCTGGCCCGCGTCGCGCGCGCGACTACCGTCGGGCAGCTTACCTCGTCCATCGCCCACGAAATCAACCAGCCGCTGATGTCGATTGTCGCCAACGCCGGGGCCAGCCTGCGCTGGCTCAACCGCGATCCGGCCCGGCTGGATAAGGCCCGCATCGGGCTGGAGGAGATCGTCTCCGAGGGCGAGCGGGCAGGGGAGATCATCCGCAGCCTGCAGTCGCTGACCCGCAGGCAGGATCCGGCTTTCGCCCGCATCGATCTGCACCATCTGGTGCGGCACATCATCACCCTGTCGCGCAGCGAGCTGGAGCAGCGGCGCATCAGCGTCAGCTATGCCCTGGCGGCGACGGACAGCTTTATCGTGGGGGATAGCGTGCAGATCCAGCAGGTATTGCTGAACCTGGTGATGAATGCGATAGAGGCGATGGCCGAGGTGAAAGAGCGGCCCGGCACGCTGGAACTCTCCACCTCGAACCTGGAGGGCGGGGGGATCAGTTTTGAAATTGCCGACAGCGGCACCGGCATCGGGCCGGGGTTGAGCGAGCGCATCTTTGACTCGTTCTACTCCACCAAAGCCCAGGGGATGGGGGTGGGGCTGACCATCAGCTACAGTATTATCGAGCGCCACCGGGGCAAGCTGACGGCCCGCAACCGCGAGCCGCACGGCTGTATCTTTGCCTTTACCCTGCCGCTGGCTGCGAGCATGGAACCACTCTGAGGGCAGGCTTCAGGTCAGGCGCTCGGCGGCCCTGACCAGATCCGCCAGCGAGCGGGCCTGCATTTTGTCCATCACCCGACGGCGGTGGACTTTGACCGTGATTTCACTCACTCCCAGCTCGGCGGCGATCTGCTTGTTCAGCATCCCGCTGATCGCCAGCTGCAACACCTGCTGCTCGCGCGGGGTGAGGGAGAGATGGCGCTGCTTAAGAGAGTACTGCTCGCGCAGATGGGAGGCATTCTCTTCCGCCAGCTTCAGCGCCGCGCCAATGGAGTCGATCAGATCGTTTGACGCCACCGGCTTGGTGAGAAACTCGTACGCGCCGCCCTTCATCGCCTTCACCGACATGGGAATAGTGCCGTGCCCGGTGAGGTAAATTATCGGGATCTCGCGCCCGCTGGCCTTCAGGGTATCCGCCACCTCAAACCCGCTGATGGTGGGCATCTGCATATCGAGGATCACGCAGGAGGGCACATCTTCAAAGCGGTGTTGCAGAAAAGATTCTGCCGAGGAGAAGTCGAGGGCGTTCAGCCCCGCGGATTCCAGCAGCCCCACCACGGACCGCCTGACAGCGTGATCATCATCAACGACGTAAACAATGTGTTCCATTAATAGCCCCAATGATTCAGCCTGACAGAGATGAGAGGATTTCGCCCAGCGTGAAAACTACCTCCCTACTGTTCAAGCGGTTATGGCGGCAGCTTTCGAACATAAATACTCTAACACATTAATTATCATTATCATTTAACAATATGATAACTGTATGAAAGCGAGGGATGAGTATTCAAAACCGCTTTTCACATTGGGTAAGCGTAGGCCAAGTTTGGTTAAATTGTCGTCAGTTAAGGTGAGGGTTGCAGCCATTATTTAATCGTTGTACGGACGATCCCCTCTCCCCTTTGGGGAGAGGGTGAGGGAAACATGTGATTCAGGAGGTGGTTCCGTTCACCTCACGTTCCTTGCTTCTCTGATACGCCTGAACCGGTGAACGTGCCAAGGTGGCTCAATCGCCACCACCCTGGCTACCCGGGCTACCGGCAAGAAAATCGCCGCTTCGCGGTGCCCTCAGCTTATTCCTCCAGGCTTTCGGGTCGGGCACCAGCCTGCATCCCTGCAGGCTATGCCCTCTCGGCGCGTCCCTGCGCCTCGCCCCGGCCTTCCGGAAACGCTTCGGCGATTTTCAGCCGGACCAGGGAGCCGCTGTAAGCCTTTTATTATCATGTGATTATTTCATGACTTTAAAGGCAATAAAATTACTGGGATGCCTCAGCCTTTGGGGAGAGAGTTAAGGTGAGGGGGATCACTCCCCCACCAGCTCAATACGGTTCCCATCCGGATCCGCAATCACGGCTTCATAATAGCCGTCGCCGGTCATCCGGGGGGCGCTTAAAAGCGTATTGTTTAACCGCGCCTGCTCCGCCATGCGATCCACATCCGCTTTGCTACCGACGTTCAGGGCGATATGCGCCCAGCCGACAAACTCCGCGTGCGGCGGGGCCTCGGGCAGATCCGGGACCGTCATAAGCTCGATGGTGGGCCCGTCGCTGAGGGTCATAAAGTGCGACGCAAACCCCGGGCGGTTTTTACTCAGGTAGCGTTCGTTGCGACGTGCGTCAAACACCGTCTCCCAGAAGTGGACCTGGGCATCCAGGTTGTGTGTCCAGAGTGCGACATGTGCAATGTTCATATCATCCCTCGCTGCGGGCAGGTTGGTTAGCGGTGACGGTTACGGACAGCGCGGCGACGACCAGCATCAGCAGCATAATGACCATAAACGCCTGGGTTAAGGAGGTGGCATGCGCCACATAGCCGATAATCGCGGGCCCGGCGAGTACGCCGAGGTAGCCCAGAGTAGTGATGGCGGGCACGGCGACCGCCTGCGGCATGCGGGTCTGACGACCAACAGCAGAGAACATCACCGGCACGATATTGGCGCAGCCGGCACCCACTAGCACGTAGCCCAGCAGCGACAGCTGCCACAGCGGCATAAAGGTCACCAGCGCAAAGCCGACGGCGGCGAAGAGCGCGCCACCCACCACCGCGCGCAGGGCCCCGGTGCGGGCGATCAGCTTGTCGCCGGTTAAGCGGAAAATCGTCATCGCCACCGCAAAGCAGGTAAAGCCCAGTCCGCCCAGCGACTCCGGCACGCCGCGCACCTCGGTGAGGAACACCGCGCTCCAGTCCAGCACCGTCCCTTCGGCGAGAAACACCGCGAAGCAGATGGTGCCAATCAGCAGCACCACGCCGCGCGGCACGGCAAAGGCCGGGCCGGAGGCCGGGTTAGCCCAGGGCAGCAGCCCTTTCAGGCTGAAGGCCAGCATCAGGATCACGCTCAGAACAACGATCAGGCAGGCGACAAAGGCGCTGGCTCCGAGGGTCAGCAGCAGGGTCATCGCCCCGGCACCTGCAATCCCGCCGACGCTGTACATGCCGTGAAAGCCGGACATCACCGGGGTGGGCGAGTCGCGCTCGACGATGATCGCCTGAATGTTCATGGCGCAGTCCGTCACCCCCACGCCGACGCCGAACAGCAGCAGGGCGGCGGCCAGCAGGCGCGGATCCGGAATGATCGCCAGCAGCGGGGTGGTGAGCAGCACGATCGCCATCGCGGTGACAATCACCCGACGACAGCCGTAGCGGCTGGTCAGCATCCCGGTGAGCGGCATCGCAATCAGCGCGCCCATCCCCAGGCAGAGCAGCAGCGAGCCCAGCGTGGCCTCGTTAACGCCGGTATTGGCTTTGGCGTAGGGGACCAGCACTGCCCAGGTGGCGGTGACGTAGCCGGCAATAAAAAAGACGATCCGGGTGGCAAGCCGTTGGACGGCTCCGGTGGTCTGAGGGGTCATTTCACATCCTTATAAGGTTTCAGGGAGGGAGAGGCCGGGGTTTTGTGCTGCGCCTTCTCCCCGGGGCGCGAATCTGGCGTCACAGGCGCAAACAGGAAGCCGTCATCGGGGTTAGTGGGAGGCACCTGCTGGCGGTAATTATTGTAGTCTTTCATCGTGACGCTCCGGTTTCGGTCCTGGTGGATTGACAGAGCGCGCCGCTATGCAACATTATGCGCATTGTTGCTCGATTCAAATCCAGAGAAGAGAATTTATGCTCGATTATGCAGCTTTCCCGGAACAACGACAAGATCTGATCCGCCAGATCCTGCAGGAAAATGGCAGGGTGGTCTGCGCCGAACTGGCGACCCGGATGCAGGTGTCGGAACACACCATTCGCCGGGATTTACATGAGCTTAGCAAAGAGGGGTTCTGTAAAAAGGTTTACGGTGGGGCGGTGCTGCAGCTGGCGGATGCCGGAAACTTCTACAGCCGCGAGCAAAAAAATCACGCAAAAAAAGTCACAATCGCGCAGAAAGCGGCAACCCTGATCAAACCGGGGAGCTGCATTTTTATCGATACCGGCACCACCAACCTCGCCCTGGCGAAGGCCCTGTCGCCGGATCTGGCGATCACCGTGGTGACCAACTCTCCGGCCATCGCCGCGGAACTGCTGCGCCATCCCCTGTGCGAGGTGATCATCACCGGCGGCCAGCTCCAGCGCAGCTCCGGCGGCGCGGTGGGGGCCACGGCGGCGAGTCAGATCCAGGGGATTATTTTCGATCAGGCGTTTATCGGCGGCTGCGCGATGGATCCCGCGATGGGGCTGACCGGGTTCGACTTTGCCGACTGCGAGTTCAAGAAAGCGGTGATCGCCCAGAGTAGCCAGACCGTAGTGGCGCTCACCACCGATAAAATCCCCGGCGTGGCGCGCTTTGTGGTAGCAAAAAGCAGCGCTATCGACGTGCTGGTGGTAGAGGCGAGCCTGGATCCCGAGGCGATCGCGGCCTTTGCGGCGCAGGATGTGCGGGTTATCAGTGCCTGATGGGAGGGCACCGGGAGAGCGAAAAATAACTAATATTAACAGCGAGATCTTAGCGGCACTCTTCGTAGAACAATCTACGTTAGTAAATATCTCATTAAAAAATTTGCATAAATCTTACTCCCTATCCTCTTAATTCCCTGTAATTATCATGGTTTTGTTATTTGACTTAAGGGAAGACGATGAACATACGTTATCCGGTACGGAAAGCCGATGGTCGGGAGTATAAGAACTATGACGAGTTGTTAATTGACATTCGAAAAAACGCCCACGGTTGGTGGTTACTTGGCGTAAATCGCTACTGGCATGGTGGCTTCACATTGGAGCGTCATCTTCTCCAGCGTCGGTGCTGAGTCAGGATGTGCCGGAAAATTCAGTGCCGCTCCAGTTTATGATGGACGGCGAGGTGGTGGCGTGGCGGCTTAACCGAGATTACATGAAGATTGACTGTCGTCAGGAAAGACCGTTGCGCGAGTCCGGGACCTTTGTGCTGGTCAGGTCAGTTTACAAGCCAGATGAGCAGGATGAATCCTCCTGGCTGACACTGTACCAGCTGTACATGCATATGGCCCCCCTTTCAGAATACCCGCAACGCCCGTTATACCGGGTCACGCAGAAAGGACACGGTGTGCGGATTCGTCGCCATTCTCGCCATGATCATAGTCGCGAGATTGTCCCGGACGTACTAGCAAATAAACAGGGTTATGCCAGAACACTGAAGCAGGGTGAAATACTGGCGGTACTGCAGCAAAAATCGTTTCTGCTGGAACGTCAGCCTGAGCCGTTTGCACTGGTGCAGCGCTTTGAAGCTGGAAAACCTTCGGGAACACTTTTCTGGGTCTCGATGCGCCCGGAATATCTGGAGCCTGACGGGGAATGTTACATATGTCTGCCTGACTGGATGCACAATGCCCTGAATCACGGTGTGTTTGATGATGTGGTGGTGCCGCCTGTTCCGCTGAAAGTGACGGTGAAGGCAGGCGAACCGGTCGGATTTCTCGCTGCTGAGGATCTGGCAGATGAAGATAATTACCCGCAAGTTATTACCACGGAATACAAAACTCATATCGAGTTACTGAGTCTTGATGAGCATATCCCTGATTTCGTGGCCAACGTGAAAGGCATCAAAACGGGCAAACAGTACATTAAGTTGAAGCTGAAACGGCCGCTGTACCTGCGAAATGGTGAGGGTGAAGACAGCACCTTTGAACAGATGAGCGCCATTACTCGTGTTGATGCCGGAAGAATCATCGCACGCGATGCCACATATCCGTTTACGGATAAAACCGGGGTAACATATTTTCGAATCCGCCCGTACAGCTGGATGCATCAGGACGATGTGGAGCAACTTAGTCAGCATGATTTAGCGGCCTTAAACTTTCATTGTATTGAAGCGGAGCCCACAACCGATTTTATCCGCACTCTGGACGAAAGCTGGTTAATCGAGGCTTTGAAAAGCATCAACTCTCACTTTGATGGGGAAAAAGGGCCGCAGAGCTCACAAGCGAAAATGTTTTATGACAGCCTGATCCGCAGTGCTGAAAATCGGGGTTCGAGTGGAAGTTATACGGATAATTTACAGGATGCGCAGCTGTTTGGCGCATTGCATACCAACCAGATGAACATTCCGGAATATGCGCGGCGTCTGATAGTGAAGCACGCCAGCTATTGGCACAGTACTCGCGATGATGCACGCTGGTCATCGGTCTTCAAGGACAGCGAAGAAAGTCCAATTGTTAAGATGGTCAACGGGGGATTTCTGGACGCTACGCACTGGATGGATAAAGTGCCGCTATTTGCCAGTCAGCCATCAGTATGGCATTTTCATCCGCTAGAGTTTCTGGAAATCTTAAAAAATGCAGACTTTCCTAAAACTCCAATCAATGGAGAGTTAACTTCTATTGAGTTTATTAATTTTTATAATGGAGACAAAATTGAAGAGTCTGATTATGAAGAGGCAGCAAAAAAGCTAAATTGTGAAGTTGCAGCAATTAAGGCTGTAGCTAAAACTGAAACTGGCTCATATGGCTCCTATTTTAAATTCCAAGAAAATGATGATTATGTACCTGCAATATTATTTGAAAGACATCATTTTCATAAATATACGGGTGGGAAATACGACCAATATGAAGATATATCAAACGCGGTTGCGGGTGGATATGGAGAAACATCAATACAATATAGAAAGTTAGTCAAGGCGTATACACTCAATAAAAAAGCAGCCTTAAAATCAGCATCCTGGGGTAAATTCCAGATTCTTGCATCAAACTATGCAGCTGCTGGTTATGCGAGTCCGGAGGAATTCGTCCTGGCCTTAAGTCAATCTGAGAAAAATCAGCTAAAAGCATTTGTTCAATTTATTGAGGCTGATAGTATTCTGCTGCGATCGATTCGAAACAAGGACTGGCTTTCATTCGCCAAAAAGTATAATGGTCCGAGGCAGAAGGGATATGATTTAAAGATGGAGGAAAACTACAATGCGTCATTATAATCTTATGGCATTAATTACAATTTTTCTGTGCGGCTCATCATTTGCGAATGAGGTGTATTTTTTATGTGATACAGTGAAAGGGAGTATAAAATTAGATGAAAGTAAAGGTGTGTTGCGTTATTCGTTAATTAAAGCTAGCAAAATAAAATTTCACTATGAGTCAAAGGGTGATAGTTTTTCGGGATTTAAATACAATCATTATTCACGATTTCAAACTGATTACTTCAATGTGTCATTCATAAACTTAGAATATAAGTACACGATATTTAGTAACTATGAACAGGGGAATGAAAGCCGCGGGGTCATTGTTACGAGTCTGACTAGCAAAAAGGAATCGGTTTATGATTGTAAGTCCGTTGAGATTGATCGCCTGAGTGATTTGTCAGCAAAACTGACCTGTGATAAGGACTCATCACTCGGTTGTGAGTAAATTCCTTTTTAGACACGCATAATATAATTAGTGACATATTAGACAGGCTGCTGCAAGTGTTGAACCCTGCTGCGGCCCTCTACATTTCGTTCACGCTGCTGCCCATGCTCAACCGTTTTCTGGCATCAATCGCATTGCGTTCTGAGCGGTCAAGTTTGGTCATGATCAATACATCGCTATTTTCCAGACGGGAGCCCATGAAAACCGCCTAACGCACCTCAAACACCACCGCCGTCCAGTTAACGCGGGTGCAGGGCGGAAATTCAGGGCAGGGGACGATATGGCTACAGGCTCCCGACCAGATAAAGGTCTCGTCATCAATCCGGTACCAGTGCGGATTGCCCTGCACCGCATCGCCCACCACCGTCGCCTGCACGCGGATACGGCTTCCTGCCGGCAGTTCGCGGGCCACAGGCGCAAACACGGACGGACTCTCTTTGCGCGTAAAGACGCCCATCAGGGTCTTCACCTCGGCGGAAACAGGAAGTTCGATGAACGGGCTCATGGCAGGCCTCATAACAGTGCACGCTTTGTGATTAACGATATAAGTCGCTCTTTATCTTGCGATCACGATAAAGCGTGAAACTGTCAGGCTGTGTCATGCGAAAGGCTGAATGCGGCAGATTTCACCGCCGCTTGACCCACGACAAGGCAGCCCGGCCCGGCCTCTTTCTATAATCAGGCCCGTTTATCTTCTCACTGGTGCTAACCATGGCGTATCAACTCAACCTGAACTGGCCGGAATTTTTAGAAAAATACTGGCAAAAGAAACCTGTCGTTTTAAAGAACGCCCTGCCCAATTTTATCGATCCTATCAGCCCGGATGAGCTGGCGGGGCTGGCGATGGAGCCAGAAGTGGACAGCCGCCTGGTCAGCCATAAAGAGGGTAAATGGCAGGCCAGCAACGGTCCGTTCGAGCACTTCGATGGCTTAGGCGAAACCGGCTGGTCGCTGCTGGCGCAGGCGGTCAACCACTGGCACGCACCGGCTGCCGAGCTGGTTCGCCCGTTCCGCGTGCTGCCGGACTGGCGTCTGGACGATCTGATGATCTCCTTCTCCGTCCCGGGCGGCGGCGTGGGTCCGCATATCGACCAGTACGATGTATTTATCATTCAGGGGATGGGCAGCCGTCGCTGGCGTGTGGGGGACAAGCTGCCAATGCGTCAGTTCTGTCCGCATCCGGCGCTGCTGCATGTCGATCCTTTTGAGCCGATCATCGACGAAGATCTGGCCCCGGGGGATATCCTCTATATTCCGCCTGGATTCCCGCACGACGGCTTCACCCACGAGACGGCGCTTAACTACTCGGTGGGCTTCCGCGGCCCGAACGGTCGGGATCTGATCAGCAGCTTCGCCGATTACGCGCTGGAAAACGATCTGGGTGGGGAGCACTACAGCGATCCGGATCTGACCTGCCGCGAGCACCCGGGTCGGGTAGAGGAGTATGAACTCGAGCGCCTGCGCAAGATGATGATCGAGATGATCAGCCAGCCGGAGGACTTTAAGCAGTGGTTTGGCAGCTTTATCTCCACGCCGCGTCACGAGCTGGATATCGCCCCTGCCGAGCCGGAGTACACGCCGGAAGAGGTGCGCGACGCGCTGCTGGGTGGCGAAACCCTCACTCGCCTGAGCGGGCTGCGGGTGCTGAACATCGGCGGTAGCTTCTTTATCAACAGCGAGCAGCTGGAAACGGTCGACGCGACGGCGGCGGATGCGCTGTGCCGCTACACCGAGCTGGGCCAGGCCGAGCTGGGCGCGGCGCTGAATAACCCGGCGTTTGTGGACGAGCTGACCGGGCTGATTAACCAGGGCTACTGGTTCTTCGACGAGTGATCGCACAGGCGGCGCGGGGCTAAAGGCCCCACGCCGCCCTCTTTATGCCGCGAGGATGTGACAGGCTTTCCAGTAATCCAGAAGACGATCGTCATCTTTCTCTCGCTCCGCTTTCGTTTTCATGGCCCGGGCAAGATTTTCTCTCGACACCTCCTGGCCTTTTTGTACCACTTCTAAAACCGCTTCACCAAGAGCCAGGGATATTTCGGTACGATTGGCTTCTACCATATATGCCTCCATGTTGAGTGCGAAAAGTAATTATGCGGCATAATAACGTCCCTGGAATATTTATCAGTTCATTCTTATATATTTAATACATCCTGGCAGACGCTGCGGAAATAATGTTTCGAAATGCTAATGAGACGGTAAATAGATTATTTATGGTCTACAGTTAGTGTCGTGTCACAAACCGTAGAAACCTGATGAGGAGAATTAATTATGGTAAACAAGAGTGAAATCAAGGAACATGCTCCGGTTGTTGCAAGCTGCGGTCACCACGTTGGTACCATTGACCATCTTGACGGCGAACGTATTAAGCTGGCAAAAAACGATTCTGAATCCGGCGGTAAACACCATTATATTCCGCTGGGATGGGTCGATAAAATCGACGGGAATAATGTGGTGCTGAATAAAAATCACGAAGACGTTTTCGCCAGCTGGCAAGAAGCCTGATAATCGCCATGGCGCTGGGAATATATTAAAGCTCCGGCCCTGGGCCGGAGCTTTATATTTATTAAATTCACCCGCATTGCCGCTGCGTTAAAGGAGTGATACTGTTTTATTTTTAATAGCTTCCTCCAGGCGCAGGCATGTCCAACTCAACGCTCACTCATCCGACCGCTGCAACGAAAAAAACCTTTTCCGTGGCAGACTTTAAGGTATTTGGCGAGCGCTACGGTATCGACTACCGTTTCCCTCTGCTGACGGATGGCTGTGCCAGCACCAGCCCCGTGTTGCACGGCGATGTCGAAGAGATGATCCTGCCGTCCGGTATCGCCTTAACCCACTCCGACGTGCGCGTTCTGCAACCCTATGAAACCACCTCCCGCCACAGCAGCCCGCTGTATGTGCTGGTGGTGCTCGAAGGCTGCGTGACCCTGACCCTCAGCGGTGAAGTTTACGTGGTGCGGCCCGGCATGGCGTTCAGCGCCAGGCTGAGCGAACAGCAGGCGATGTCTGCCCGTCATGATGCCGATATCGCCCTGAAAACCCTCTCTTTTGGCGTCTACCCTGACGATGCCCGTCGGGAAAGCCTGCTCGCCTCTCTGCTGGCGCAGTGGGAGAAGCTCAACGCCCCCACCTTTGTCTGGCAGGTGCCGGATTTTGTGCTGGCTGGCATTCAGCATGCCCGGCAGCGCGAGCGCAGCAGCCTGTCGCGCCAGCTGTTGCTGGAGGGGGTGATGTACCAGCTGCTGGGCCACGGCCTGCACCTGCGGGAACAGCAGGGCACGACGCTGCCCGGCCCGTCCGGAGGGGAGCACGCCCGACTGGAGCAGATCCGTCACCTGCTGGAACAGGCCCCGGAGCAGGATTACACCCTCGCCCAGCTGGCGGCCCGGGCGGCGATGAGCCCCAGCAGCCTGCGGAGCAAGTTCCGCCAGGCCTACGGCTGCACGGTATTTGACTACCTGCGCGACTGCCGCCTCGCCCTGGCACGCCGCTACCTGCTGGAAGGCCACAGCGTCCAGCAGGCAGCGTGGATGTCGGGTTATCAGCACGCCACCAACTTTGCCACCGCCTTTCGTCGTCGCTACGGCGTCTGTCCCGGCGCGATACGCAGCAGCCGTTAATCCGCTTTTCCCCCGATCGCCAACGCCATTTGTGCGGTTTGGCATTGCGCATACGTTCTCTGGCGGCGCGCATAGCTATCTTCCAAATGAAAAAGGTAATAATTCTTATTAACAATTAGAAATGCCTTTGGAGATTTTCATGTTCGCTAAAACGCGGCTGGCACTGCTGGTGGGATGGGTAACCGGGAGCGTCGCGCTTCCCCTGATGGCGCAGGAGACGCCGAAAACCGAAACCGTGGTGGTGACGTCACAGATGCAGAGCGGGGCCACCAAGCTGGCGACGCCGGATATCGAGACCCCACAGGCGGTGTCGATCGTCACCCGCGAGCAGTTTGAAGAGCAGGGCGCTACCAGCGTGCGCCAGGCGGTGAGCTACACCCCGGGCGTCTACAGCAACCAGATCGGTGCCTCGAACCGCTTCGACTACATCGTGCTGCGCGGCTTCTCCGACGGCAGCCTGGACAACGTCTACCTCGACGGCCTGAAGATGATGGGCGACACCAACTCCCACAGCTCGCTGGTGGTCGATCCCTGGTTCCTGGAAAATATCGAAGTGGTGCGTGGCCCGGCCTCGGTGCTGTACGGTCGCTCCTCACCGGGGGGGATCGTGGCGCTCACCTCGCGCAAACCTTCGTTCGATCCGGGCGGCGAGATCAAGCTGTTCGCCGGGAACAACGATCAGCGCGGGGCGATGTTTGACGTTACCGGCGCGCTGGACGACAACGACCGCGTGGCGGCCCGTCTGAGCGGCATGACCCGCTACGCCGACTCCCAGTTCGATCCGCTGAAAGAGGAGCGTTATGCCCTGATGCCGAGCCTGACCTGGCGTATCACCGATAACACCCGCCTCGATCTGATGGCCTATCTGCACCGTGACCCCGAGGGCGGCAGCCACTCCGGCCTGCCGTACGACGGCACCGTGGTTCCGCACGATGGCAAAATGATCTCCAACACCTTCTTTGAAGGCGAGGACGATTACGACAAATACGATCGCCGCGAGAACATGGTCGGCTACAACATCGAGCATATGTTTGACAGCGGCTGGTCGGTGCGCCAGAAGCTGCGCTATCTGCATACCAAAGTGGAGCTGAATCAGGTCTATGCCGCCGGCTGGCTGAACGACACCGAGCTGAACCGCGGCTACTCCGGCTCCGACGAGAAGATGAATGCCATTACCGTTGATAACCAGATCGACGGCAGTTTTGATACCGGAGTGGTAAACCACCGGGTGCTGGTAGGCCTTGATTACCAGGACCGCAGCAACAACACTACCGGCTACTACGGCGGCTTCCCGCCGATCGACGCTTTCCACCCGGTGTACGGCGCGAAGCCGGACTACATCACCATGTACAGCCAGGAGAAGCACAAGCTGCGCCAGACCGGTTACTACCTGCAGGATCAGCTCTCGCTGGACCGCTGGCGTCTGACCCTGGGCGGGCGCTATGACCAGGTGAGCGTCTCGAATATCGACAAGCTCAACAATACCCGCAGCGATCTGGACAAGAACAACTTCAGCAGCCGCGCGGCGCTGTTATATCTGTTTGATAACGGTATCGCGCCGTACATCAGCTACTCCACCGCCTTCACGCCGACCAGCTTTGCCGATGCCAACGGCGATCTGCTGGATCCGATGAAAGGCAAGCAGTGGGAAGCGGGGGTGAAGGTTGAGCCGGAGGGGATGAACAGCCAGTTCAGCGCCTCGGTGTTCCGCATCAACCAGAAAAATATCGCCACCAAAGAGGAGCCGACCGATCCGTACCGCTCTATCGGGGAGATCGAATCCGAAGGGGTGGAACTGGAAGCGGTGGGGCAGTTGACCGACAGCCTGCGCCTGCAGGCGGCCTATACCTATACCGACATCCGCTACAAGAAGAGCAGCCCGGAGGAAGAGGGCAAGCGTGCGGTCTACGCGCCGCGCAATATGGCCAGCGGCTGGCTGAGCTATGACGTCAAAACCGGGCCACTCGATGGCCTGACGGTGGGATCCGGCGTGCGTTACGTCAACGGCGTGACCAGCGACCGCATGAACACCCACACGCTGCCGTCGTACACGCTGGTGGATCTGGCGGTGGGCTATGACCTGTCGAAGGTGGGGCTGACCGGCGTGAGTGCCCAGCTGAACGTCAACAACCTGACGGACGAAAGCTACGTCGCGGCCTGTAACTCGCTCTCATACTGCTACTTTGGTGCCGAGCGCAGCATCGTCGGCAGCGTGTCGTGGAAGTTCTGAGTCGTTAACATTGCCGGGCGGCGCCTGCGCTTGCCCGGCCTACAAAAGATGCGGACCGTAGGCCGGGTAAGGCGCAGCCGCCACCCGGCAAACAGGCCGCACTACGCTTCCATCGCAATATGAATCGCCTCGCCCATCTTCTTCAACGCCTCGCGGTTCTTCTCGTTCGGCGGCAAGGCCACGTTGATCCGCAGGCAGTTGCGATACTTCCCCGATGCTGAAAACAGCGACCCCGCCGCGGCCTGGATCTTCAGGCGCGTCAGCTGCTTGCTGACGCACACCATATCCACCTGCTCAGGCAGCTCCACCCACAGCAGGAAACTACCCTGCGGGCGCGTGACGCAAATTTCCGCCGGGAAATACTGCCGCACCCAGCAGGTGTAACGCTCCATATTCTGCTGATAAATCTGGCGCATACGGCGCACATGGCGATGATAGTGCCCGTCGCGGATAAAGGCCGCCACCGCCATCTGGGTGCCCGGCACGTTAAACCCGCCCGCGGCATATTTCATGTGCATCACCCGGTCGTAATACCGCCCCGGCACAATCCAGCCCACGCGCAGCCCGGGGGCCACGGTTTTGGTAAAGGAGCTGCACAGCAGCACGCGGCCGTCGATATCAAACGAGTGAATGGTGCGCGGGCGCGGGTACTCCGCCGCCAGCTCGCCGTAAATATCGTCCTCGACGATGACGATATCGTGGCGCTGGGCCAGGGCCAGCACCTGACGTTTGCGCGCCTCCGGCATGATAAACCCGAGCGGGTTATTGCAGTTGGGCACCAGGATCACCGCTTTGATCGGCCACTGCTCGAGGGCCAGCTCCAGGGCTTCAATGCTGATCCCGGTTTCCGGATCGGTGGGGATCTCAATCGCCTTGATGTTAAACCCGCGCAGCATCTGCATGGTGCCGTGGAACGAGGGCGACTCCACCGCCACGATATCCCCCGGCTGGCATACGGACAGCAGCGCCAGCGACAGCGCCCCGTGACAGCCGTTGGTGATCACAATCTCGTTCGCCGCAACCGTCGAGCCGCCGTCCAGCAGCAGACGGGCGATCTGCTCGCGCAGCTCCAGTCTGCCTTCCAGCGCGTCGTAGCTCAGCATCTCCCCGGGCTGATGCTGAGCGATGCGGCTCATTTCGCGCCACAGCGGCTTCAGGCTCGGCTGGTTCAGGTCCGGCGAGCCGCCGCCAAAGGAGATCATCTCCTTATCGGCGCGGGCATCGAGGAGCATCATCACCTCATCCCACTGGGTCACCTCTACCGGACGTTGCACCGGGCGAGTCATTGCCGGAACGGGCGGCTGCGCTTTGCGCGAGGAGACGAAGTAGCCGGAGCGCGGCTGAGGGGTGATCAGCTGCAGGTTTTCGAGGATCTGATAGGCCTGCTGGATGGTGCTGATGCTGACCCCGTGCTCCTGGCTCAGGGTGCGTACCGAGGGCAAACGCTCCCCGCTGCGATACAGCCCTTGTTCAATGCGTTGGGCCAGCAGATTGGCCAGATGTTGGTAGCGCGTCATGCTGTATCCTTGGTTGTCACCATACAGATGTAAAGACCAGTACAGATTGCGGCGAAAAATGCCATTCAGAGGCGTTATTAGCGGATCTGTATGTTAAATAAAAGTAGATTTTGAATCTGTATTGTCCACCCCGATTTCCGTGATGATAACCCCACTGACACGATGAGGAGCGCATCATGGAATTTTACGAGAATCGAGCAAAACGGCCTTTTGCGGTGTTTATCTGGATGGGCCGGGCAGTAAAAAAGTGGTATCGCATCAACCGCACGCGCCGCATTCTGAGCCAGATGAGCGACGAGCAATTGAAGGATGTCGGGTTGTCGCGATGTGATGTGTAGGGTATTGCCCGGTGGCGCTGCGCTTACCGGGCCTACGGGGTTGTGCGGTCTGATGCCCGGTGGCGCTGCGCTTACCGGGCCTACGGGGCACGAATCGTAGGCCGGGTAAGGCGCAGCCGCCACCCGGCGTTTAAGGCATCACTCGACGCCAGATTTCCCGGTGTTCTCCGCAATACGGCGCAGATATTCGTTATTTTTGAACGCCACCATAATCAACTCAAACATTACGCGGGTACCAATCAGGCTGAACAGCATGCCGAAAAAACCGGCAATAAGATGCTCGGTAAACATGGAGTAGATCCCGCCGAGCAGGATAAACAGCATGGCGATCCAGTAGAAAAAGACCAGCACGCGCGGCGTTAACAGATAGTCGAATCCCAGAAGTGATTTCATTTTTCTTGTCCTTAGAAGTGTTAAATTTGCGCGTCGATTATAAAGGTAGTCACGTCAATTCCTACCCTTATGATTATCTGAAAACGGCCTTTTATAATGCAAAATCAGGGGGTTGCTATTTAAGAAGATCGCAGGTCTGGATCTTTGGCCGCGTCAGCAGCGCCACGGCCTCGTCGTAGCTGCGCACGTTGTTATACCCCATCACCAGCCCATAGCGTTTGCCCGACCCGCTGTACCACGCCGACAGGGCATTGACCTGCAGCTGCTGCTGTTGCCAGCAGTGGGCGATCTCCAGGTCGCAGGTTCCTCGGGTTAAAAACGCCACGATATGCATCCCGCCATCGTTCTGCTCGGTGAAGAACCGATCCCCGTAGACCTCGTGCAGGGCGGCAATCATCCAGTCCCGCCGCTGCTGATAGAGGGCGCGCATCTTTTTCAGATGGCGGAAGAAGTGGCCGTCGTTAAGGAAAGCAGCGAGGATCTTCTGCGTCAGTACCGGCTGGCCGCTGGCGAGCAGATCGGCGCAGTCGTTAAAGGCCGATACCGTGCTGGCGGGCATGACCACGTAGCCGAGGCGCAGGGACGGCATCACGGTTTTACTGAAGGTGCCCATGTAGATCACCCGATCCTGACGATCGAGGCTTTTCAGCGACGGCAGCACCTTGCGGGTGTAGTGAAACTCACCGTCGTAGTCATCTTCGATGATCCAGGCCTCGTTCTGCCCGGCCCAGTCGAGCAGCTGCTGCCTGCGCGGCAGCGAGAGCGTGACCGCCAGCGGGCTCTGGTGTGACGGGGTGACGATAGCAAACCGGGCGTCGGCGTGGTGGCGC
This sequence comes from Leclercia sp. AS011, assembly GCF_037152535.1. Taxonomy (NCBI): domain Bacteria; kingdom Pseudomonadati; phylum Pseudomonadota; class Gammaproteobacteria; order Enterobacterales; family Enterobacteriaceae; genus Leclercia; species Leclercia sp. AS011. Next base: position 124,204 of record NZ_JBBCMA010000002.1, read on the forward strand.
AGCAGGAACCCGGTATCCATCCCGGAACGATCCACCGGCACGGTATGCAGGCGCGGGACGATCCGCCGGAGCAGCTGCTGGCCCATAAAATAACCCGGATCTTCAAACACCACCTTGTCGTTGCGGCTGGCGAGGGTGTCGAGGATCAGCCGCAGGCTGCCGCTGTAGCCGCTGGTGATCAGCACCTGATCCGGCGTGCAGGACAAGCCGCGCGAGATATTCAGGTAGCTGGCGATGGCCTGACGCAGGGGAAACCAGCCCATCACCGGCGGATTAAGCATCTCCTCCTGACGCATGGCGCGCACCGCCTGACCCGCCAGCAGCAGCCATTTTTTATAGGGGAAGCTGTCCAGCGCCGGAATGCCGGGGCGCAAAAAGCCCGCCCGTTCCCGCTGGCTGACCAGCGACGGCGGCAGCTGGCCCGTCAACAGGTCATCGGGCGGGGGCGGCGTAACGGGGAGGGTTAAATCCGGATTCACCCGCGTGCCGCGCGCCCCCTGGCTCACCAGATAGCCCTCGCCGATCAGGATGGCGTAGGCGGTCTCGACGGTTTTGCGCGCCACCTTCAGCTCTTCCGCCAGTACCCGGATGGCAGGCACCTTGTCACCGGGCTTGAGGATCCCGCGGGTAATGTTATCCCGATAGCGGGTGTAGATGGCGTGATAGCCCGGCTTCATGTCCTACCTCGTTCCTCGCTTTTTGTATCTTTTTACTATGTCATGAACAGCGTAAATTTGCCCCATCGCATTTCATATGCCGTACATCAAGAGGAAAGACAATGAGCACTCGCGTTAACCACCATAAAGCCACACCTGCCCTCGCTAAAGCGCTGTCCGACCTGAGCATGGCGGTGAGCCAGACCTCCATCGACCCGGCGCTGAAGCACCTGATCGACATCCGCGTCTCTCAGCTCAACGGCTGTACCTTCTGTCTGGATATGCATTCGAAAGAGGCAAAAATCGCCGGGGAGCGCGAGCTGCGCCTGTACCATCTGGCCGCATGGCGCGAGTCACCGCTGTTCAGCGCCCGTGAAAAAGCGGCGCTGGCCTTCACCGAAGCGCTGACCCAGATCGGGCCGCACGGCGTCAGCGACGTGCTGTACCGCAGCGTGGCGGAACACTATTCAGAGATTGAGATCTCCGAGCTGAACTTTGCCATCGTGGCGATCAACGCCTGGAACCGCTTAGGGATCACCTCCCGGATGGAGCCCGGCTCGCTTGATGCGGCCTACGGTCTGAACAAAGCTAACCTCGAGTAAGACCACGCTCGCGGATCATCGCCACCAACGCCCGCAGCCCGGGCGGGACGTGGCGATGACCCGGATAATACAGGCGCAGCCCGGCAAAGGGCTGCGACCACTCATCCAGCACGCTCACCAGCTCCCCGCTTTTCAGCTCCTGCTGAATATAGAGTTCCGGTAAAAATCCCACCCCCAGACCCGCTTTCACCGCCCGGATCGAGGCAAACAGATCCGAGGTGGCAAAACGCGGCGGCACCGCCAGGGCGATCTGCTCCCCGCGTCGCGCCAGCTCCCAGCGGTAAATCCCCCCGTGGGCCATCCGCATGCCGATCCCCTGGTGTTGCAGCAGATCGTCCGGGGTTTGTGGGGTGCCGTAGCGGGCAAAATAGTCCGGCGTGGCGGTGACCAGCTGACGGATATCAGGGGTGAGCGGGACGGCGATCATGTCCTGCGGCACCGACTCCGCGAGGCGTACCCCGGCATCGTAACCCTCCGCCACGATGTCGATCATCCGCGCTTCGCTCACCGCCTCAACGCGCATTTTTGGGTAGCGGATCATGAAGTCGATCAGCAGCGCATCGAGGAACAGCGTGCCGACGTTGTTGGGAACGTTCAGGCGCAGGGTGCCGGCAGGCTCGTCGGTGTGGCTGTGGATCTCTTCATCCGCCTGACGGATTTCCTGCAACGCCGGGCCGATCCGTGCCACATAGCGCTGCCCGGCGTCGGTGAGCCCCACGCTGCGGGTGGTGCGGTTAAACAGGCGGGTTTGCAGGCGGCTCTCCAGCCCGGCAACGGCGTTGCTCACGGTGGTGGCCGACATCCCCAGCTCCTGGGCGGCGGCGCGAAAGCTGCCGCGGCGCACGACGGCCATCACCACTTCCAGCTCGGTCAGTCCTGAACGGTGCATAGATTATCCTGAAAATCGAAACAACCTTTGCAGCATAGCGTGGATTATCGCAACGGAGAAGGCGTGCCAGACTGTCTTCATCCAGTCTGAGGAGGTTGTTATGCAGCACATCGAACAGATCTATATCAACGGCGAATTTGTCACCCCGCACGGCACAGAGCGTTTTGATCTCTATAACCCGGCGACGGCCCGGGTGACAGGCCAGGTGCGGCTGGCGGATTCGGTGGATGCTGAACGCGCCATTGCTGCCGCCCACGCTGCTTTTCCGGCATGGTCCAGCACCGGCAAACAGGCGCGCATCGCCGCGCTGCAGCGGATGCAGGCTGCGGTGGCGGCCCGGCACGACGATCTGCTGGAGGCGGTGATCGAGGAGTACGGCGCGCCCGCCTCACGCTCGGCATGGATGGCAAGCTATCCGGCAGAGGTGATAGGCCAGGCCATCGCGGCGCTGGAGGCGTTTGAGTTCACCGTTCCTGCCGGGGCGGCGCGGGTCGAGATGACCCCGCTCGGCGTCGCCGGGCTGATCACTCCGTGGAACAGCGACGCGGGCTTTATCTGCGGCAAGCTGGCGGCGGCCCTGGCAGCAGGCTGCACCGCGGTGATCAAACCCAGCGAGATGAGCGCCCTGCAGACGCAGATCGTGACCGAGGCGTTGCACGCCGCCGACCTGCCGCCGGGGGTATTCAACATCGTCACCGGGCGCGGCGACACGGTGGGCGAGACCATCAGCCGTCACCCTCTTGTTGCGAAAATTTCGTTTACCGGTTCAACGCAGACCGGCAAAGCGATCCTGCGCAACGCGGCGGAGAACTTTACCCGCGTTACGCTGGAGTTGGGTGGTAAATCCCCGACGATCATTCTTGATGACGCCGATATCAAACAGGCGGTTCCGCTGGCGGTGCAGGCCGGGCTGATGAACAGCGGCCAGGCGTGCGTGGCCGGGACGCGCATCCTGGTGCCGCAGTCGCGGAAAGCGGAATTCGAACAGGCGCTGGCCCAGGCCATCGCGGCGGTGAAGTCCGGCGATCCGCGGGATAACGCCACCGAGGTCGGCCCGATGGTAAGCGAAAAACAGTGGCAGCGGGTGCAGGGGTATATCCGTAAAGGGCTGGAGGAGGGGGCACGTCTGCTGGCGGGCGGGGAAGGGCGACCGGAAGGAGCCCGGGACGGCTGGTTTGTCCGTCCGACGCTGTTTACCGACGTGCACAATCAGATGGCCATCGCCCGGGACGAAATCTTTGGACCGGTGCTGTGCGTGATCGCCTACCGCGACGAGGCCGAAGCCATCGCCATTGCCAACGACACCGACTATGGCCTGAGCGCGATGGTGCTGGGGAGCGATGCGGAACGCACCCGCCGCGTGGCGGAGCAGATCCAGTCCGGTCGCGTGCTGGTGAACACCCTCACCCATGAGCCTAAAGCCCCCTTTGGCGGGTTTAAACACTCCGGCGTAGGGCGCGAGATGGGCGCGTGGGGGATAAGCGCGTTTATGGAGCCGAAGTCGATCCTCGGCTAACACAGCGCCCGGCGGCTCGGGCCTTCCCAGGCCGGGTAAGCGCAGCGCTACCCGGCAATTCGCGGTTTACTCAACAAACAGCTTTTCGATTGATTTAGTGGGATAAAAAAGGGCATCGGCGTTGCTGCCCGCTAAAGGAATAAAGCCGAGCGTCAGATAAAACGCTTTCGCTTTCTCGTTGATCGCATCTACAAACATGCCGTGAATGCCCACTGCCTGCGATGCCAGCCAGACCACCTTCATGGCATGTGTGACCAGCGTCGTTCCCCAACCCTGACCCTGCAGATCCTGGTGTACTGCGATACGCCCTAACGTGACGCTGGGTACGTTCACATAAGGCACTTTGCGCTGCTGCGTTTTTGAGGGCAGAGTCGCTTTCTCAAAGCAGCTGCCGGACAACGTGTAGTAGCCCAACACTTTTGGCCTGGGTTCGTCGGTAACGAGAAGATAAGCGCGTAAAATACGCCCTGCGTGCTGCCGCGCAAGGTGCTCACACAGAAAACGGTTGAGGGTGTCTTCCCCGCAGTTGAAGCCTGTTAAATCATAGTGTGTCTCTTGCGAAAACATCCTTATCGTCAGATTAGCCACGCCTCACTCCATATTTTGCAGACGTCTTGCTGCGCGTTTCAGCCTGTCATCAGGCTCTGGCGGGTTGTCGAGTGCATCCATAACGCGATCCCACGACTCCTCATTCAGGATCAGGCGGCGATGCTGCTCAATGACCTCGGCAGCACGTTCAGAGGCACTGTTAACCATAAACTGGGTGATTGTCTGGTTAGTCATCGCCGCAGCTTCTTCGATCAGATTTTTGTCTTCGTCAGTTAACCTGAGGTCGATGCGCTGTTTTTTCAGGGCTGGCATTTTTACTCCGGAGATATCTTCATGTACGGATGATTTCCGTACGTCGACTATAAAGCGGGACAGGATATTTTTCAACCATAACGCCATATTTCGCTCCTCACCGAAGCATCCCTTTTTCCTTTCCATCATCCTCTCCTTAACCTCACAACGGAGAGATCCTTATGATTGCAGTCCTGTTTGAAGCCAACGCGCAGCCCGCGCATCAGGCGCGTTATCTGCAGCTGGCCGCCGAGCTGAAGCCGCTACTGGCGGATATCGACGGCTTTATCGATATTGAACGTTTTCAGAGCCTGACCCATGACGGCAAAATCCTCTCCCTCTCCTGGTGGCGGGATGAGGACGCGATCCTGAAGTGGAAACAAAACGTCTTTCACCAGGCCGCGCAGGCCGAAGGGCGGGCGTCGATCTTTGCCTGCTACCGCATTCGCGTGGCCCAGGTGGTGCGGGAATATGCCTCAGAGACCGGAGGGCATGCCGATGTATGACGTTCATGTGATTTTCGACAACGTGCCCGGCGAGCTGGCGCGCTTTGGTCAACTGCTGGGGCAACACGGCGTGGGGCTGGAGGGCGGCGGCGTGTTTGGCGTGGAGGCGCATTTTCTGGTTGAGGAGGGTGAAAAAGCCCGGCGCGTGCTGCTCGACGGTGGTTTTAAGGTGCAGGCGGTGCGAAAGCCGCTGATCCGTAAGCTGAAACAGGAACGTCCCGGCGAGCTGGGAGCGATCGCCGCCGCGCTGGCTACGCAGGGCATCTCCATCCTGACCCAGTACAGCGATCATGCGAACCACCTTATTCTGCTGACGGATAATGATAAGCTGGCCGCAGAGATCACCAGGCCGTGGGTTGCCAATGCTAAAGACCAGTTTACCTCCTGATAACAGCGCCGCGCTGGAGCTGGCCGTTGCTGCGGTTGCCGCGGCGATGGCCGACCCGTCACGGGTGAAAATGCTTTGTGCCCTGATGGACGGGCGGGCGTGGACCGCCACCGAACTCAACGCCGTGGCGGATGTGGCACCTTCTACCGCCAGCGGGCATCTCGCCCGGCTGCTGGAGGGGAGGCTGATCGGCTGTCTTTCGCAGGGGCGGCATCGCTACTATCGCCTGGCCGGGCACGAGGTCGCGGAGCTGGTGGAGCAGATGATGGGGCTGTCGTGGGGGCGCGTCACGCCACCGGAGACCACGGCCCCGGAATCGATGCGTCACGCCCGCACCTGCTATGACCATCTGGCGGGTACGGTTGCGGTACAGATATATGACTTTATGCAGGCGGAGGGGTGGCTGGTGGCGGATGGATCGGCCCTCACCCTGAGCGGGCGCGAGGCGTTTCTCTCCATGGGGATCCTGTTGAATGCCAGTACCCGGCGTAAAGCCTGCTGCGCCTGTCTGGACTGGAGCGAGCGCCGCTTCCATCTGGGCGGCGAGGCGGGCGCGGCGCTGCTGACTCATATGGAAACCAAAGGCTGGATCCAGCGGGTCGCGGGGTTTCGCGAGGTGACGGTGACCGCGTCAGGGCTGCGCGCCATGCATCACCATTTTAGCCGCTAAGGAAGCGCCCGGCGGCTACACACCAATCGCACGAGCCGTAGGCCGGGTAAGCGCAGCGCCACCCGGCATCAGCGCGCACCGCTGGCTTATAATTATTTATCTCGCTTATATAAAGATGAAAAATATTTCTCAGGCAAATATATTTGGTTTGAGAATTTTCGCATGTCAGATTTTATTATTATCGCGATTGCGAAATGTCATGTAGCATAAATAATTAGCCTGCATGTATGCCAGCTAAATAGCAGTCTGTTTAAAAATGCAATGTATTAACAGGGAGGCAATATATTGTGTCTAAAATGAAAAGTTACGCAGAGAGCGTGCTGTTCCAGAGTATTATTTCATTATCGGGAATGCCCTGCTCACCGGACAGTCTGGCCAGCCTGTCAGAGAATTATATTTCACGTCTCGGAAACAGCGATGTACCAGTCCCATTGCGAAAGGCGCTGAAAGACGTTAAAGCACTTCTGGCCGCGCTTATCGAAAAAAACACCAGCAATACCATGAGGATGAACAAAAATCAGTACCTGCTGACCCTGATTACGGAGTTATACACTGACGTGGTGGCGTGGAATGCGGTGGAGCAATATATTTCAGCGTCACAGTTTCTCTTATTTTCTGATGAGCAAAACGGAGTCCAGAATCAGGCTCATAAAGTGATGAATTAATATCCTGCGTCAGGCCTGAAAAAAAAGCCGCATACGGATGTATGCGGCTTTTTTGTTTTAGAAAGCGAGCGACCAGGTGGCGCTCACCGTCTGATCGGTGTCGTGTTGCGAGGTGTTAACATTGTAGCCCACGCCGAAGGTCATATCGCCTTTCTGCATTTTGACCCCTAACTGGCCGTTAAAGGCGGTATCGTCCATGATCTCCGCGCGGATAGTATCGCTGCCGCGGATGCCAACGGTACGCAGGGTGTTCTGACTCTCCCGATCACCGGTTACGGCGACCACTGCGGCATCGGCCTGGGTGCTCATCGTCCAGCCGGAATCCAGGGCGACGTTTTTCGCCACTTTCACCCCAACCGGGAACTGCCAGATTGTCTGCGTGCCCTTATCGGTATGGAAGACGCGTTCACCCTGGCTGTTTTTGGTATCAAAGCCCTCGGTCGTGAGCTGGTTATAACGCACGCCTGCATGAGGAATGATATCCACAACGTCGGTTTCGATCAGGTACTCGCCCCGTACGCCCGCGCTGAACAGCATTCCGTCCACGTTCGCCTTCAGCTTGTTGCCTGCTTCCATCCAGCCCGGCTGTTTCTGGTAAACATCGCTGCTGGTCTGGGTCAGGCTGACGTCGCCCGTCAGGTTCCAGCGATCCTGGTTCCAGTTCTGATAAAGGGTAATGCCCCAGAAGCTGAAATCATTGTGGGTGGCATTGACGTCACCGCGGGAATCGCTGTCGCCGTTACCGGCATGGAAGGCCGCACCGCTGCGCAGGGTACCGCGATCGGTCTGCCAGGTTTTATCTCCCCCCATCATCAGGCCGTAGAAGTTGCTGTCCTGACCGTAACTCAGGTTGCCGGCACGCAGGTCGCTGCTGCGCGGGTTGCCGTACAGGGTGTGAACCCAGACGCTGGCGTCGGTGTCAGCAGGTTGCAGCGCCGCGTTGGCTACCGAGTTACGCTCCATCACGGCATCTATCGCCGCACTGCCCGCCGCCCAGGTATTATGCTGCACACCACCCGCGGTCGCGATTTGCGCCGCGCTGTTAACGGTTCTCACCACCTCATCCACGCTTGCCTGTGGAGTGTCGATGGCAACGGAGAGATAACGCGCGCCCGCCTGGCTGGCAGAGCGTGAGTTTTCTCCGCTGGCGATAAGCCGATCCAGTGCATGGGTGGTCACTACGCCCGGCAGGACATCCTGTGCCGCGCGGGCCTGGGTGGTGACCAGCACCTCGCCATTACGTTCCTGGGTGGTGGCCGTCAGCAGTTTATTCAGCAGCAGGTTCTCATTCTGCCAGCCGTTTCCGGCGATATTGACATCGCTAAAGCCTCGGGCAACCGCGTAGGACTGGTTGGCCTTCGCATCGGCGACGTAAAGTGCAGCGCTATCCGCCACGTTCAGACTGCCCCCGGTGGCATTCAGCGCGGCCTGGCCATTAGTCATCTCTTTGGTGCTGACCATCAGCAGAGAGTGGTCAGCAAAGTCGACGCGGTTAAACGCGGCGTCACGGTCGGCTGAACTGCCGGTCAGAGAACCATCCACCCGCAGCCCGCCCTGAGTGGCGTTCAGGAATTGCGGCGTATGGACAGAGACCGCTGCCGTAATCGCGTTTTCACCCCATGTTAAGCCGCTGTCGGCGAAACGGGCTTCTGCCGCAGCAGTGGTAGTATCCCCCAGCACCAGCAGGGCGTTCTGACCCACGGTCACACGGCCGTTGATCTCGCTACCGCCACTTGCGACGCGGGATGCGTTAGCCAGGGTACCGCCCTCCGTCCAGGCCGGGTCGATAAACAGCCGCGCGCCCTGCAGATCTAAACGTTCCGCCATCAGCGTGCCCGCAGCGGTGACATCGCCTACGGTAATCTGCGCATCCTGGCTGGCGGTGAGCTGGCCTGCCAGCAGGGAGCCGTTAACCGCCAGCTGGCCGCTGTCCTGCAGCGCCATGTCGGTGTGGAGGGTGGCTTGCTGTTGGACGGTGACCTGGCCGCTGCTGACAACTCCCGCAGCGGATCCGCCTGAGGCCAGAGTGTGATCGCCCGCTACAATATTCAGGGTGCCTTCCGGCGCCACGGTGACGGTGCCGGTGAGATGGCCGGTGACGTTCTGCATGGCCGCGGTGCCCAGGTTCAGGGTCCCGTTGTTGACCGCTACCGACACAGGCATGTCAGGTGCGCCAGCCACGTCGATCAATGCGCCTGCAGCCCCGGTCAGGGTTAGCGTCTGGTCACCAATAATCTCTACCGATGGCTGGCCTTCACCTTCAAAGCGCAGCTGCGCCGCGCCGAAGCCGTTACGCACGAAAATGGCCTCATCGGTGATGGCATCTTTCTCGCCAATATGGAGTTGGTTTTTACCGGAGGTAACCTGCGTAGTGGCCAGCACGGCCTGAGTCATGGCTGCCTCTGTTACGCTGGCGGTGCCCGCCACGTTATCCGCATTCTGCAGCGTACCGAGCATCACCAGGCTGTTGCCTTCCGTCGAGCCCAGCAGGTCATTGACCGCCTTCACATAGTCCAGATGGTAAGTCTCATCGGTCAGGATCAGCGTACTGTCGGTAAAGCCCATGCTCGCGCCGGACTCGTTATAGCCTTCTGGCCGCAGGGATGAAGCCGCAAGATTGAACAGCTGGTCGGAGCGGGTTTGCAGCTGGCTATGGTTGACCATATTCAGCGATGCACCGCTGCTCAACGCCAGGGTATCGGCGATAAGTTTGGTGTTATCAAAGGTTAAATTACCGCTGGTCAGCTGCACCGGGGCGGTCACCGTGGTGCCGGTAACGGTGAGGGCATTACCCACGTTGGCGTCGCTGAACCCGTCAGTCAGAAGCAGATCGCCCGCGACAGCCAGCTTGCTGAAGTGGCTGAACTGCGTTCCGCCAAATACTGGCATATTCGCCAGGTGCAGGGTGCTTGCCTCGCCGCTGCCGTACAAATTGCCCGCCACGTCCGTATTATCCAGCCAGATGTCGGAGCGGAGGACCGTTGTGCCGTTAAGATTGATATCCCCTGAGAGGGCGCTGTCGGTCAAATGCAGATCGACGGTTCCCGTGCCGGTGCTGGCATTGATATTGCCTGTCAGCACGGAGCGGGTGATATCCATCGCAATCTGTGCGGCTCTGTTGGCAATCAGGTTGCCGTTGAGGGTGGAATCCGTCAGCGAGGCGGTAGTCGTACCCGCAACCGCGCCGGTAAGTGTCGCATGGCCGAGGATCTCGCTCTTATCCAGAGACAGGTGGGCAGTGCCACTTGACATGACAATGGCGTTACCGTCTTTCTGTGTGGTTTTAGTGATACTGGAGTCCGTAACAGACAGTGTGCTGTTGCTGCCTGAGGTCGCGAGGGTCACCGAGCCCGTCAGCTGGCTGTGGTCGACGACAATCGCATGCGTTTTATCTGCGGCGGTGAGGTTAGTGATTTCTATCGCATTGGCCGTTTTGGCAACGGCGTTGGTGGTATCGATGGTGCTGCGCTGAATCGTAATCGCGTTATTATCTTTGGTGTTGTACAGCAAAATACCGCCAGCCTGGATGCGACTGTCCTGCACGCTAAGGTCGTGGGTACCCGCGCCGCCCGCATAGATCCTGCCTGTCACCAGGCTGTTATTCTGGATATCAATATCGGCATTGCCGCTGTCAGCGGCATCCAGGTAAATAGCGTACCCGTCAAGATAGCTCTTCGAGGTTGGGGCGTTTTTAATATCGTAATCTCCCCCTTTAGCGGCACCGTTCAGGGTTGAATTATCAACAACGATATGGGTGTTGGTCTGGAATTTTGAGCTGCCCCCCTCGATAAAGTCCACCGCGGCGCGATTGTTCAGAACAACGGTGGCTGAACCATCCTTACTGACGTTGATATAATGGCCGCTCAGATTTGCACCATCGACGAGAAGCTGTTGTATATCAGAAGCAGTACGAGAAGATGAACCGCTGGCAAAATAGATATTTTTCGCTTCAGCCACACTATTAATTGCCGCATCCTGGGTTTTCAGAGTGAAATACCACGCGGTAGGCTTTGGATTTATCGGGGACGTCATGTCATATTGCGTTAATCCGCAGGTGCCCGTAAATGACGTCCCTGCGCATGTATTTGCCAGTGCCGGTGTTAAAAGAAAACTGCTGCCCAGAATCACGCTCATACTGATAGCCAGCTGATTCAGGCGAAATGATTTATTCATAAGGTGTCCCTCTCAAATTACGTAATGTTTTTATTTCGCGATGGCGAATATAAAAATGCATACACCGTTTAATCCTTCGTTACATTTCGCAGCATATCAAAAGAAAATAAAGTCAAAGGTCAGATTGATCTGCCCCTAATTGGAAAAATCTTAAGTGGTCGGATATCTCGCTGTAATTACAGGTGAATGTTTCGCTTAAATATTATTTTCTGTGAACAAAGGCACAAACTGCCGCTAATTGCTTAAGAATATTCCTATAATCCCTGGAAAACTGTTAATTGAAATTTATTACATTCTCGATGATTATGATTAAATCCACAGTGATGCCAGGGATATAGACGATGATTATTGTATTAACATCCTGTAGATATTTTCAGCAGGGCTTTTCCATGCTGGTCGAACAATTAATGACCGACGCGCCATCCTTTCAACGGGTGCTTTATCTCGACGATCTCCAGAAAGCGACAAAAGAGGATCTGGCCCACACCAAAGCCATTGTGGTGGATTATGGCGAGTCTGATATCAAGGTTTTAAATGCCCTGCTGGATCTGAAAAACCGTTACGAGCAGAGCTATTTTATTTTTATTACCCGCGATGCGTGTTACGAAAGCACCATTGAAAATATTCTCATCAATTCTGTCGCGGATTACGCCATCGACTGTAAAAGCGCCGTACGAAAATTACGGGCCTGCCTTGCCCATCTTGCGCAGGAAGATCAGCCGGTCACGATATTTAAAAACGCGCACTGGCATCATCTTGAAAAGCAACAACGTTTAACCCGCATGGAGACCATGCTGCTGCCCTATATCGTGTCGGGGAAAAAGAATAAAGAGATTACGCGCTACCTTGACGTGACCGGAAAAACCGTCAGCCATCACCGGCGCAATATTTACCGCAAGTTTGCCGTGACCAATCTGACCGGGTTGTATAAAAAATTTGATCAGTGTGTGTGAGCCTGCAACAGGCCAGCACGCTTTCGCAATTCCTGCTCTTAACATCCTCGTTTCTTGATACTTACCCTGATAACTATTATCTTCTCAGCGTGTGAAGCGAGGATCCCCCATGCGTGAAGAAGATCTGTTCTGCCGCAGGCCGATGGGCATGCGAATGGCAATGATTGTGCGTCAGTGGCGCGCGGTGATTGACGACGCCATTCTCGAGACCGGGTTAACCCAGTCGAGCTGGACGGTGATGATGCAGCTCAAATCCTTAGGGGATAACGTTTCGGTGAGCGAACTGGCGGAGGTGCAGGGCATTGAACTGCCGCCGCTGATGCGCACCCTTTCACAGCTGGAAAAGCAGGGCTACCTGCTGCGCACCACATCGCCTTATGACAAGCGCATCCGGCTGCTGACGCTCACACCCGAGGGGAACGCGGTGCTGAAAACGCTGACCCGGGTAATCGAAACGTTCCAGGAACGGGTGTCGCAGAATATCGCCCCGGAACATCTCGAGATTTTCAGCGCCACACTTAATCAAATCGCCTGCAATTTGCGGACAATCCGCGAAGAAGATAACAAGACCGAATAATCATGACCCCTGAACAAAAGTTTGCCCGCTGGGTAAGGGTGAGTATTGCCTCTTTCCTGCTGATGTTTGTCTATTTTATTGTCGCGGATATCTGGATCCCGCTGACGCCGGATGCCACCGTGATGCGCGTGGTCACGCCGGTATCGGCGCGCGTCTCCGGCTATGTGGCGGCGGTGCATGTCCACAATAACAGCCAGGTGAAGAAGGGCGATCTGCTGTTTGAGCTCGACCCGACGCCGTTCCGCAATAAGGTCGAGGCCGCAGAGATTGCTCTGCAGCAGGCGCGTCTCGCCAACCAGCAGCTCGACGCGCAGATCGTGGCGGCCCAGGCCAGCCTGAAAACCGCCCAGCTCACCGCCCGCAACGACAAAGTCACCTTCGATCGCTACCAGAAACTCAGCACCCTGCAAAACGTCTCCCAGGCGGATCTGGATAAGGTCCGTACCACCTGGCAGAGCAGCGAGCAGTCGGTGGCGAATTTACAGGCCAGCATTCATCAGCTGCGCATCGAGCGCGGCGAGCGCGATGAAAACCGTAACGTGACCCTGCAAAAATACCGCAACGCGCTGGAGGAGGCCGAACTCAACCTCGGCTGGACGAAAATCTACGCCGAAGCCGACGGCACGGTCAGTAATGTCCAGCTGAGCCCCGGCTTTTATGCTGCCTCCGGCTCGGCGGCGCTGGCGCTGGTGAACAACCAGAGCGATATCGTCGCCGATTTCCGCGAGAAGAGCCTGCGCCATACCCATCAGGACACCGACGCCGCGGTGGTGTTTGACGCTTTCCCGGGCCGCGTGTTCCGCGCCCACGTCACCAGCAGCGACGCCGGGATTTTAGCGGGACAGGAGGCGGTCAATGGCCAGCTGTCGGAGCCGGAGACCTCCAATCGCTGGGTGCGTGATGCGCAGCGTATGCGTATCCACGTGGCGCTGGATGAAGCCCTGCCAAAGCATCTGCCGACCGGGGCGCGCGCCACCGTGCAGCTCTATAACAGCGAAGGTCCGTTTGCCCGCTTCTTCTCCGGGATGCAGATCCACCTCGTCAGCCTGTTGCACTATGTCTATTAATACTCTCGCGCGGGTCTTTACCCCGCACGGCAACATCGTCTACACCGCCAACGACTTTCGCCAGACGTTGCGCATCGTGTTTGCCGGGATGATTGCGCTGAGCGTGTCGAGCTTTTACAACACCAGCTACGGGGTCTTCTTCGTGATCTACCCGATCATGCTCCTGTCGCTGGTGCCGGTGTTTAACCGTCACGTGGCAAAACAGTTTGTGTTCAGTTCGGCGCTGAACTGCCTCGAAATGGTGTTTATTATCGGCTATCTGGCGCAGTGGCCGCTGATCATGACCCTGGTGGTGTTTGGCCTCTACGTGATGCGTTTTCGCTTTATGAGCCAGGGGCCGTTGTTTCTGTTTGGCTCAATGGGGGTGGTGTGCCAGAGCACCATGCTCAACTTTATGAGCTATCCCACCACCAACTGGCACACGCTGCTGTTCTCCAACCTCGAAGCCAGCGTGATGGCAGTTTGCCTGAGCGCGCTGATGCACTATCTGCTGCCGGATGTGGAACCACGCACGCCGCCGCCGCGGCTGGAGAAAGACGCTGCCCGGGTGCGCCATGAGTCGCTGCTCTCCGGCACCGTGGCGACGCTGATTTTTGTGGTGTTCCAGATAAGCGATCTCAGCGATTCCCTGTCGGCGCTGATGGCGGGCGTCCTGATCCTCTTCCCGATGCACTACCGCGGGGCGGTAATGAGCTCCCTGTGGCGCGTGGTCGGGGTGGTGCTCGGCTGCCTGTATATTCTGGTGGTGCAGCTGGTGCTGTACGATCACAGTAGCCACATGTTGCTGATGATGCCGCTGATTGGCCTCGGGCTGGCGTTTGGTGCCCGCCTGCACGTGATGGAGAAGGTGGGGGCCGGGGTCGGTTTTGCCAGCATCACCACCATCGGGATTATGTTCGGCCAGAACATGCACCCGGATGGCGACCTGGTGTTCAGCGATCTCTACCGCATCGTCTCGGTGACGGTGGCGCTGGTGGCGACCCTGACCATGGTGTTCATTATGCACCTGATCCTTAACTGCTTCGCGCCGACGCGCTACGTGATCCGCAATCCGTAATCCTGTTACCGGGTAAGCAGAGGTAGCACCTCGGGCAGCTGCGACAGCAGGAACAAAATCAGCCCGATGGTGCCGCCTACCAGGGTGCCGTTGACGCGGATAAACTGCAGATCCTTGCCGATATTAAGCTCAATCTGCCGGGACATATCTTTGGCATCCCAGCCTTTGACCGTGTCGCTGATGTGGCGGGTCAGGAAGCGGGCAAAATCCGGCGCGACGCGATGTGCGGCCTGCTCCAGGTGCTCGTTCAGGGAAGCGCGTAGGTTGGTGTCCGCCACCAGGGTTTCACCGAACCACAGCCCGGCGTTGGCGAGGCGCTGCTTCACGCGGGAGTCGTCGCTCTGCATGTCGGCTTTCAGCCACTGGCGCAGGTCGGCCCACATCTCACCCAGATAGCGGTTAAAGGCCTCATCGTTCTTGAGATAGGTTTTGATGTTCTCCGCTTTGGCCGCGGTTTCAGGATCGTTTTTCAGGTTCTCCACCAGCTTAAGCACCGCGCGGTCAAAGGCCTGGCGGATCTGATGGGTACGATCGTGGCTGACGTCATCCAGGATGGCATTCACCGCATCAGACACCAGTTCGGCGCTCTGATCCCCCAGCCACTCGGTGGGTAACATCATCGCCTTGCGCGGGTGCTCGGTCTTCAGCCAGTGGACGATCTGCGCGGCGATAAAGTCGCGGGTGGTATCACGCTGCAGGAGCGTAATCAGGCGGTTAATCACCGCATCCAGCAGCACCTGGTGGCGGTTGTTTTTGGTCATGCTCTCCAGCATGGCGGCGCTGGTTTCGCTGAAATCGACCTTATCCAGCGCCTTATGCACCGCCCGCTTGAGCATGCGCTGAATGCGCCCGTCGTCGGTCAGCTCGAGGAAACCGCTCATCACCTGCATGATATGTTGCCCGACGCGCTGGGCATTATCCGGCTGGCTGAACCAGTTGCCGATCAGCAGTGCCGGTTCGTGCTTGCGAATCAATGCTACGAGCGACTGGGTATCCAGAAACTTCTCCTGCACGAACTGGCCGAGATTGTCGCCAATCCGGTCTTTATTGCGGGGGATAATTGCCGTATGCCGCGAGATAAAGGGGATCGGCACCCGGCGGAAGAGGGCGACCACGGCAAACCAGTCAGCCAGAGCACCGACCATCGCCGCTTCGGCAATGGCCTTTACCCCCCGCACCCAGAACGTCTGCGGCAGGAAGAGAGTGACGATAAAGGTCGCGGCGGCAATCAGCAGCAGCGACAGCGCCAGCAGCTTGGCGCGTTTGAGTTCAGCGAGTTTTTCCATAGGGTTAAGGATAGAGGCAGAAAAGGCGAAGGGGCAAGAGAGCAGGTATTTTCTCCGCTTTGTAGGCCGGGTAAGGCGCAGCCGCCACCCGGCATTTCCCTGCGATCAGAGCGACGTGAAAAACCGCCACAGGATCCCTGCGCCAAACACCATCAGCACCCCTCCCGCCACGCGCTCGATTTTCCAGATATTGTTGCTGAGCCGCCGTTGTACAGTGGGCAGGGCGATAAACGACACCACCGCCAGATCCCACACCAGCACCACCATCACCATCCAGATCCCACTGACCGACTGCTGCAACAGGGTGACGTTCGGGCCCAGCAGCGCGGTCATCAGCGCCAGATAAAAGAGCGCGTTTTTCGGATTTAACACCGCCGATCCCAGCCCGAGCAGGAGCTGCCTGGGCCATGAAGGGCGCTCCGGCCCGGCGTCATCCAGCGCCAGCGTGCGGGCGCGGCTGTGCACCAGCCGCCAGCCGATCCACAGCAGATACAGCGCGCCCAACAGCTCGATAACCGTGAACAGCAGCCTGAACTGACGCAGCGCGCTCCAGCCCAGTATCACCAGCAGGATATAGAGCCCGTTGCCCGCGGCGATCCCCACGCACAGCCCGGCACTGCCGCGCAGCCGGTGGCGGGCAGCGAAGCCCATCAGTAAAAAGAAATCCGGGCCGGGGCTGAGCAGGGCGACAAAATGCGCCAGCGTAAGGGCCAGAAAAGCGGGCGGAAAGAGCGCGGTAAACAGTTCCATAGTGACCTCATCAGCAAAACTGAGGTCAGGCTACAGTGAGGCGCGCGCTAATTATTGTCAGATATTGATCCCCCGGTGGCGTACTGACGCGGCGTCGCGGCCGTATAGCTGACAAAGGTTTTATGGAAGTGGCTCTGATCGGCAAAGCCGCTCTGATAGCTGACGTCGGCGATGTCGTCCCCGGCGCGCAGGCGTGCTTTGGCGAACTCGATCCGGGAGACGTTCAGGAAAGTGCCGGGCGTCAGGCCCGTGTCCTGCTTGAAGGTTCTGATAAGCGTCTCTTTGCGCAGCGCGAAGCGGCGGGATAACACGTCCAGAGAGGGTGGGGTTTGCAGGCTGTGACGCAGCGTCTGCTGAAGCGCAAGGCTGGTTGGGCGCAGGGGAGCGGGCTGCGTTGGCCTGGCGGCAAGCAGGGTGAGAAGCGTGTCGATGGCCGTCGGTGAGAGGGTCTCAACGACCGTCAGATAGTGGCGGAACAGCGCCTCATTGCGGATCACCTGCATGGCGGGCTGAATGTCGGTCTCCAGATACAGCATATGGTAGCTGCGCGGCTGGCCTGCGACCGGATTACAGCTGTGCGGCATCTGGGCGGGGATGACGATCAGATCGCCGGGATAAAGGGTGAACGGTTCGCCGTTGCAGGTGCAGCAGGTTTGCCCCTCCAGAATGGCACCAATGGAAAGCTGCGCATGGCTGTGACGTTTATAGGCCTGCGTACTTTGCCAGGTGCTGCGCAGTTCGACGCCGGGCTGGCGGCGGAAGGTCTGTTTGACGTGGCGTGTCTGGGTCATGACGAATACCGGTATGAGGGGTAAGAGAGTTATAGCATGAGGGGGAAGGGTTCCTCTCTTCGTTTTAGCAAATGCCTGTACAGGTTGCGTTTATTCCTCGAGCATTCTTCCAGAATTAATGATTCCTCAGCGACGGAGAGTGTGTTTTTTACGCTTTTTGTATAGTCTTTTTTGTATATACAAAAGCGAAGGAGTAGACTATGCCAACGGAGTTTGAATGGGATGCAAACAAGGCGAAAAGCAATCTGCATAAACACGGGATCCGCTTTGAAGATGCGGTGTTTGTTTTGAAAGTGGGGCTGAAATTATTCGTGTGATTAGCGCCCGTAAGGCAAATCTGAAAGAGAGGAATCTATATGAGCATCATTAAGCATAAACGTGGCGAGGCTGCACTACCTGGTTCACAGCGAGAAGCTGAACTGAATGCGCTGGCTAAAAAACCGGATGATGAAATCGACTACAGCGACATTCCTGAAACAACTGATGAACAGTGGTCTGATGCGGTACGGGGCAAATTTTATCGTCCGTTAAAAACACAGGCTTCGGTGCGTATTGATGCCGATGTCATGGAGTGGCTCAAACGTCCAGGTAAAGGTTATCAGACCCGCCTGAATGCTATTTTGCGGGAAGCGATGCTGCGTGAACTCAGTAAAAAATAATCGGTGCCACCCTGCGGGTGGCGCGCTCTATATACCTAACTTTACCTGCGAACTCAGCCATTTTGACTACCCTTAATACCCAACACGGTAAAAAAGGAGACGACAATGGCCTATAAGACAGTGAATCCTGCCAACAACAAACTCATCAAAGAATATCCTTCTCATACCGATGCTGACGTCGAGGCGGCGCTGAGCACCGCCGATGCGCTCTACCACTCCGACTGGTCGAAGGGCAGCATGGACAAGCGCCTGGCGGTGCTGCATAAGCTGGCGGATCTGATTGATTCCCGTACCGAAGAGCTGGCGAAAATTGCCAGCGTGGAGATGGGGAAACTCATCGCCCAGAGCCGCGGCGAAGTGAAGCTCTGCGCGCAGATCGCCCGTTATTACGCGGATAACGCCAAACAGTTCCTCGCCCCGGTGAAATACCCCTCTGAGATGGGTGAGGCGTGGGTGGAGCACCATCCTATCGGCGTAGTGATGGCCGTAGAGCCGTGGAACTTCCCTTACTACCAGCTGATGCGCGTGCTGGCCCCGAACCTGGCGGCGGGTAACCCGGTGATCGCCAAACATGCGAGTATCGTTCCGCACTGTGCCGAGACTTTCGCCCATCTGGTGCGCGAAGCCGGTGCCCCGGACGGAGCATGGACCAACCTGTTCATCTCTTCCGATCAGGTGGCAAATATCATCGCCGACGATCGCGTTCAGGGTGCGGCCCTGACCGGGTCCGAGAAGGCCGGTAGCGTAGTAGCTGCCCAGGCGGCGAAGCACATCAAGAAATCGACCCTGGAACTGGGCGGCAACGACGTGTTCGTGGTGCTGGATGATGCGGATCTGGAGAAGGCGGTGAAGATTGGCGTCAACGCGCGTCTTGCCAATGCCGGGCAGGTCTGTACCGCTGCCAAACGCTTTATCCTGCATGAGAAGGTGGCCGAGCAGTTCCTGGAGAAATACACCGAGGCATTCCGCAACATTAAAATCGGCGATCCGCTGGACGAGAGCACCCGCCTGGGGCCGCTGTCGTCAAAAGATGCGCTGGAGACCCTGACTAAACAGGTGGACGAGGCGGTGAAGAACGGCGCGACGCTGCATTATGGCGGCAAACCTGTTCAGCGGGAGGGCAGCTTCTTTGAGCCGACTATTCTGACCAACATCACCCGGGATAACCCGGCGTATTTCGAAGAGTTTTTCGGCCCGGTAGCGCAGATCTACGTGGTGAAGAACGATGACGAGGCGGTGAAACTCGCCAATGACTCCCACTACGGCCTGGGCGGGGCGGTCTTCAGTAAAGATATCGATCGTGCCAAAAAGATGGCGTCGAAAATCGAAACCGGGATGGTGTGGATCAACTGGCTTACTGACACCGCTGCGGAACTGCCGTTTGGCGGCGTGAAGCGCTCCGGCTACGGGCGCGAGCTGTCGGATCTGGGGATTAAAGAGTTTGTGAACCAGAAGCTGGTGGTGATCCGCCGCTAGGCAACGCCCCTCTCCCCACAGGGGAGAGGGAACACACCCGCAGTCGTTTATAAGTGATTCGCATAAATGTGACATGAAGTATTCTTTGTGTCACAAATTAGCTAGCTCCCTCACAGTTCGCAGAGAAACTATCCCCCTGTTCTGGCTAAGCATTGACCTGTTGCTAGTATGAAACCGCTAATCATACACCTGCAAGAGGATACAATGATAAACAGAAATCGTATGATCGTGAACTGTATTGCGGCTTCCCTGGCCTGTACCTGGACCCTGACAGCGCGAGCTGAAAACCCCTCTACCGAAGTCAAAATTGTGCGTGATGAATACGGCATGCCGCATATTTACGCCGATGATCCCTACCGTCTGTTCTACGGCTATGGCTATGTGGTGGCGCAGGACCGTCTGTTCCAGATGGAGATGGCGCGCCGCAGCACCCAGGGGCAGGTTGCCGAAGTGCTCGGCAGCCAGTTTGTTAACTTCGACAAGGATATCCGCCAGAACTACTGGCCGGACTCCATCCGCACGCAAATCGAGGCGCTCAGCGCGGACGATAAAGCCATTCTGCAGGGCTATGCTGACGGGATGAACGCCTGGATCGACCGGGTGAACAGCGATCCCGGCAAGCTGCTGCCAAAACAGTTCTCCACCTTCGGCTTTACCCCAAAACACTGGGAACCCTTTGATGTGGCGATGGTGTTTGTCGGCACCATGGCCAACCGTTTTTCCGATGCCACCAGTGAGATCGACAACCTGGCCCTGCTGACGGCGTTAAAAGATAAATATGGCGAGAAAGGGATGGCGGTCTTTAATCAGCTGAAATGGCTGGTGAACCCGGCGGCACCCACCACCATCGCCCCGCAGGAGAGTCAGTATCCGGTCAAATTCGATCTGAAAAACAGCCAAACCGCCGCGCTGCTGCCGCGTTACGACATGTCGCCGCCGATGCTGGACCGACCCGCAAAGGGTGACGATGGCGGCCTGCTGGCGCTGACCTCAGCGCAGAACCGCGAGACGATCATGGCGCAGTTTGTCCACGGCGGCGCCAATGGCCTGGCGGGCTATCCCACCACCAGCAACATGTGGGTGCTGGGCAAGGGCAAAACCCAGGACGCCAAAGCGATCATGGTCAATGGCCCGCAGTTCGGCTGGTACGCTCCGGCTTACACCTACGGGATTGGATTGCACGGTGCGGGCTATGATGTGACGGGCAATACGCCATTCGCCTATCCGGGACTGGTGTTTGGGCACAATGGCACCATTTCCTGGGGATCGACTGCCGGGTTTGGCGATGATGTCGACATTTTTGCGGAACAGCTTTCCGATCAAAAGCCAGGCCAGTACCTGCATAACGGGGAGTGGATCAAGATGCTCAGCCGCGAAGAAAAAATCGCGGTCAAAGACGCGCCAGCCGAGAGCTTTACCGTCTATCGAACCCTGCATGGCAACGTGATAAAAACCGACCCGGCCACGCAAACGGCCTATGCCAAAGCCCGCGCCTGGGACGGTAAAGAGGTGGCATCCCTGCTGGCCTGGACCCATCAGATGAAGGCCAAAAACTGGCAGGAGTGGACGCAGCAGGCGGCGAAACAGGCCCTGACCATTAACTGGTATTACGCCGATATCGACGGCAACATCGGCTATGTGCATGGCGGGGCCTACCCGCAGCGCCAGCCGGGACATGATCCGCGTCTGCCGGTGCCCGGCACCGGAAAATGGGACTGGCAGGGACTGCTGTCGTTCGATCTCAATCCTAAGGTCTATAACCCGAAGTCAGGCTACATCGCCAACTGGAATAACTCACCGCAGCAGGGGTATCCGGCCTCGGATCTGTTTGCCTTCCTGTGGGGGAGTGCAGATCGCGTGACCGAGATCGGCCAGCTTATTGATAAACAACCGACCTTCACTTATGAGCAGGCCTGGGATCTGATCCGCCAGACCAGCCGCCAGGATCTGACCCGTCGGCTGTTTTTACCGGCTCTGCAAAACGCCACCGCACAACTGCCCGCCACGGATCCGCGTCAGCAGCTGGTAAAATCGTTAAGCGACTGGGATGGGGTGAATCAGCTCAATGACGACGGTAAAACTCTGCAACAGCCGGGCTCGGCGATTTTGAACGTCTGGCTGACCAGCATGCTGAAAAACACCGTTGCGGCAGCAGTGCCGGAGCCGTTCAACAAATGGTATAGCGCCAGCGGGTATGAAACCACCCAGGACGGACCGACCGGATCGCTGAATATCAGCGTGGGGGCGAAATTGCTGTATGAAGCCTTACAGGGGGAGAAATCTGCGATCCCGCAGGCAGTGGATCTGTTTGGCGGCAAGCCGCAGCAGGAGGTGATCCTTGCCGCCCTGCAGGAGACCTGGCAGACGCTGTCCCGGCAGTATGGCAACGACATCGCCCAGTGGAAAACCCCGGCGATGGCGCTGACCTTCCGGGCAAACAACTTCTTTGGCGTGCCGCAGGCGGCGCCGGAAGAGGCGGTGCATCAGAAGGAGTATCAAAACCGCGGTACGGAAAACGACATGATTGTCTTCTCGCCGACGTCGCAGGAAGCGCCGGTACTGGCATGGGATGTGATGGCACCCGGACAGAGCGGTTTTATCGCCCCGGACGGTACGCCGGATAAGCACTATCGCGATCAGCAGAAACTGTATGAAACCTTCGGGCGTAAGCCGCTGTGGCTAACCGCGCAGGAGGTGGCGGCTCATCAGGAGTCGCAGGAGATTTTGCAGGTGCAGCGGTAAATTTCCCCTCTCCCCAAAGGGGAGAGGGAACAAACTCCAGGCCGGGTAAGCGCAGCGCCACCCGGCAGTTTTTTGGGTTAGAAGCTCACACCGCCGCCAACGTACGCGCCGTCAATCAGGGTGTGGTTTGGACGGCCGTCTTTGCCGTCAACGCTCACGTGGCGGTAACCCACTTTCAGGGTAACAGGCTTGACTGGGGTCCAGCTCACGCCGCCGTTTGCTTCAACGTAGTTTTTCACGCTGTTGTTCAGGCCGTCCGGAGCAACGTAACCCTCTCCGAAGACATTAATGCTGTCCGTCAGCGCCACGTTCACGCCGCCGCCGACCGGGAATGCCACGCCGTTATCGCCTTTTTTCGGGCCGATGTAGATCGCTTTTGCACCTGCATTCAGCATCACCGGGCCCACTTCAAAGTTGTAGCCTGCGCCAACGCCACCGGTCTGAGTGCCGTCATCGGTATTTTTCAGCCAGTTCCCTTCGGTATATAAACCGGATGAGGATTTACCCATTTCCACATTCAGGTTAGTGAAGTTTTTACCCTGTTCAATGCTGCCGCCCATCGCCAGTGCGGAGCCCGATACAGCAGTCAGAGCGGAAAGGAGAAGGATATTAAGCTTTTTCATGTTTTATGCCTCGTTATTAAATTAATCTGAGGGCACCTTAACAAGCGAAGTTTATGACTGCAAATGTGATGAGGGTCGAGGTTTTATGCTGATTGTGTAAATTTATTACAGGGTTATTGTTGCGAAATGGTTGCTTTACTGCCGGGTCAATCATTGATTTTATCGTGTTTAGGAAAGATTAAGTTTATTTCCTAAACAGAGCGTGAATAACGCAGAAATAATAGCCAGCGACGAATTAATGGCGACTCTTATCATTACGCAATGCATTTTCAGTTTTACAGTTTATAACCTTTATTTACATTGATTCATCGTCATTCGGGCTGCGGATACGCACTCCCTTCCCTGATGAGAAGGGAGCCCAGAGATTACTTCTTCAATTCCGCAAATCCCGCGCGGATCGCTTCTTCCGGAAGATCAATCCCGATAAACACCATCACGCTGTGCGGTGCTTCCTCGCCCCAGGGGCGATCCCAGTCGGCGCTGTAGAGGCGCTGCACGCCCTGGAACAGCAGGCGGTTTGGTTCGCCGTCGATCCACAACATCCCTTTGTAGCGCAGCAGTTTGTCGGCAAACGACAGCAGCAGGTTCTCCATCACCCGGGACACCTCGCTGATATCCACCGGGTAGTCCAGCTCGACCACGATAGAGGAGACGTCGTTCTGCGTGTCGGCCATAAAGTGGAAACGTGGTTTGGTGGTGACGTTCTCTTCCAGCATAAAGCCGTTGGTGTTGAACAGCTGAGACAGGTCGATGTCGCCGTGCGTCACGGTGAAGATTGGTGCGCGTGAGTTGATGCGCGCCAGGCGCTCGCGCAGTTTTTCGCTCTCGCCCGCCACGTCGGTTTTGGTCAGCAGGATGCGGTCAGCGTAACCGACCTGCGACTGGGCGATGGTGAACTGGTTCATCTGCTCATCGGCGTGTACCGCATCGACCAGGGCAATCACGCCGTCCAGCAGATAACGCTGGCAGAGGATCTCGTGGGAGAAGAAGGTCTGAATAATCGGGCCGGGGTCGGCCATGCCGGTGCACTCAATCACCAGGCGGTCGAAGTCGATTTCACCGCGATCGCGGCTGTCGAGCAGGTCCAGCAGGGCGTCTTCCAGCTCGTTAGAGCGGGTGCAGCAGATGCAGCCGTTGGTCAGGGTTTTGATCTGGGTAGCGCGATCGCCAATCAGCTGGTCGTCAACGGAGACCTCGCCGAACTCGTTTTCGATAACCGCGATTTTAAAGCCGTGTTGTTCGTTGAGGATGTGGCGCAGCAGGGTGGTTTTGCCCGCGCCGAGAAAGCCGGTGAGCAGGGTAACGGCAATCGGTGTCATGGTCTCTCCTTTAGCAGCAGCGTACGCCGCCTTCTCCTCCTCCGCCGTAGCGCGCTTCCTGACGCTCGCGGAAGAATTCGTTGTAGGTCATGTACGGCTTATCCGGATGGTTGGTCTGCATATGTTCAACATAGTTGTCATAGTCCGGGATGCCAATCAGCATTTTTGCCGCCTGACCGAGGTATTTTTTTGCTTCGCCTAAGTTACCAAACATAACGGGTCCTGATAAGAAAAAGCCCGGTGGCGCTACGCTTACCGGGCCTATAGTTACAGGCGGGATTAATGGTGCGAAGAGGTCTTCACGCCGCCTTCCGGTACCGGCACATACGGGGTCTCTTTATCCGTACGACCGTCGGCGTCACGCACCTTCATCCAGGTTTTGATGCCGTAGAAGATGATGCTGTACACCACCACCAGGAACAGAATGCTCAGACCTGCGTTGGTGTAGTTGTTCACCACGATATGGTTCATGTTGGCAACCTGCTGCGCGGTCAGCTCACCGCCGCCTGCGGCAATCTTCTCTTTGTACTGGTTAGCCATAAAGAAGAAGCCTTCCAGCTGCGGGTTGGTGCTGAACAGTTTCAGACCCAGCGCCCAGGTGGTGCAGAGCAGCAGCCACAGGGCAGGGACCACGGTCACCCAGATGTATTTGGTGCGCTTCATCTTCACCAGCACCACGGTACCGAGCACCAGAGCAACGGCTGCGAGCATCTGGTTAGAGATCCCGAACAGCGGCCACAGGCTCTTCACGCCGCCCAGCGGGTCGACCACGCCCTGATACAGCAGGTAGCCCCACAGCCCGACGCAGCCCGCGGTACCAAGAATACCGGCGACCAGAGAGTCGGTTTTCTTAAGGAACGGCACGAAGTTACCCAGCAGGTCCTGCAGCATGAAGCGGCCCGCACGGGTACCAGCATCCAGTGCGGTGAGGATAAACAGCGCTTCGAACAGAATACCGAAGTGGTACCAGAAGCCCATGTCCGCCCACGGCAGCACTTTGTGGAACACGTGGGCGATACCCACCGCCAGCGTCGGTGCGCCACCGGCACGGTTCAGCACCGACGGTTCACCGATGTCTTTCGCGGTCTGCATGATCTGCTCAGGCGAAATCACAAAGCCCCAGGAGCTGACGGTTGCCGCCGCGTGGGCGCTCGCGTCCTTCAGCTGCGCCATAATCAGCGCCGCGTTGTCGCCGCCCATTTCATGCAGGTTTGGCATGGTGATGCCAAGGCCCGCTGGCGGGGTGTTCATCGCGAAGTAGAGACCCGGCTCGATGATGGACGCTGCCACCAGGGCCATGATCGCCACGAAGGACTCCATCAGCATCGCGCCGTAGCCGATGAGACGGGCGTCGTTTTCGTTCGCCAGCAGCTTCGGCGTAGTGCCGGACGCAATCAGGGCGTGGAAGCCGGAGACCGCGCCACAGGCAATAGTGATAAACAGGAACGGGAATAGAGCGCCTTTCCACAGTGGACCGGTACCGTCGATGTACTGGGTCACCGCAGGCATTTTCAGCTCTGGGTTGATGATCACGATGCCGATCGCCAGCCCGACGATGACGCCGATTTTCAGGAAGGTCGCAAGGTAGTCACGCGGGGCCAGGATCAGCCACACCGGCAGCAGGGCCGAGACAAAGGCATAGCCAACCAGCACGAAGGTGATGGTGGTGTCTTTGAAGGTCAGCGCCGGGCCCCAGTACGGGTCGTGCGCAATCACGCCGCCGAAGTAAATGGAGGCCACAAGCAGCACGATACCGATCACCGACACCTCACCCACGCGGCCCGGACGCAGGAATCGCATGTAGATCCCCATGAACAGCGCGATCGGCACGGTGGAGCAGACGGTGAAGACACCCCACGGGCTTTCGGCCAGCGCTTTCACCACGATCAGCGCCAGCACCGCCAGGATGATAATCATGATCAGGAAGCAGCCGAACAGAGCGATAGTGCCCGGCACGCGGCCCATCTCTTCTTTGATCATCTCACCCAGAGACGCGCCGTTACGACGGGAAGAGATAAACAGCACCATAAAGTCCTGCACCGCACCCGCCAGCACCACGCCGGCCAGCAGCCACAGGGTACCCGGCAGGTAGCCCATCTGCGCGGCCAGCACCGGGCCGACCAGCGGGCCTGCACCGGCGATGGCGGCAAAGTGGTGACCAAACAGCACGTAGCGGTTGGTTGGCACGTAGTTCAGGCCGTCATTGTTGATGACCGCCGGGGTGGCACGCGTCGGGTCGAGCTTCATCACCTTCTGCGCGATATAGAGACTGTAGTAGCGGTACGCCACCAGATAGACCGACACCGAGGCCACGACGATCCACAGGGCGCTGATGTGCTCGCCGCGGCGCAGGGCAACCACGGCAAGGCAACAGGCACCGAGGATCCCGAGCAGCAGCCAGGGTACGTGCTTAAGTAGTTTTTTAATGTCCATAATAAAACCTGGTTTTTTAGATGAAAAAAAGGGTCAGGGTTCGCTGTGAGAGTTGTTGAGTAATGCTGAGACGATCTTGCCAGAGCCTTGCGCGTGTAAAGGAAGGTAAATCTGTGAGTGGTTATATGGCGGGATGAGCGGTCAAAGGCGAGGGCGAGTGGTTCAGACTCGCCGTCAGTGGGCAGAATAGTGTGAAGGGGATCACGCCGTCAGGCGCGGATCACTCCGCGCTGGCCAGATAATTTTCTAAGGTGCCGACAAACTTCTGCTTAAGCCAGGCCGGTTCCAGCACCTGAATGTTAGGCAGCCAGTAGAAGAGCAGCGGCAGGATCTGGTTCTCATGCGCAGCCTGGCAGCGCAGGGTGATCCCCTTTTTGTCCTCCGCCAGAATGTGCTGGTCAGGCAGCAGATCGCGACGCTTAAAATAGTGTGCAATGTTGGCGGGAATAAACACGTCCACTTCAAAAGTCTCTTCGCTGACCCAGGGATCGGGGTTTTTTGCCAGCAGTTCGAGGGTGTCATTATCCGGCGTGAAGGTCTCGCTGCGAATATCCAGCCACTGGATCAGGCTTAAAGAAAACGATTTCAAACGCTTCTCTTCGGTGGCTTGTAAATACCATATGTTCTTTTTGTTAATTACTTTATAAGGATTAATCTGTCGCGACTTTCCTTTATACAGGATCTGGCAAACCTGCTGCCCCTTAATCGCCTTTTCAAAGTCCGCTAACAGGCTGTGAATATCTTTGGGCCCGGTTCGCTCGGCATCGTTACCGAGGATCATAATATGGTTTTCCTCGACCCGGGTCTCCAGTTTGTCCCAGAATTCACGGCCCGTTGTCGGGAAAAAATCATCCACATTCAGAAAGTTAGCAATGGCGTGATGCAGGCCCTGGCCCGCATGAATAAGCTTGTACTGGCCGTCTCCGCAGCGCTCCACGATGGGCGAAAGGGCATTCAGATCGCGGTAGACCGTGCGCTCAGTGATATTAAATTTATGCATCAATGCCTGGCGACTCACCACGCCGTGTAAATGAAGCTCCAGCAGAATATCAACCAACCTTTCAGCCGAGCGACTCCTGGTCGGAATTGTCATATTAGCTTTCCTGTTATTTAAGCCATTGCTGTGAATTATGCCGGTGCGGCTGACAAAATATGTCAGTGCAAAATTCGGCATGAAAATTTGTCTTAGGTTATAACGGCAAAATTTGGGATAAACATTAGGGATTTTTACAACGGAGAGATAAAAGCGCGGAGTCGATCGGATCCGCCGGGGCAATTTCCCCGGCGTGAGGAGGAATTATCGTTCGAGTTCAGAATCGGCAAGCGGTGCCGGGAGAGGGATTTCCGTCGGGATGTTGAGCCAGTCGGACTTGCCGTAAAAGACGGCGTTGATCTGCGTCTGATAGAGCAGGTGGGTACGAAAGCGCTGGAATAACGCTTTATCGGGAGCGAAATCCGCCTGCCAGAACTGGTTCAGCGGCCCCTGCCAGGTTAAACCTTCGATGTCGTACAGCGCTTTGCCCATCACCTTGAGCGGCTTGTTATGGATCAGTGCCGACAGGCCGGCAGTGCTGTTGACGGTGATCACCCCCCGGGTGTGGGTCAGCAGGGCGGGCAGGGAGAGATCGTGAACGTAGATCACCCGGCCCGTAATGCCGTACTTTTCGGTCAGCTTGTTGATCAGGGTGCCGTAATAGCGGTGACCACGATCCATCGGGTGATGCTTGAATACCAGATGGCGCTCGTTAGACGCATGGCGGGCAAAGGAGCGGATCACGGTTTCGATATAGTCACGCACGTCTTTATAGGGGCTGTGGTGAATAATCTGGCTGTCGTTGTAGACCTGCAAAATCGCCAGGTAGTACTGGTTGTCGAGCTTTTCGGTGATATGGCTCAGCATATGGCGCTGCTGCCAGCGGTACCACAGCTTACGGCGACCGGCGCGGAACCAGCACTGCATCTCGTACCACGGCGAGAACGACTTGTGATGGCGATAGCCGCGATAGCGATGGCGGCCAAACCAGCCCGCGGCATAGTAGAGCATGGCATGGGCGGCACGGTTAAAGGAGCTCGGTTTCCACGGCGTCGGGGTTTTCACCTCCGGCAGCGGCTGCTCGCGGTAATACTTCGCATCGATGGGCATCGAGGAGAAGGCGTTCACGCCCCCTTTTTCGAGGGTGATATAGAACGGGCGGAAATAGCCCTCTTCAAACGCGAGAAAATCGATGGTTTTGCTGCGGGCCCACTTCTTCGCTTCGATGTGCATCGGGCGACAATCACCAAAACAGACGATGGTATCGAAGGGGTAGGTCTTGTGTAACTCGCGCAGCCAGAAGGCAAAATTTTTCACGGAGCCGGTGTAGTGCAGCGCGGTCTCTTTCGCGGCATACCATGAGTCCCCGGCATTGAAGCAGACCTGCTTCACTTCACGGTGGCTGCTCTGCAACCAGCTTGCCAGACGTGAAAAGCAGGGGCCCATCGGTCCTTGTAGTAAAAGATATCGACGGCCATTCAGCAGATGGCGGATAGCTTGCTCTTCCATTATTTTTCCCAGATCGGTCCGTTGATGAAGAGTGAGTAACGGCTTGATGACCGCTTTTCTTTAATAAATCAGGATAAATAGTTCGCTAGCGAAGTGTCTGGGCCAGATAGCTCAGCTTGAGTTGCCAGCGCTGCCAGCGGTTGGCCTTTTGCGATGAGGAGTTCCCCTGGACCGCCAGCTGGCGGATCAGCTGCTCCGGACTCATCCACAGGCCGCTCTGCCAGTCGATATAGCGCGGATAGGCCACCAGCGTCAGGTAGACCAGCGCGGCCAGCGGCAGGGTGCGATGACGGCGCCCGGCAGGGTGGATATCCTCGGTCAATCCCCAGCCGCTGTAGAACGGCTGGCCCCAGGTGGTGACCTTCACCCCCTGCACCAGCGCCTCGAAGCCGCTGAGGGAGGTCATGGTGTGCAGCTCATCGACATGGGGATAGAGGCTGGTCAGGCCGAGATCCAGCACCTGGCTGTCCACGCAGCTCGCCAGGCATTCGGCGGAGATTGCCCCGGCCCGGTTGCCCGCCACCACGTCCGGATGCGGTTTAAACAGAATATGCGCCTCGGGCCGGGCGGCACGTACCGCCCACAGCAGCTGTTCGTTGCTGCGGATCGCCGGGCTACCGGTGAGGATCGAGGCATCGCCATCGACCTGGCCCACCACCAGCACCAGCGTTCGCCCGTCGCCGGGCGGCGTGAAGGGCTGCACGGTGCCAACGTTATATTTACTGACCCCATGCTGGCGGAGCAGATCCACCAGCGCCGCGCCGCGCGCCAGTTCCTGCTCGCTGAGCGGCTGCTCATTAAGCAACTGCTCCAGCCCGCTCGGACGGCGGCTGTCAAAGTAGATCCCCACCGGATCGATGGAGAGCGATGAAGGGCGGCACAGGTTCGAACCCAGCCCCCGGGAGCGGATAAAACCATCTTCCACCCGGATCGGATTTTTCAGCTCAGGATGACGACTGCCCCACACCAGCACCTGATCGTCGGCGGCCAGCCGTGCAGGCGGGGTGCGCACAAAGCGCAGTTCCTTGGCCAGCGGCTGGCAGAAGGCGCGCATAAAGGCGCGCTTCCACAGGGAGAAGCCCACCATATAGAGACGGCGATAGCGCGGGGCAGGGGTCAGCTGACCCGCCACGATCTCGATCACCTGCTCCACCTCGCAGCGCTGGCCCAGGACCGGATCCAGATAGCGGGGATAGAGGATCAGCGCCGCTGCGACCAGCTGCGGCAGGCTTATTTTTGCCTCGCGACGTTCACACTGTTTGCTGTCGTGAGTTAGTCCCCAGCCCGCGTAAAACGGCATGCCAAAGCAGTACACCGCTTTGCCCAGCAGCAGCGCTTCAAACCCCATCTGGGAGGAGACGGTATAGACCGCCTCCACCTCATTCAGCAGGGCATGGGGGTGGCAGTGATCGGTGACCAGCTCCACGTCGTCAAGCTGCATCTGCGCCAGCACGCCGCGTTTTTTGCCCAGCCGGGTATCCGGATGGGTGCGCAGCAGCAGGCGTGCATCAGGGTGGTTACGCCGCGCCGCGGCGACCATCTCGACAAAATCGGCTTCACTTGCCAGCGCGCCGGGAATGGAGAGATCGCCGGCAACCTGGTCGATCAGCAGTACCTTAGGGCGGGCGTCGCGATGCAGGCGGGCAGCCAGCGCGTCGGGCAGGCCGCTGTCGGCGGCATAACAGTTGTACTTGGTGATGCCCAGGCGCAGCAGTTCATGTACCAGTGCCCCGGCGCGGGCCAGCATACTGGCATCGCACGGCGTGGCGATGAGTTGCTCAAGGCGGCTCGGCTGGCGAGCGTCGTAGTAAATGCCCACAGGATCGGCAATCAGTGAGACGGCCTTGCCGCCCCTGGCAGGGTGGCCAATGTAACCGATAAAGCCATCTTCCAGCTGCCAGTACGGCAGGCCGAGTTCCTGGGCCTGCTGTTTGATTTGACGGGTATTGGCTTTCTGTCCCCAGCCGACCAGCACGTCGTCCTGCGCCAGTTGCATACGCATTTTAAAGGCGTGTAACGGGCGGCCAAGCATCGGCTCGAGCTGTGCTTTTCGGGCCAGGATCCCGGCTGAACCTGTGTAAAATTTCATGGGCGCTCTGTGCATCAGAAAACGCCCCGCGTCACTGCGGGGCGTGTGACTCAGAAGTACTCTGCGTCAGGGAAGGATTTGGCAACGCTGTCTTTGGCGGAGGTAAGGATTTCGGTGTTGATTTCCGGCCAGGTAATTCCGATGGTCTCATCGTTCCAGCGGATGCCGCGGTCGCTCTCCGGGGCATAGTAGTTGGTGGTTTTGTACAGGAATTCTGCGGTGTCGCTCAGGGTCATAAAGCCGTGGGCGAAGCCTTCCGGGATCCACAGCTGACGCTTGTTATCGCCGGACAGATGCACGCCGACCCACTGACCGAAGGTCGGGGAGTTTTTACGGATATCCACCGCCACGTCGAATACTTCACCGGCCACGCAACGCACCAGTTTGCCCTGCGCATGAGGTGCCAGCTGGTAGTGCAGGCCACGCAATACGCCCTTAGACGATTTGGAGTGGTTGTCCTGCACGAAGTTTACGCTGCGGCCAATGGCGGCTTCGAACTGCTGGTGGTTAAAGCTTTCAAAGAAGAAACCACGGTCATCGCCAAAGACTTTTGGCTCAAAAATAAATACGTCGGGAATTGCGGTCTGAATTACGTTCATGATGACGGCCTGATTCATAAATGGGGCGTTACGCCCCTGGATTTAATGATGACTACTTAAGCATTTTCAGCAGGTATTGCCCGTAAGCATTCTTCGCCAGCGGCGCGGCTAACTTGCGCACCTGATCGGCATCGATAAACTTCAGACGGTAGGCAATCTCTTCAGGACAGGCCACTTTCAGCCCCTGACGGGTTTCGATGGTCTGAATGAAGTTGCTGGCCTCAATCAGGCTCTCATGGGTGCCGGTATCAAGCCAGGCATAACCACGGCCCATCATGGCCACCGACAGATCGCCCTGCTCAAGGTAGATGCGGTTCACGTCGGTGATTTCCAGCTCGCCGCGCGGCGACGGTTTCAGGCTTTTGGCAATCTCAACCACGCGGTTATCGTAGAAGTAGAGGCCGGTTACCGCATAGTTGCTCTTCGGTTCCAGCGGCTTCTCTTCCAGGGAGATGGCGGTGCCTGCATGGTCAAACTCCACCACGCCATAACGCTCAGGATCGTGTACATGATAGGCAAAGACGGTGGCACCCGCCGGTTTCGCCGCGGCGGCTTCCAGCTGTTTCTGCAGATCGTGACCGTAGAAGATGTTGTCGCCCAGCACCAGCGCGCAGTCGTCGTCGCCGATGAACTCTTCACCGAGGATAAAGGCCTGAGCCAGACCGTCCGGGCTTGGCTGCACTTTGTACTGCAGGTTCAGGCCCCACTGGCTGCCGTCGCCCAGCAGCTGCTCAAAGCGCGGCGTATCCTGTGGGGTGCTGATGATCAGGATATCGCGGATACCGGCCAGCATCAGGGTGCTCAGCGGGTAGTAGATCATCGGTTTGTCGTAGATAGGCAGCAGCTGTTTGCTCACCGCCATGGTGACCGGATAGAGACGAGTCCCTGACCCACCGGCCAGAATAATACCTTTACGCTTGTTCATAATCCTTCATTTCTTCTGTTTGGTTATATGTCCGGGGAGGGCAAAAGCCATAAAACAAGGCATGCATAGCATACCTTGCTTTGCAGTTACTTCCCGAGAATTTCAGCCAGCATGCGATCCACGCCGATGGTCCAGTCCGGCAGCGTCATCCCGAAGGTGCGCTGGAACTTGCTGGTATCGAGGCGTGAGTTATGCGGACGCCTGGCCGGGGTCGGGAAAGCGCTGGTTGGGACGGCATTTACCTGAGTTACCGCCAGCTCAACGCCCGCCGCACGAGCGGTAGCGAACACCCGCTGGGCATAGTCGAACCAGGTGGTGGTGCCGGAGGCGATCAGGTGATACAGCCCGGCTACGTCCGGTTTATCCTGCGCGATGCGGATCGCATGAGCCGTGCAGTCGGCCAGCAGCTCTGCCCCGGTCGGCGCACCAAACTGATCGTTGATAACCGACATCTCGCTGCGCTCTTTACCAAAGCGCAGCATGGTTTTGGCGAAGTTAGCGCCACGGGCGGCATAGACCCAGCTGGTGCGGAAAATCAGATGACGGGAGCAGAGCGCGGCGGCCTGTTCGCCCGCCAGCTTGGTTTCGCCGTAGACGTTCAGCGGGGCGGTCTGGTCGGTCTCCACCCACGGTTTTTCGCCGCTGCCGTTGAAGACGTAGTCGGTGGAGTAGTGCACCAGCCACGCGCCCAGCGCCTCGGCTTCTTTGGCGATAGCGGCCACGCTGGTGGCGTTGAGCAGCTCGGCAAAATCGCGCTCGCTCTCAGCTTTGTCTACCGCAGTATGGGCGGCGGCGTTAACGATCACGTCCGGCTTCAGCAGACGCACGGTCTCGGCCACGCCTTCCGGGTTGCTGAAGTCACCGCAGTAATCGGTAGAGTCAAAATCCACCGCCGTGATACGCCCCAGCGGCAGCAGCGCACGCTGCAACTCCCAGCCCACCTGGCCATTTTTGCCGAACAGCAGAATATGCATCAGTTACGCTCCTGATAGTTCTTCGCGATCCAGTCCTGATAACTGCCGCTTTTCACGTTGTTAACCCACTGCTGGTTATCCAGATACCACTGCACCGTTTTACGGATGCCGGACTCGAAGGTCTCCTGCGGCTGCCAGTTCAGCTCGTGGCTCATTTTGCTGGCATCGATGGCGTAGCGGCGGTCGTGGCCCGGGCGGTCAGTCACGTAGGTGATCTGGTCGCGGTAGGAACCGGTTTTCGGCACCATCTCATCGAGCAGGTCGCAGATGGTGTGCACCACGTCCAGGTTCTGCTTCTCGTTGTGGCCGCCGATGTTGTAGGTCTCGCCTACTACGCCGGTGGTCACTACGGTATAGAGCGCACGGGCGTGATCTTCAACGTACAGCCAGTCGCGGATCTGATCGCCTTTGCCGTAGATTGGCAGCGCTTTGCCGTCCAGCGCGTTGAGGATCACCAGCGGGATCAACTTCTCAGGGAAGTGATACGGGCCATAGTTGTTGGAGCAGTTGGTGACAATAGTCGGCAGGCCATAGGTACGACGCCATGCGCGCACCAGATGATCGCTGGAGGCTTTCGACGCGGAATACGGGCTGCTTGGCGCGTAGGGGGTCGTTTCGGTAAACAGCGGTAACTCGGTACCGGCGCTCACTTCATCCGGGTGCGGCAGATCGCCATACACTTCGTCGGTAGAGATGTGGTGGAAACGAAACGCCTGCTTGCGGGCCTCATCCAGCTCGCTCCAGTATGCGCGGGCCGCTTCGAGCAGCGTGTAGGTACCGACGATATTGGTTTCGATAAAATCGGCCGGGCCGGTAATGGAGCGATCCACGTGGCTCTCGGCGGCCAGATGCATCACTGCATCCGGTTGGTGGGCGGCGAAGACCCGATCCAGCTCAGCACGGTTGCAGATGTCCACCTGCTCAAAGGCATAGCGGTCACTTGCGGCCACGTCGGCCAGCGATTCAAGGTTGCCCGCATAGGTGAGCTTATCAAGGTTGATCACCGCATCCTGAGTGTCACGGATGATATGGCGAACAACGGCAGAACCGATAAAACCGGCTCCACCGGTTACAAGAATTTTCATAAGCGTTTTTTACTTTTCTATTGGATGAAATGTTCACCAGAACGCAGGCTCTGCTGTCCTGTTGTTAGTGCATTAGCGAGTACGTATATTCCTTCGCATTATTCGCCAGTGTCTGACGCTTTTGCCCGGAATTGACCAGCAGCGACAACGCCTCGATCCACTTTTGCGGATCGTTGTTCAGCAGCACGCCATTGATATTTTGTTCGATAAAATCACTGTACGGGGCGCAATTGCTGTAAACCCCCACCGCCCCCATGCGCACGAAATCATAAAATTTTACCGGCCCGCGCGCCATATTAAATTCCGACTCCAGTAACGGGGCCAGACCAATATCAACCCGGTGATGCTGAGTATAATCCAGATAGTTCTGCCAGCTCATCGGGTGTAATACCGTCACCCGCGGTAAGTCGCGGTAAAGCTTATAGATTTCGTGCTCGCCAAAAATTTCGAAGCTGGCCTGCGGGCACTGCTTCAGCACGCCCTCAACCACTTCCCGCAGCCAGTATTTTTCTGCCTGGTGCGAGCTGGAGCCGTGATAGGCAATTTTTACCGGCCGGGTCACGGCCAGCAGTCGTGGCGTAGGCTGGGCGGGCACCACATCGGGATTCAGGTGCGCATATTTGTTAGCCAGATACGGCGTCGAGACCCAGATGGTGTCGCAATGGGTTGTGATCCAGCGGTGCTGCGCCGCCGAGCGTCGAATGATTTTCGTCCGGTAGGCCTTGGGCAATGCCGTTAAGGCTGACGGATCGAACAGGTCGTCATCCATAAAATAGACCACCTGGGAGAGGTCATCGATATTGCGCACAATCTCGCGCTGCCACTCTGAGGAGACAAAACGAATGACCACGATGGCGGTCCCTTTATCCACTTCGATGGACGGCGTGGTTAAGGTATCCACCAGCTGGCACACCGCGCCGGGAAAACGACTTCTGATCGCCGCTTCAAAATAGGCCAGCGTCGGGGAGTCTCCTTCATGCAGGATCAGCAGCGAGCGGCACTCAGCCCACTTGTCCGGCTGCGTCTCGTTGCTCTGCTTATTCAACTTCAGATACGGTTTAAAGAGTGCCTTTCTGATCAGTTCGTCCATGGCAACACCACATTAGGAGTATGACTTAACGAGAAATCGGGTCGGTCGTAGCTCAGGTTGGGATTGTATGCGGGATCGTGCTTAAGCCGCTGCGCCCAGCGTTTTTTCATGTAGCGCAGTTCACCCTGGGAGCGCGCCAGCTGTTCCGGCGTGACGTCCTTGCCGCGGGAGACCGACTCATGATGGTACAACTCGGCAAAGGGGGTCCAGACGATCCGCCAGCCTGCCTCCCCGACCCGCAGACAGTAATCCACGTCGTTGAAGGCCACCGGCAGATTGACCTCATCTAAGCCGTTCAGGGACAAAAAGAGCTGGCGAGGGGTGAGCAGACAGGCCGCCGTTACCGCTGACAGCTCCTGCGCGCTCACCGCTCTGCGCTGGTAGCCCGGTTCATCGGCGGCCAGCCCACTGTGAAAGTGATCGGCACAGCCACCTGGCCCCACCGCGTCACCCGCATGCTGCACCCGGCCATCGCCGTAAAAGAGCCTCGCCCCGACGATCCCGACGCCCGGACGCAGCAGGTGCGAGACCATCTCATCCAGCCACAACGGGTTAATCACTTCGGTATCATTATTGAGCAGGCAGATAAGTTCGCCTGTAGCCTCGCGCACTCCGGCATTGTTGATGGCGGAGTAATTAAACGGACGATCCCAGGCGATAACCCGGACCCCGTACGCCTGGGTGATCTGTTCGAAATAAGCCAGAGTTTCCGGGTCGTCGCTCTGGTTATCCATCACCATGATTTCGATATTCGGATAACGGGTGTGCTGCACCAGGCTTTCAATGCACGGCCTGAGATGCGCCAGACCATTGCGGGTGGGAATAATCACCGATACCCGCGGCAGTTCTGCCGGGAGCGGCCAGCGCCAGCGGCAGATGCCGTGCGGAGCCGACTCCAGCGTCACCCCGACGGGCAGGTCCTGCAACAGGCTTGCCAGGGTTTCATACCCGTCCTGCTGCGGGAGACTGTCCGGGATATGCATCAGCAGGGCAGGGATGTGCGCGATATCTTTCGGTGCAAGCTGGTGGGCCAGCCGCAACCATCCGCGATAGCTCTCGGCCCCATCCTGCGGGATGGCAGACATGCCCTGTTCCCGCCAGAGGCCACACCAGCCGATATAGTTCTGGCTGTGCAGCAGGGTTTCGTTCCAGTCCGGCTTGAAGTCCGGTGAGTGGCGCTTGCCTTTCTCATCCAGCAGATCGTGATCGCCGTAGATCCATTTTGCATCCGGGGTCTGGCGCAGCTGGTGCGCCAGCCACACGAACGCGGACGGGGCCAGTTCAGCCCCCTCGGGGATGGCCCACTGCCATTCGCCCGCAGGCCTGGCAGTAGCAGGCGGCTGTTCCAGCACGGTGATATGCGTTGCCGGATAACAGAGCGCCGCGATACTGGCCAGGGTGCGCTGACGTGCCGCCTCATCGCCGCCGTTCACCAGATGCAGGCAGACGCGGGGCAGGTTGCCCCAGCGGGTCAGCAGACGGTCGATCAACCGGCGCTCACCGGGCTGCACGGTATCGAAATTCGCCAGCCAGTGCTCATAGGCATGCAGCGGCCTGTCGTCGCGGATCTTGCCCACCAGATCGTAAGCCTGCTGTAAATCGGTAAACCACAGGTGCCAGGACAGCCCCAGACGCTTGCGCTTTTGCGCATTCAGGCGCTGATAAAAAGGCCACACCCGGCGCAGCCTACGCCAGAGACTTTTGCCCGCAGACACCTGCGCAAAGCGGGTAATATTCAGTTCGCATTCCGCCCCTTCGCTGCTGGCGAGCAGCCCCACCTGGCAGGCACCTATCGGCAGCCAGACCAGCTCCTGCAGGGTGCCACGGCGGGTGATTGGCAGGATCTGTTCATGCCAGCTGTCCTGACACTGCCAGCGCAGGCGAGTCTCCCCCCGTGGCTGGCGGGCACGCAGGGTGCCCTGGATCAGGAACCAGCCCGCGCGGGATAAAGAGGTGTCTGGCAGCGCCAGAGGGTGCCAGTGGTAATCGCTTTGCATTAGAGGATTCACTACCCGGAAGTGGGGAAGACCACTTCTGACTCCTGTCGAATATGGGAAAGACGTCGATTAACCGATTAACTTTTTAACGCGGGTCGCCAGCCAGGAGTCGCTCTTTTGCGGACTCACTTCTTCTGGCAAGGCATCCAGCTGCGCCTGCAAGGCTGCCATTTCTGCTTTAACTTTCGGGGCCAGGGCGGCCGCCAGCAGGCAGGTTTCGTCATTGCGATCGTGGGCTTTGAAATAGGCTTTGTGTTTTACGCGCTTGGCTGTAGCGGCGCTGCCGCGCAGGTGTTTACCGAGTAAAAACTCTTCAAGCGATTTGACAACGTAATGGTTAACGCGCACGCCGTTCCAGATCACTTCTTCGCTGACGCCGTTCCCGTGTTTTGGGTGGGAAACCAGATCGTTGCCCAGCGTATCGATATAGCGGCCATAGCGCAGATCGGCGTGATGGGGATTGTTAAAGTGATTTGCGCATTTTGGTCTGACAATGCTTTTGAAATTCTTATTGGCATTAAATTGCTGAGGGGCGCGCTGGGTAAAGCGCTCGGTTACAAGGCCTTCTTCGGCAAACAGCTCGCCGTTTGAACCGAAGTTTGCCCAGTTAAGGGCGACTGCACTGACAGAAGGATCGCTAAACCATTCGTTTAGATTAGTTGCGAGGTTCTGCTCAGAATCGAGTGGCACTAAGAACTCGTCTGCATCGATAAAAGCCAGCAAGTCGATGTCTTCGCTGCAACTGCGTAAAATACGTTCGTAAGCGGGGAGTTGCGGCTTTTGGCCTTCGACATCAGGAAAGTCCAGTACGGTTACTATGCCGAGTTTCTCCAGCCCGTTAAGAAACGCACGTGAACCATCATTACTGCCGTTATCCGCAATAATAAATCCGCTTACGCCTACGACCCTGTGATAAGCAATCCATTCCAGCAGGGCATCCATTTCGTTTTTAATGATTGCGGCAACAAATAATTTCAAAATGCATTCTCAGTCAAATAACGGGAGAAAGTATCACCCGTGTCCATTGTGAATAAAGAGGGTAAACCCCTCTTTATTGGTGCATCTCAATCCGAGCCAAATAAATCGCGGGTGTAGACCTTGTCGGCGACATCGGCTAACTCGCGTGCCATGCGATTACAGAGAATCACATCGCTGATGGCTTTAAATTCTTCGAGGTTGCGAATGACGCGGGAGTTGAAGAAGGTGTCTTCTTTGATGGTTGGCTCAAAGACTACAACCTCGATCCCCTTGGCTTTAATCCGCTTCATAATCCCCTGAATGGCTGAAGAGCGGAAGTTATCGGAGCCCGCTTTCATGACCAGACGGTGGATCCCAACAACCTTAGGCTTACGGGCGATCACGCTGTCGGCAATAAAATCCTTGCGGGTAGTATTAGCATCGACAATCGCCCGGATCAGGTTATTCGGCACTTCCTGATAGTTCGCCAACAGTTGCTTAGTGTCTTTCGGCAGACAATAGCCACCATAGCCAAACGAAGGGTTGTTATAGTGCGTACCAATACGCGGATCAAGACCAATACCTTCGATGATCTGACGGCTATCAAGTCCATGAGACTGAGCGTAGGTGTCCAGCTCGTTGAAATACGCAACTCGCATGGCGAGGTAGGTATTAGCAAACAGCTTGATGGCTTCGGCTTCGGTACTGCCGGTTAACAGCACCTGCACATCTTTCTTAATGGCACCTTCTTTCAGCAGGTCGGCAAAGCGCTGCGCGCGCTCGCTGCATTCCCCAACCACAATGCGTGATGGATGAAGGTTGTCATACAGAGCACGACCTTCACGCAGGAACTCAGGGGAGAAAATCAGATTATCAGTACCTAACTCCTGACGCATCCGCTCGGTAAAGCCCACCGGAATGGTGGACTTGATGACCATAACTGCCTGCGGATTAATACTCATCACATCGCGAATGACTGCTTCAACGGTGCTGGTATTGAAGTAGTTAGTCTTTGGATCGTAATCAGTCGGCGTAGCGATAATGACAAACTCGGCGTCCTGATAGGCTTCGACTTTGTCCAGCGTTGCACGAAGATTAAGAGACTTGTTAGCTAAGTAGTCTTCAAGTTCTTTATCGGCGATGGGCGATTGACGTTGGTTAATCTTTTCGACTTTTTCAGGAATTATTTCAAGCGCAATTACTTGATGGTGTTGCGCCAAAAGTACGGCATTGGAAAGACCAACATAACCTGTCCCAGTTATTGTAATGAATTTCATAGTTAAAAGATGCCGTTATTTTTATATATAAAATCTTTGATATAAGTTAAGAATGACTTTTCATTATTAATGAGTTTTTTTGGGTGATATGCTTTATCTTCATTAAAAAAAAGTCTTTCATGGCGTACTGTGGTTTCTTTGGAAAAAAGAACATCTCTTTTCTTTATTTGCGCAGGTGCGCCTACTGCGATAGATGCATAAGGGATGCTTTTTGTTACAACAGAGCGGGAACCTATGATACATCCTGAATCTAAGACTGTATTTTTTAGGATGTCAGTGTTTCTACCAACCCATACATGGTTTCCGATGATTATATCACCGCCTCCATTTATTCTCATTCCACTATTATCAAATATAGGGTGACCATCAGAGTTAGTAATATTGATATTTTCAGCAAACATACAGTCCTTACCGATGTAAATATCATGACCTTCGGCAGCGAGAATATTTGCTGTATTTGTAAAGCTAGTAGACTCATCAATATAAATACAACTTCCATAACCTAGTAGGAAGTTAGCTCTTACGCCATCCGATTTGATGTAAACAATGGCGTTTTCTGATCTGAAATCAATTATTGAATTTTTAAGAATGGCCCCTTTATCAATAATAATATAGTTTCTTTTTTGTGTTCCAATTATTTTCACCGTTCTAAAATCGATGTTCTCTTGATTGTATATATAAACTTGGTCTATATTACTTATAGATGCGGTTTTTATTATATTGTTGAATTCATCAATATCATTATTCATAATTCAAACTTTCCAAGATATTTATTATAATGTTTTCATCTATATGCCATTTCCTTTCATTCTTGGGGGTGGAGTAATCTAAACCAGACCCAAGACCGATAGTGATATTGCTTTCTCGAATACTTGAAAGCAAAAGATCATCTGGAAGATAAAAGTTTGATGGAGCTAAAATTATTAATAATTTTGATTTCGAAAAAGCCGAAAGATACATTTGACTTCCGACAGGCCCTGCAATAATAGATGATTCGCTGACTAATTTTATTTGTTCTTTTATTGATAAATTTTCGGGTGTAATAATTTCAAAACCATAAGATGAAAAAATATCTTCAATATTAGCTTCGTTCTCAAGCGGCCTATCTGCTGTGTTCTTTCTACTTAAATAAATTCTTTTATAAGGCTTTGAATTAGGAAGGACATTATTTGATATTTTATCATATGTTAATTGGGCTAAATTTGATGCCCAATGATGAGTTTTGTATGAAATATCTGGTACAAAAAGCCTTTCAACAATGGCATGCTTAGGAGCATATATTATTTTATCTAAGGGAATACCTAAGATATCTAAAACCTGTAAAGCAAATTCTGGAATAGAGTCTTCATAGACAAGGTATTTAATGTCATCTTTGATATTGCTTGGAATAAATTCTAAAGCCCATAAACGAGATAGCCCTTCGACTAAAAAGTGTCCAAAATGACGATGTATGCTCCCAACAAAAAAGTAATTACCTTTTAAAATAGTCGGTTCACTTGAACTATCATAATCTAAATATAACGAGCCATCTATTTCTTTGACTAAATCACTTGGTAAAGTCTTTGTACCATCGAGTATACCATATGAGTTTTTAGATAGTTCATATTTACTGTTGAGTAAAAGCTGTGAAAATTCATGAAATTTTGAGTTTCGTCTTCTTATCCTTCCACCAAAAACATGAGCGTTATGTAGAACTGATAGATTTATACACTCTTCAAACGAACCATTGATTTTCTGCCATTCAGCTTTTTTTGTCCACTCTAACGGATTTAATAAAACTAAAGGTGCTAATTCATATGTAGAGTTTAAATTGCGATGGAAAGTTAAGGATTTGCTATTAAGCTTATTCTCAATATTGATTTTAGTAGATTCTGAAATTTTGAATTCTAGATCAGTGTTTAGTTTTATTAAGTCTACTTCGGATATTGAAATAGGACAAGTTGATAATTTGCTGAAATTAAGATCTATCATCATAAAAACCTTTAAATTTTACCAAAGCATCTTGCCAAGACTCAGGGGTATTATTTACAAATGTAATTTTTTGATACTCCTCCATATTCATAATATTTTTAAGATCTGAGTAAGGAGAAATATTACTGCAGATAACAGGCAAGTTCAATGCCAGCAGTTCAATTGCTTTTAAAGGACTTTTAGTATTGGCGAATTGTTCATCAATTAAAGGAGCTACCCCAACATCAAAATTATGGCTTATACGAATTAGCCAGTTTACAAAAAGATCATAGCGAGAACTAGGTGGAGTCAATCTTGTTATGAATTTACTTTCAGTAAAATCACCACAACCAATAACATATAGATGGAAACGTGGTTTTATATTATTAAGCTGATTAATGACAGTTGATAAAAAGTTCAAATCTTCCTGATGTGTTCTAGAACCGAAATATAAAATATTAATTATCGTTGAGTCAGTGATTAGATCGATTTTTTCCTGAGTATCAATGTTTGTGTTCCATCGGTGTGCAAATATTTTGTTAGGGCGAACTGTAACGTTGCTATTATGTTCTTGAACAATCGCGGCCAAGGAATCATTGGTTACATGGACTGTGCTTGCTTTAGTTATAAGTTTTAGAAAATTACTTCTGTAATTTTTATAAATGCTATCAATATCAATAATTGCAGGTACGTTTAACAAATTGTCATCAATTTCATAATCGTATGGGATCATGTTTTTGTCTAATGAATTGATACACCAATCTACAGCATAACTTGGTATGGCGTCTCTTTGAATAATGACTTTACTCAATTCATTACATTTATAAGTTAAGAGATCATGCCATGGAATAAATTCCACTTTAAGATTGTATTTATTTTCAAAGTCATTTTTCCAATCTATTAGTCTCACATAGGCTGTTGGTGGAACATTAGGATAATAGCCTTTCAGAACAATACCCATAATTCTTTTTGTAGGAAGTTCTATTTTGCAGACATCTTGATAAATATGTAAATATTTTTCTGTCATTCTACTTACAGTATTGTAAGCGCCATATCCTTTTTGCCATTTTGCGACATTTTTTTGCTTTTCTTTAATTTCTTGAGGATTGTTGCAGAGAAATATCAGGTGTTCATAACATTCTTGCGGGTTATTTGATACTAACCAACCTGCATTATGTCTACTTATTCTTTTTTCAACTGCACCATAAGCTAAACCGATGACAGGCAGACCTGATGCCCAACTTTCAGTTAATGTGTGGCAATAAGTTTCAGGCCAAATTGAAAATACCGCTGAAATATCTGGGTTAATCAATTGTACTTTATTAATGAAGTCTTCCCTGTTATATTTTCCATGATAGGTGACTATGTCCATAATATCTTTATCGCAAGTGCCAAGTACATGGAAATGAATTTTATTGCTTTCATCAAGTTCTTTTATTTTTTTAATTAAACTTTTACCTTTGGTGAGAGTAATATTTCCAGGAATAAGTACATTTATAATATTATCAGATGCCGTAGTTTTAGGTTCGAGGAAAGAGGTGAAATCTCGGCCATGAGGGATTACAGTAAAAGGTATACCCTTAATCTTTGGTAAGTTTTTTAAAATGATTTCTTTCGCGCTTTCACACGTGGTTATAAATTGATCACAATTTAATAGCGCCTCTTCCATTCTGGTTTTCCATGCTTTCAGCATAGACGGCGTCATAGGGGTAACTGTCTCATCGCGCCATAATGGATTATTTGTTCCATGAT
Organism: Leclercia sp. AS011; assembly: GCF_037152535.1. Taxonomy (NCBI): domain Bacteria; kingdom Pseudomonadati; phylum Pseudomonadota; class Gammaproteobacteria; order Enterobacterales; family Enterobacteriaceae; genus Leclercia; species Leclercia sp. AS011. The sequence goes on from NZ_JBBCMA010000002.1 coordinate 168,079, forward strand.
CTAAACCATCAATAAATAACTCTCCATTTTCATTTACTAAATTTACAGAAGGGCATATTGTATAAAAATCATGGAATGAGTTAATTACTGGTATACCCATATCTTTAGCTATTTCAGGCAGCTTTAAGCTATGCCACGCTATGTGTCGTATATGTAGAAGTTCAATGCTGTATTTATAGATAACACTTCTAACAATCTGTTCATATTCAAATGAACGATGGGTTGCAAAATTCACTGGATCACTGAGATGGAATTTTTCGATTACCTTATAATCCTTTTCATCTGCTCTCATTATCTCAATTAATTTAGAGTTAGATGCAAGTACATAGCAATCATAAATATCTTTCAATGATCGCATAAGGTCATAGTTAGTTTTAGGAGTGCCGCCAGTACGAGTCGATATGACAAATAGAATTTTAGGTTTAACAATCCCTTCATTCGGAGATGTTTTAGTTATTTTGCTTTCAATCGTACTTCTTGCTTTTGTAAATATCGTCGAATTTCCGATGGCTTTAATGGCTCCAGAATAATATGGATGATCATTCTTAACCTGAGTGATGCCGTTTTCAATTAGAAGCTCTTTTTCACCCTTAAAAGAAGCTGAACGCTTGTGATAAATATATGTTTTGAGATCAACAATATTAATCCATCCATGTGATACTGCTCTCATGCAGAAATCATTTTCTTCACCATATCCGCGTGGGAATTTTTCTTTGTCAAAGACCCCAATATGATCAAGCAACTCGCGCTTTATAAAAAGACAGAATCCATTGCCCGTTGGAGTTGTAACGAATGCTGAATCAATAGCTGACGACACCAATCGGGCAATATGGTTAATAGACAAGTGGTCTGGTAAATCATTCCAGCCTGATTTAGGGACAGAAAATGCACCTGCTCCATTTGAAACAGCTGTCACCGTTCCGATATCATCATTCTGGTACGCAGCAACAGACATTTGCCTTAACCAGTTTTTGGATACGACCGTATCGCTATTAAGCAATACAATATCATCCTTACCACTTAAAGAAATACCAAAGTTGACATTATTTGTATATCCGATATTTTTCTTATTATGGATTATTTTTACGCCGGGAATTTTTTTATATTTGTCCAATGTTGTTCGTACGGATTTATCCGGACTCGCATCATTAATTACTAAGAGTTTAACATTATTACCTAACCTAGTATGCTGGATAACACTATCTAAACAATCCATAACTTCATTAATTGCATTATATACTGGTACAATAATAGTTATGTTGACTTTGGAAAGTTTTGATGGAATGTTAATTAAAACTGTTTTTGTCTGTTCTTTGACTTTTTTCTCTATGGCTCTTTTTTCATTTTTACCATGCTTTAAATAATGATATAAAGGATTTATCCCTGACTTTCTCACATCATCATGTAAAAAATAATAAAACGACCCATCAAATTTTTCAGATGTACGGTTAAGTATAGCTTGAGGTGTTTGAATGTAATGAGTAAGAGGAATTACTCCATCTTCGATACTATAAACTTTTTTGTAATAAATTGGATCGAAAAGCTCATTTGGCCATCGATTTTCTTTGTAGCCATGACGTATATAATGTCGAATAGGATCTAATTTTCTTTGTGATACATCTCTATATTTTCTTTCATAAAATTCTGAATCAAATAAACCTGATTGTTTGATAATGGTATACTGTTGCTCATAGGTAAAATCTTTTAAATAATTATCTTTTTGTAATGTAAAGTTTAGTGCATTGCCAGAGTTTATTTCCAGTTTGCTCTTTTTTGTTTTTTTATTTTTTAATTTTTTAAAAAAATCTACTGATATCATTTTGTGCCTCACTACGAATATTTTAATGTCTTCTATAAATCATCAGACATCATTGTGTGTATTGTTTTTAATTAAGTTATTGACAATAAATATAAAATCAGGCCTTCGATGTGATTTTATTTAATTTTATTTAATTTTATGAGTTTTAGGATGTCATTCCATTTGTTTCCTTAAACTTAGCCGTTAGTGATAAAGTAAAAATACAAGATGTCAACTTTGTGATATATAAGTAGGGAATGCACAAGTACAATAGTAGTGGTTTTCGATAAACTAAGAATACAAGTATTTATAACGTCGTTTGGAAGATGACTTGTTTCATTTAAGAAGTAATAATTTAGAAATAAAGTATGTCGCAACCAATAAAATAATTTATGCCTTTTTAATCTTGATGTTCTCTTAAAGTAGCCAAGCCCATCACCATCAAACCATACAGCAAACACAGCAAAACGCCAATGGTGGCAAGGTTATACAAACGGCGAGGGTATTCCGCGTCTTCTGCCAACGTAGGCTGACTAATTATCAGTAGGTGCTTGAGTTTACGATATGCTTCGATTCTGGCTTGTTCAAGACTAATTAGACCCGTTTTGTAGAGATCTGTTGCTAGTGTCGCTTGAGTTTGTACATCCATATAGCTGGCGGTCACTTCGTTCATCGAATTTTTATCCGCACCCGTGAGTCGGGATTGTTCTTGAGCAAGTTGCTCCGTTAAAGCATCCACTCTGGCTTGTACAGAAACAACAGCAGGTGCGGTAGCTTTCATATAGCTTTGCAGCTGTTTTAACTGGGCCTGTTGCTGTGCCAGTTGAGCTTCTATCTGGCTTACCACACCCATACGAGCCGTACTGGTCGATTCCGGGCTAATAAGGTGATGGGTATTTTGAAACTCAAGCACTTTGGCTTTTTCGGCCTGTAATCGTTGATAGGCATGATCGACTTCTTTTTCGACAAAGGCCAGCTGTTCCAATGCAACCTGGTGACCTAATTTATTGATAAAGCCTTCAGACTCTTTCAGCATCATACCGACCACTTTCTGACCATAGGCAGGATCAAACGCCTGCAACTCAATTGTCAGCACACCGGAGATATCATCCATACGCAATGTGAGATGTTCCCGGTAATACTTTAAGAATTCCTCACGGCTGACATTGTCAGACAGGCGAGAGAAGTAATCGACTTTATGGCTTTGATAATGGGCTTTCAGACCCAGTTCTTTATCCATTTTGTTGAGCAGGTCGGCAGACTTGAGATAGTCTTGAATGAGCAGCACATCCTGATGATTGTTGCCACCTAATCCCAACATCGAAAGAGCATCAGGCAGCATTTTTATCTGGTCTGCTTGCTTAACCACTAACTCTGCCCGGCTCACATAGCGATCGGAGGCAATAAATCCGAAATAGATAACAGCGACAGCAAAGCAGGCCACGACCCACTGGAAACTCCCGAGTTTCAGAGTCTGTTTCCATGAGCGCTGGGCAAGGCGGTAACCTTTAGAATCGACAATAAAATGTTTTGGTTTAGTTTTTAATTTATTTAGTTTGCGCATCAAGCCGGAGGACTTGTTGGATCGAATTGGCTGAGTCATGGTTTTAACTTTTTATAAGTTCTGATAAATACGTATGGCATCTTCGATATTGTCGAATACCTCAAGCTTGCTGTTACGCAGCAAAATACCCATATCGCATTGTTGACGTAAGTTCTTCATATCGTGCGAGACCATGATCAGGCTGGCGGTCTCACGTTTTTGATTGAAGACATCGATACATTTTTGTTTAAAGCGGGCATCACCTACAGATGTGATTTCATCGGTCAGGTAGATTTCGAAATCGAAGGCCATACTGACGGCAAAGGAGAATTTTGATTTCATACCGCTGGAGTAGGCTTTAATAGGCAGTTCAAAATGCTGGCCTATTTCCGAGAATTCTTTCACCCACTCTTCTATGGCTTGAGTATCCCGGACGCCATGGATACGGCAGACAAAGCGAGTATTTTCCCGTCCAGTCATACTGCCCTGGAACCCACCGCCGAGGGCGAGGGGCCATGAGACGCGACAGTGGCGTGTCACTTTGCCTTTGCTCGGTGTATCCATTCCTCCCAACAGGCGCAGCAGTGTTGATTTACCGGCTCCGTTGACACCTAAAATTCCAATATTACGGTCGCGAGGTAACGTGATGCTCACGTCACGTAAAACATAGTTGCGACCAAATTTGGTGGGGTAATATTTTGAGACGTTATCTAAAATAATCATCGTTATTAGCTTTAGCTGGCAATCAGACGACGATGGCTCAATCGGTAGCAGCTCATCGCAAAGGTCAGCAGTACCAATGTGACGCCAGTCAAATACACCCAACTGACATTCGGGCTGACATATCCCGCAATCCAGCCAGAACGAATCAACTCAATAGCGTGTACTAACGGATTCCATAGAAACCAGTGCTGATACTGTGTCGGCACGGTTGCAAGAGGATACATAACACACGATATAAACATTAGCGGCATCATAATTAGACTCAGAAATTTATCTGCTTCTTTAAATAAGCTAATCACAACACAAAAAACAATGCCCAATGAAAATGAAAAGATCATTAGCAAAAAATAAATAAGAATGACTTCTAAAGGATCGCTTGGGACTGCATCAAAACCAAACCATAATAAGCCTAGGACCAGAATGCCACCAACGACTAAGCCAATAATAGCCTCTAGAATAAAACGGGCGACGAAAGTAGCAAAGGGCGTTACCTGCCGATAGCAAAACAACCCCATATTTGCATTAACTGCCGATTTTAACTGGCTGACTACTTTATTGAAAAACATGTAGGGCAGATACCCAGCAGTTATAAATACTTGTACAGGTACACCACCAAACCCATTTTGAATACGCATCCCAAAAATCGCGCTAAACAGACCAATCATCAACAACGGATCCAACAGCGCCCAGGCATACCCCAACCTATAACTCCCAAATCGGGTTTTCAGTTCACGGATAAGCAGGCCAAACGTCACATCACGCAGCACCTGGAACGAGCTGCGGGGCGTTTGATTGAGAACAGGTTTAAGCATGAGAAGGCCGATATCACAGAACGGGCTCGCGCAGAGGCGAGCCCGCATTGAGGGTTAGTTCAGGACCACGTTGGCCGCCACGGCAACCTGATAGATGACCTGGGTAATGTCTTTGATGGACTGCATCATTTTGCTGTCCACTTTCGGCATGACCAGAATCTGGTCGCCCGGCATCACATCACCGCCGTCTTTAAACTCCATCAGGCCGTTGGCATGGACCACGGCAATACGCTTGTCGTTCGCACGATCGGTAAAGCCGCCCGCCCAGGCCACATAGTCTTCCAGGGTCGCGCTTTTGTTGAAGACCACCGCCTGCGGCATCATCACTTCGCCACCCACCTGAATCAGGTCGGTCTTGTTCGGGATGACAATCTGGTCGCCCTGTTCCAGCAGGATGTTGGCAATCACGCCTTTATCCGACACCACCACTTTCCCCAGCGGCTGGATCTTGCGGGCTTTTTCTACGAAGCGCATTACCAGCTCGGCTTCTTTGGTGCGGATGGAGGCCTCTCCGTCGGAACTGGCTGGCGCGGTAAACACGCTGCGCTCCAGGCGATTGAGGGAGTCTTCCAGCATCTCTTTCTGCCGCGCGGCCACGCTCTTACGCATGATGTAGATCGAGCCGTAATCCGCCATGTTCGGGTCAATCGGAATGTGGTTCAGCAGATCGTGCAGACGGGTCTCTTTACGCACGGTGAAGTAAGACGGCCCGCGATAGCTGCCCATCACCTGCACGTCGTAAACCTGGGCATGCATATCGTCGTTAAACAGCACTTTGTCGCCGTCGCTCAGCTGAATGCGATCAAAGTCTTTATACGGCATATAGACCGAGAACGGACCGTTGGAGCGATCGCCAATCACGCCCACGTGGCTCACCTTGGCGAGCGGCAGGGCGTAGTTGATCAGCTCTGAGCCGAGCGCGGTGCTGTTTTTTAACTCGAAGCGGAACGGGTTACGCACTTTACCGGCCACGTTGATCATCGGGCCCTGCGGTTCAACCAGGATCACATCCTGATCCTTCAGCGACAGCTTCGGCATTTTGCCCTGCTGCATAAACTCGTACAGGTCGATCTGCTGAATCACCCTGTTCTGACGTAACACCTTAATATGACGGTAGCTGCCGCGGTCGGAGTCGATGCCGCCTGCGCGTTTCAGGAAATATAAAACGCTGTCGGATGATTGTCCGGCATATTGCCCCGGACGGATCACCGGGCCGGTGACAAATACGCTCACCGGCGTTGCGGTAAGTAAATTTACGTAAACGTTAACGTTATTGGTAAATACTTCACTGATGTGGCTGGTGACTAAGTTATTGACTTTACTTGCCGCTACGTTTTTGACATTTATCGGCCCGACGTCGGGAATGAAAATATTGCCCGAGTTGTCAACTGTGACGACGTTGGAGAAATTGACGGCGCCCCAGATCCAGATATTTATCTTGTCGCCGGGAGCGATCAGGTAATTATCGTTTAACCCGTCGCTGCGCTCGGTTTCATAGCCACCGGCAAACAGGTTGGCACCGTAAGGAGGGGGCAGTCCGGATTCAGATTGCGGGAGGAGTTTACGCACGTCGGACTCGCCCGGGAGTAACATGCCCTGGCGGTTTTGCTGCGCAAAGGTTCCGGTAGTGGAGGAGGTATTCGCCTGGCCGCTCATCGCCTGTTCACCGCCGAGCTGCAGTCGGCCATCGCCGGTATCTGCCGGGGTGTTCATACCAAAGGCCTGAGCATCTTCCTTCGTGGGGGCAGCAAAGGCAGCGCAAGAGGCGCATGCCAGCAACAGAATGGCACTCAATTGCCGAAATTTCGTTATGTTCACAACATTTCTCTTCAAAATTATTGCACGGCAAGCAGGTTGCTGGCGGAGGCTTGTTCCAGTTGCGGCACCAGATACCAGGTATCACCGTTCTTACAGGTCACGCCGCGCTGCGACTGGTTGTAGTTCCGGTTACGCAGCAGTTCAATGCATTCCAGACCCAGGGCCGAGATATAACGTTGACCCAGGGTGTACGTGTTGCCATTGGCGCTGAGTGTCGCGCCCTGTGGCAGGGTGTTCAGAGGTTGTTGCAGATTGGCAGACATGGTCTGGAGGTCGGTAGAAGCGGCCGGATTGACAAGCGGTCGGGAGGCTTCAACCTGCTTCGGGGAATATGCACAGCCGCTCAGGATGAGGGCGAGCGAAATCACCAGAAGGCGAGTTGCGTTCTTCATAGCTCAATATTTTCCAACAATCAGTAACTGGAATGCGAAATAAAATGTCGATGGTGATCAACCGCGATGAATAGCGCAGCAGTTGAGATGTCATGCAGGTGCAGGAAAAGCAAAAAAACGCAGAAGTAAAGTAAGGAATTCCAAAAAAAAGGGTAGGCTACCGCACGGAAATGACGATTCCGGCTAAAATGTGTTCATTTTGCTTCAGGGCGCTGCCATAAAAAAACTATTCAGTAAACTACTAATTCGTTTTTTTATTATTCACGAAAGTGTTTTTATGGGCCGAAGATTACATAATTTTGCAGAATGTGTCATTTCAAATTTAAGAAATGTGCCCTGAAAAAGGGGAAAAGTCCGAAAGACTATTAACTCTGGTGGGTAACCAAAACTTATATCCACATTAGTTTCTCAATGTGATTGTTTCGTATTTAAGTGAGTAAAAACGAATAAGCGCCAGCCGGAGATTCGGCTGGCGAAGGGGATTAGATGGTCATTTCTTGTTCAATTAACACCGGATGAAATCTGCGCTTAAAGTAAATCAGGCCGTGTCCCTCCTGGCTCAGAACGATATTTTTGATCGCCACCAGGTAGACCAGGTGGGTACCGATGGTCTGCACCTGGCTTATCTCTCCTTCGAGGCTGGCCAGCGCTTCTTTTAATACCGGCTGAGCCAGTTGGCCCTTTTGCCAGCAGGAGAGGGTAAAGCGCTCCTCCATAGTCATGCCGGTCATCCCGGCAAAATGGCGCGCCATTAACTCCTGCTCGTGATTGAGCACATTTATACAGAGCTTGCCGTTGCCCTGAAATACCGGGTTCATGGCGCTGTTGGCGTTCAGGCACACCATCACCGACGGCGGGGTATCTGTCACCGAGCAGACCGCGGTGGCGGTAATGCCGCAACGTCCGGCTTCGCCATCGGTGGTAATCACATTGACCGCCGCAGAAAGGCTGGCCATCGCGTCGCGAAAACGCAGGCGTTGTTCATCATGTTGCATCTTGACCTCCCGCTGCGTTATTTCAGCAGCTTGTCCAGCAGGTTGATATCGGTGTTGTTGTGCAGGTGCGGAACCGTCCAGCCGTTCTGGTCGTACTCCGACAGGCAGCGGTCGACCATTGCCATCATCTTGTCCATGTTGCCGGAGGTCTGCGCCTGGCGCAGACACTGCAGGCGGATTTCGTCCTGGCTACCGGAGTAGTTGATCTCATACAGCTCGTGGCGACCGCCGAACTCGCTGCCGATGGCATCCCACATCAGTTTCAAAATCTTGATGCGCTCTACGTGGTCCATGCCGTTGGAGCCGCGCACGTATTTCGCCAGATATTTGTCGATCTGCGGGTTGTTCAGATCCCGGGCGCTGGACGGCAGGTAGATCAGGCCGCTGGTCACGTTGCGCTCGATGATGTTTTTGATTTTGGCGTAGGCCATCGGGGCCATCACGCGGTAGGTCTGCAGCGCGGCGTGGTCCGGCAGATACGCACCGTTGACCCACGGGGTCGCTTCTGAACACATGGAGTCGCTCAGCGCCCAGAACATATTGCGCCAGGCCACTACTTCCCCGAGATCCGCCTGCACGCCGCGGAACTCAGAAGTACCGGTACACTCCAGCGATTTTTTCAGCAGGGCGGTGATGAAGTCGAGCTTCACCGCCAGGCGCACGCAGGCCTGCAGCGGATACATGCGGGCAAAACCGCCCTCCATGGTCCAGCGACGGCAGCGGTCGAAATCGCGGTAGATCAGCACGTTCTCCCACGGGATGAGCACGTTATCCATCACCAGGATAGCATCGTTCTCGTCGAAGCGGCTGGTGAGCGGGTAGTCGTAAGGAGAGCCGGTCGCACCAGCCACCAGCTCGTAGGAGGCGCGGGAGATGAGCTTCACGCCCTCGGCATCCATCGGGGCGACGAACATCAGGGCGAAGTCCGGGTTATCGCCCATCACCTGCGCCGAGCCAAAGCCGATCATGTTGTAGTGGGTCAGCGCCGAGTTGGTGGCAACCACTTTCGCGCCGCTGACGATAATCCCGGCGTCGGTCTCTTTTTCCAGCTTGATGTAGACGTCTTTCACTTCGTCGGCCGGTTTGTGGCGATCGATCGGCGGGTTAACGATGGCGTGGTTAAAGTACAGACCGCTCTCCTGGATGCGGGTGTACCAGTTGCGGGCGTTCTGCTCGAACTGACCATAAAAGGCCGGGTTAGCACCCAGCGCACAGCCAAAGGCCGCTTTGTAATCCGGGGTGCGGCCCATCCAGCCGTAGCTCAGGCGTGACCACTCGGCGATGGCATCGCGCTGTTGACGCAGGTCGTTGGCACTTTTCGCCACGCGGAAGAACTTATGGGTGTAGCCGCCGTTGCCGGTATCGGTGTTCCAGCACAGGGCGTCCTGCATGTCGGGTTTGTGCAGCGCATCGTACAGTTGGGCGACCGAAGCCGCCGCATTGCGAAACGCCGGATGGGTGGTCACATCTTTTACGCGCTCGCCGTAGATGTAGATCTCCCGGCCATCCTGCAGGCTCTTCAGGTACTCTTCGCCGGTTAACGGGCGGGTGGTGCTTGCGCGGAAATCTTCAGGTTTCATAGGGGCCTCGTATCGGAATGTTGTTAAATTTATGTTTTGTTTTTGTTGTTTAATTGAAGCGTGAGAGAGCCGGGACGTGAAGGGACGAATAGGTCAACGACGGGTACTTTTCAGGCGGGATTGGGATTTGTGATCTGTGCGGCTTTTCGGCGGGTGGCGCTACGCTTACCCGCCCTACGGACCGTAGCCCCGGTAAGCGTAGCGCCACCGGGGAAGTGTGCGCCAAGCCAGTAAATAGATAGTGAATTTCAAAAATTCAGAAATTAACCATACGATTTAGCATGATATTTTTTTACAGGAAGATTAATAAGGATTAACCATAAAATACATAAGGAAATCATCATGGCAGTTCCTGCTTATCTCTGGCTTTATAATCAATCCGGTACGCTTATCCCTGGTGGAAGCAATGTTCTGAGCCGTGAAGGTGCAATAGAAATGCAAAGCTTTAACCACGGCATACATATTCCCTACGATTACAATATAGGCCGACTTACGGGTACTCGCGTTCATGATCAGCTGAGTATCACGAAAGAGTTCGATAAAGCCACGCCCTATCTTTACCGTGCTGTATCAACAGGCGAACCTCTTCAGAAGGCGATAATTAAATGGTATCGCATCAATGACGCAGGCATAGAGGAAGAATTTATGCACTTTATCCTCGAAAATGTGAAAATCGTGGCGGTAACGCCAGTTATGCATAATTTCAAGAGTGCATCTGGATTAAGCAGTAACCCTACTGAATCAATCTCGTTGGCATACGAGAGAATTACCTGGCTCTATCTCGACGGTAATATCAAATTTACTGATTCGTGGAACCAGAGGATGACGGCATGATCCACTGTCGGCTGGACTTTAATAATCTTTATGACGACGGACGGGTTGCACGTCTCGATGTAGGCGGTGTGGGTTCATTCCCCGTTTTCAGCGGTCTTGGCGAGTTAGCTAATAAACCGGAGTGCTCATATCTGTCGAACGCAGCCGTTCCGCCGGGTAGTTACTGGATTGTTGACCGGCCAACAGGTGGGAAGCGTTCGCGCGCAGAAACCTGGTTAAAACATGCTTTTACCGGCAATAATTATTACGACTGGTTTGCGCTTTTTCGCAAAGATGGGGTGATTGATGATGTGATGCGATTTGATGTCGGTACATTCCATTACAACCGAAAACATTTCAGGTTACATCCACCCCGGCCGGACGGCTCAGGTATTAGTGAGGGTTGCGTTACGTTCTTTCGTAACGTGGATTTTTACACAGTAAGGGCCGCGCTTCTGCGGTCGCATAAGCATAAAGTCTTAGGTGGAAATGAGTTATGGGCTTATGGCGACATTACTGTGATTGGCAACACGAATGGAGTTTGTAATGTTAAAGCCCCTTAAATGGTCGCTGCGCATTATTATATGTCTGGCAATTACGTTTCTGTTCCTGATAAGCGGCATTTTTGATCCCTTTGCTGAAAGCCTGAGAGTCCCTATCGCCAGGTTCCTGACCAGGTGTAATCATGATGATGTCACTCTGTATGCGGATTACTACTCTGACAACCTGGAAAATGCCTGGCTGTACATTTACGCGTTCTTGAATGTTATCGTCGGCATAATTTCTGTCGCAGTATTAGAGTATCTGGCTAAATTAGCCACAAAGCATAACTAGCTCCTTGATAATGGCCCGCGTAACGCGGGCTTTTTTTCGACATGATACGGCGTCGAACGTGGCGGTCAGGCTGCCAGGACATTGCGGTTATTGTGCCGGGTGGCGCTAACGCTTACCCGGCCTACGGTTTCGTAGCCCCGGTAAGCGTAGCGCCACCGGGGAGGAAAGCCGCAGGGGAGGGAAAACTCACGACACCGGCACTTTCTGCGCCCGATACCTGCTCGGCGAGCACCCCACCAGCCGATTGAAAAACCGCGCGAAATAGGCCGGGTCTTTAAACCCCAGCTGCCAGGCAATCTCGTTCACCGCGCTGTCGGAGAAGACCAGCAGCCGCTTGGCCTCGCGCAGCTGGCGGTCGAAGATGAGCCGTTTAGGCGGGCGGTTGGCGAAGCGGCGACAGATATCGGTCAGCCGCGATTCGGTGAGGTGCAGTTCGCTGGCATAATCCGGCACCGTCCAGTGCTGGTGGAAGTGGCCGTCCACCATCTGGTTGAAGCGCTGGAACAGTTTCAGCTCGCCGCGCATGCCGTTGGCGGCGTGATCGTCGAGGGTGGCGTTGCGCAGCAGCAAAGTGAATACCGCCTGCGCCAGCAGCACCAGAGTATGTTCCCGCCCGGGAAGCTGGGCGGTGGACTCCCGTTCAATCAGCCGCCAGTAGTGGCTGAGCGCCGCCAGCTCATCCGGCTTATCCGCTAAAGAGAGGCACATCCCCGGCAGACCGAAGGTCTCCCGGGTGCCGGGGTAGAGCACCTCCAGCAGCGGCCAGATCAGATCCTCATGCACCGTCAACACGTGGCCGTCGCTGTCCGATTCGGTGAAAAACGCATGCGGCACCGACGGCGGGGTGAGCACAAACAGCGGGGCCTGCACCGAGTAGCGATGATCGTCCAGCTGCAGCTCTATCTGCCCGGTATCGAGAAAGTGCATCTGAAAGTACTGGTCATGGCGATGGGCCTGCATATCGCGGCCAAAAAAGGCCGCCATACGACTAAACGACTGATAATGCACATCGTCCGTTCCCAGACTCTCGTCGTACTCTTTGCTGATATCGATATTGGCAATCGGGCTCTGGCACATAACCGCTCCTTAATGACTCTTCTGCGCCGCCAGCCCCGGCGCGCTGTCACGGCTCTGCTGGCGGGTCATCGGGATCCGCGTCAGCACCAGCGCCCCCACCACCAGCAATCCTGCAACGAACCACAGTCCGGAGCTGAAGCTGCCGGTCGCGTCACGCAGAATGCCGATCAGCAGCGGGCTGACGGCGGATCCGACGTTGCCGATAGCGTTGATCACCGCCAGCGCCACCGCCCGGGACTGCAGGCTAATAACCTGATCCGGGGTGGTCCAGAAGATCGCCATGGCGGTAAAGGATCCGGTTGAGGCCATGATGATGCCAAGCAGCTGGATCAGGCTGTGATCCGTCGCGGAGGCCAGCAGCCATCCCGCCGCCGCAAACAGGTACGGCAGGATGGTGTGCTTTTTTCGCTCGTTCAGCCTGTCGGAGCGGCGGCTCCACCAGATCATCCCGAGGATGGTACAGAACTGCGGGATCGCCGCCAGCAGGCCGATCACGATATTGCTGCTGCCGGTATTAAAGCTCTGCAGGATCTGCGGGGTCCAGATGTTGATCGCACTCAGGGTGTTGGTCAGGCAGAAGTAGGCCAGGGTATAAAGCAGCACCGCCGGGGTCAGCACTTTGCGCAGGGTCGAGCGCGGGGTGACGGCGTGCGCCACGGCGTTCTCCTGCTCACGGGCGATCATCGTTTTCAGGGTCCGCTTCTCTTCCTCGTCCAGCCAGGTCGCCTGATCCGGCGTGTCGTTGAGGAAGAACCAGGTCACCACGCCGAGCACCACCGACGGTAGCCCCTCCAGCAGGAACAGCCACTGCCAGCCCTTCAGGTTCCACAGCCCGTCCAGGGCCAGAATATAGCCCGAGAGGATCGAGCCGAGCATCATGGTCACCGGCATGGCAATCATAAACAGCGCGTTAGCGCGGGCGCGGTGCCAGGCAGGGAACCACCATGTCAGATAGACGAGGATCCCCGGCAGGAAACCGGCTTCGGCAATGCCCACCAGCATGCGCAGGACGTAGAGCGTCTGCGGGCTGATGGCGAACATGGTGCAGGTTGAGGCGATGCCCCATACCACCATGATCCCGGCGATCCAGCGGCGCGCGCCGATCTTCGCCAGCATGATGTTGCTCGGGATCCCGCACAGCACGTAGGTGACGTAAAACAGCGTCGCGGCCAGGCCAAACATCGTCGAGGTGAGGCCCAGATCTTTGCCCATCGTCAGCCCGGCAAAGCCGATGTTGATGCGGTCGAGGAACGAGAAGACAAACAGGATAAAGAGAAACACGATCAAACGACGGAACAGCTTATTAATGACGCGATGTTCAACGGCTTTATTATCTTGCAGGGTAGAGGTCGTCATGTTGCGCTCCAGATCTTGCCTTTAATAGACGGATTTATTGTTATCAGCGCTAACCGGTTCATCGATAAAGCGTGCCGCCAGCGCCTCGGCACCGCGGGCGAGCAGGGTGGTGTCGACGCCGACGGCGACAAACAGCGCCCCGAGGTCGAGATAGCGTTTTGCCAGCTGCTCGTTCGCCATCAGGATGCCGGGGGCTTTACCGGCGCCGCGGATCTGCGCGATCGCCTGCTCAATGGCGGCCTGCACCTCCGGGTGCTGCGGATTGCCGGCAAAGCCCATGTCGGCGCTGAGATCCGCCGGGCCGATAAACACGCCGTCGACGCCCTCCACATCGAGGATCTGCGGCAGATTTTTCAGCGCCTCGCGGGTTTCGATCTGCACCAGCACGCACATGGCGTCGTTAGCCTGCTGGAGGTAATCCGGAATGCGGTTCCAGCGCGAGGCGCGCGCCAGGGCGCTGCCGACGCCGCGAATGCCCGCGGGCGGGTAGCGGGTAGAACGGACCGCCAGACGGGCTTCGTCGGCGTTTTGCACCATCGGCACCAGCAGGGTCTGGGCCCCGACGTCCAGCAGCTGTTTGATCTGCACCGGATCGTTCCACGACGGGCGGACCACCGGCTGGCTCGGATAAGGGGCGATGGCCTGCAGCTGGGTTAAGACGGTCTGCACGCTGTTCGGCGCGTGCTCGCCGTCGATCAGCAGCCAGTCGAAGCCTGCCCCGGCCAGTAGCTCCGCGCTGTAGCTGCTGGTCAGCCCCAGCCATAAGCCAATTTGCGGGCGGCCTGCCTGCAGCACCGCTTTGAATGCGTTTTGCATGGTCCTCTCCTAAACAAAGCGGCAGCTGATGGAGCCCATATTGCCGTAGTCCACGTGGAAGGTGTCGCCTCTGCTGGCGGGCACCGGGCGGGTAAAGGAGCCGCCGAGGATGATCTGGCCGGGCTCAAGCTGCACGTCGTAAGGGGCCAGCTTGTTCGCCAGCCACGCCACGCCGTTGGCCGGGTGGTTGAGCACGCCCGCGGCGACGCCGGTCTCTTCGATCACGCCGTTGCGGTAGAGCAGGGCGGAGATCCAGCGCAGATCCAGCTCGTCGGGCTTAATCGGACGACCGCCGAGGATCACGCCCGCGTTGGCGGCGTTATCGGAGATGGTGTCGAAGACCTTGCGCGGACGCTGGGTTTCAGGATCGATGTTGTGGCAGCGGGCGTCGATCAGCTCCAGCGCGGGGATCACGTAATCCGTGGCGTTGTAGACGTCGAAGATCGTGCAGTTCGGGCCGCGCAGCGGTTTTGCCAGCACGAATGCCAGCTCCACCTCGATGCGCGGGACGATAAAGCGATCCACGGGGATGTCGCTGCCGTCATGGAAGAACATGTCGTCCAGCAGCGCGCCGTAGTCCGGTTCGCTGATCTGCGAGCTGGCCTGCATCGCTTTTGATGTCAGGCCGATCTTGTGGCCCTTCAGCACGCGGCCTTCGGCGATCTTTAGGTTTACCCATTCACGCTGAACGGCGTAGGCGTCGTCGATGGTGATCGCCGGGTAATCCAGCGAGATCGCGCGGATCTGCTCCCGCGTCTGTTCCGCCTGATGCAGGCGATGGGCGATCAGGGTGTGGGTGTGTTTATCGAGCATGGCGATATCCTGTTTTTGCCGGGGGGCGCTGCGCTTACCCGGCCTACGTTCGGGGCCGTTGTAGGCCCGGTAAGCGAAGCGCCACCGGGCGAGCAGACGGCTACGTAAACAACGCGTGCACGTTGTTTTGCTTGTAATTGAGCGTCGGGTGCAGCTCGTCCAGCTCAAAGGACAGCGCCAGATAGCGGCTCGCCATCAGCTCTGCGAAGTGCGTTTTGATCAGCGCAAACAGCATTTCACCGACCTCTTCCCGGCTCTCCAGGCTGCGCCCGGCACCAATTTTGAGCGTCATATGCACAAAGGCGTAATCGTGCCTGCCGTCGGCCATCTGCCAGGTGTCCAGCCAGTGGGCGCGGCTGCGGATGCCGCCGAGGGGGAAGATGCTCGTGGCGGCCAGCGCCTCGTTCACTTTGGCGAACAGCCCCGGCAGGTCGGCCTGCTCGCGGATGTTGTCGGTGCATTCAGCAATAAAGTGCGGCATGGTGGCTCCTTACGCGGGCAGGGGGAAAACGGCGTTAACCTGGCCGGTGCCGGAGCTGGCGAACAGCTCGGTGAGGAACTCCACCTTGCCGTCGTAGTTGTCCCAGCCGAGCATCCCCAGCAGCATCACCGTGTCGTGCATGTTGCCCTCGCCGTAGCAGTAGTCGGCGTACTCCGGCAGCATGCTGCAAAACTCCTTAAACTGGCCTTCGCGCCACAGCTTCACCACACGCTCGTCCATCTGACGGTCAAACTCACGGGTGTAGCTGTTCATCCCTTCCTCGGCGCGCTGGTCGTCGATAAAGCGGTGCGACAACGAGCCGCTGGCGAGCACCGCCACGGTGCCGTCGTATTTCTCAATGGCGCTGACGATGGCCTCGCCCAGCCGGCGGCTGTCGGCGAAGTCGTGAACCGTGCAGAACGCCGAGATGGAGACCACCTTGAAGTGCTTATCCGCGTTCATGTAGCGCATCGGCACCAGGGTGCCGTACTCCAGTTTCAGGCTCGGGATGTTGTGCGCTTTGGCGCGTACGCCTATCGCCACCGCTTCGTCGGCAATCAGCTGGCCAAGTTCCGGGTTGCCGTCGTAGTCGTAGGTCATGTCGCGGATAAAGTGCGGCAGCTCGTTGCTGGTGTAGATGCCTTTAAAATGGTCCGCACAGTTGATGTGGTAGGCGCTGTTCACCAGCCAGTGGGTATCGAACACGATAATGGTGTCCACGCCCAGCTCGCGGCAGCGTCTGCTGATCTCCTTATGTCCGTCGATGGCCCCCTGGCGGCAGCCAAAGTTTTTGCCCGGTATCTCAGAGAGATACATCGACGGCACGTGGGTGATTTTTGCGGCTAACGCTAACTTACCCATCTCATACCCCCCATTTCGGGATCGGGTGGTCGCCCATGGAGATGCAGACGTTCTTCATCTCCGCGAACACCTCGAAGCTGTACTCGCCGCCCTCGCGCCCGGTGCCGGAGGCCTTCACGCCGCCAAACGGCTGGCGCAGGTCGCGCACGTTCTGGGTATTCACGAACACCATGCCGGCTTCGATACTGCGCGCCAGGCGCAGCACCTTGCTGACGTCCTGGGTCCAGATGTACGACGCCAGGCCGTACTCCACGTCGTTGGCCAGGCGCAGACCTTCCGCTTCGTCCTTAAACGGCAGCAGGCAGGCCACCGGCCCGAAGATCTCCTCCTGTGCCACGCGCATGCGGTTGTCGACGTCCGCCAGCACGGTCGGGCGCAGGAAGTTGCCGCCGCGCAGGTGCGCGGGCAGGTCGGTTGGTTTGTCCGGGCCGCCCGCCAGCAGGGTGGCACCCTCTTCAATGCCGAGGCGGATGTAGCCGGAGACTTTCTCCCAGTGCTGCTGGCTGATCAGCGCGCCAATCTGGGTATTCGGATCGTTTGGATCCCCAACGCGCAGGCGGTTGGCGCGCTCGGCAAAGCGCTTCACGAATTCCGGGTAGATGCTCTGCTGGATAAAGATGCGCGAGCCCGCGGTGCAGCGCTCGCCGTTGATGGAGAAGATGGTGAACAGGGCGGCGTCCAGCGCGCGCTCGATGTCGGCATCTTCAAAAATCAGCACCGGGGATTTGCCGCCCAGCTCCATGGAGTATTTCTTCAGCCCGGCGTTTTTCATGATGTTGCGCCCGGTGGCGGTGCCGCCGGTGAAGGAGACCGCGCGCACGTCGTGATGGCGCACCAGCGCGTCGCCCGCCGTCGCGCCGTAGCCCTGCACCACGTTCAGCACGCCCGCCGGAATGCCCGCCTCCAGCGCCAGCTCGCCCAGACGGTCGGCGGTCAGCGGAGAGAGTTCAGACATCTTCAGCACCGCGGTATTGCCTAAGGCCAGGCAGGGCGCGACCTTCCAGGTGGCGGTCATAAAGGGCACGTTCCACGGCGACACCAGCGCGCAAACCCCCACTGGCTGCACCAGGGTGTAGTTCAACATCTTGTCGTCAACCGGGTAGGTTTTGCCGTTCATCTGCTGGCACACCTCGGCGAAGAACTCGAAGTTGTGCGAGGCGCGCGGGATCAGGACGTTTTTGGTCTGGTGGATCGGCAGGCCGGTGTCGGCGGTTTCCATGGCGGCGATCTCCGGGACGTTCTGGTCAATCAGATCCCCCAGGCGACGCATCAGGCGCGCGCGTTCCTTCATCGGCAGGTTAGCCCATTTAGGGAAGGCCGCTTTCGCCGCCTCTACCGCCTGATTAATCTCGGCTTCACCGCCGGAGGCGACTTCTGCCAGTACCTCGCCGGAGGCCGGGTTGGTGGTGTGGAAGTACTCGCTTCCCGCCACGTTTTTGCCGTTGATCCAGTGGTTAATCTTTTTCATTACTTTGTCTCCTCGCTGACAATCCGGTTGACCAGACGGCCAACGCCTTCCACTTCCACCACCACTTCATCCCCCGGTACCACGTCGGACAGCCCTTTCGGCGTGCCGGTGGCAATCATGTCGCCCGGCTGCAGGGTCATAAAATCGCTCAGGTACGCAATCAGGAACGGGATGCTGAAGATGAGGTCCGCCGTGGTCCCTTCCTGGCGCAGCTCGCCGTTGACGAAGGTGCGCAGGGCTAAGTTGTGCGGGTCGGGAATGGCCGCTTTCGGCACGATGTTCGGGGAGATGGGCGTCAGCCCGTCGCGGCTTTTCACCCGCAGATTCGGGCGGTAGTAGTTTTCCAGGTAGTCGCGAATGGCGTAGTCGTTGCAGACCCTGTAGCCCGCAACATAGTCCATCGCCTCGGCTTCACTGACCTTGCGCGCGGTTTTACCGATGACCACCACCAGCTCGGCCTCGTAGTGCATGTACTCAACGTTGTCCGGGCGCACCGAGGTCTGGTTGTCGCCGTTAAAGGTATTCGGCGCTTTGATAAACACCAGCGGCTCGGTCGGCGGCTTGAAGTCCAGCTCGCTGGCGTGATCGGCGTAGTTCAGGCCGAGGGCAAACAGCGTGGGGTGCGGATGTGCACCCTGAGCGATGGCCGCGTCGCGCTCATTGACCACCGGGTTTTCCAGCGGCGGGAAGCCTTCTGCCAGAATGCGTACCCGATCGCCCGGGCGGATCTCAACGCGGTTTTGCGGGGTACCGAGCAATATCGCATCGCCAGGATTGAGGGTGGCGAACTCGCTCAGGGCGCTCAGCAGTTCGGCGGCGCTGCGCTGAAGCTCGGCGGTGTTCCAGTGGTCCGCCTCGCGACCGTTGATCTCGGTGATGATGGTCAGGTTAGCCACGTTATCAACGGCGACAAGTTCGCCCACCGGGCAAAACCCGTCCCGGCATTTGGCTTTGATGGCCGGGCGGTAGAAGCTCTCTTCCGGCAGGCTCACCTCGTTCGCCAGCGCGTACCCGGCAATATAGTCGGCGGCCTCATCCGGGCTGATTTTGCTCGCGGTCTTGCCGACGATCAGCGCCACCGTCGCGCCGCTCAGCACCTGTTCACCCTCGGGATGCGGGATGGCATCCCCGGAGCGGATCAGGGTGTTGCGCGGTTTGATAAACCAGACGGCGGTTTTCGGTGGCGTGTTGTAAGGGGGCTGGTGAAATGCGTCGCGCCAGGCATCGAGCTGGCTGCGGTGATTGAGTGCCACCGCGAAAACTGTACCTTTCATTCCTTTCTCCTCAGGCCCGGGTATCGGGTTTTGAGTTCATTAATATGTTAATGATTAGGTTTTAGCCCCTCGCGCTATGTTTGGCAAACAGAAGTAAATAATTTGTGATATCAATAACAATAAATTTACATGTCGAATTGTTTAATGTTATATATCAGTGAGTTAATATTTTTATGTGAGATCTGTTAGACTTTTCGCCCGCGCCGCTGGCGTCAAAAAGCCGCGTGAGGCATTGATTGTTTCGTTATTAATGATGTTGAGGTGGGAGCGCCATGCACGATTCGTTAACTATCGCACTACTCCAGGCGCGGGAAACCGCGATGACCTTTTTTCGCCCGATTATCAAGCAGCACAATCTGACGGAGCAGCAGTGGCGGATCGTGCGCGTGCTGGCGGAACATCCGTCGATGGATTTTCACGATCTGGCGTTTCGCACCTGCATTCTGCGTCCGAGCCTGACCGGGATCCTCACGCGCATGGAGCGCGACGGGCTGGTGCTGCGCTTAAAGCCGCTTAACGACCAGCGCAAACTCTACGTGTCGCTCACCAAAGAGGGCAACGCGCTATATGAGCGTGCTCAGGCGCAGGTCGAAGAGGCCTATCAGCGCATTGAGGCGGAGTATTCGCCAGAGAAAATGCAGCAGCTGACCGGACTGCTGGAGGAGTTTATTGCACTGGGAGAGGGGAAGAATTTCAGGCAGGAAGATGAGTAGAGCAGTTCAGTCATCAACACAATTTCCGTAAAGTTTTCCCATTCCAGGCCGAAAATTCTGTACCTGTCTGGTGGAATGAGAAATCATGTTAAATCGTATCAAGATTGTTACCAGCTTATTGCTGGTTTTGGTTATTTTTGGTCTTTTACAACTCACATCCGGTGGTCTTTTCTTTAATGCCCTGAAGCATGACAAAGAAAACTTCACCGTTCTGCAAACCATTCGTCAGCAACAATCCACGCTTAACGGCAGCTGGGTGGCGTTGCTGCAAACCCGTAATACCCTGAACCGCGCGGGCATCCGCTACATGATGGATCAGAACAATATCGGTAGCGGCGCGACCGTGAACGATCTGATGCAGATTGCTGCGGCTTCCCTGAAGCAGGCGGAAAAAAACTGGGCGGAGTACGAAGCCCTGCCGCGCGACCCGCGTCAGAGTGAAGGCGCCGCGCTGGAAATCAAACGTAACTACGATATCTATCACGGTGCGCTGGCCGAGCTGATCCAGCTTCTGGGCGCAGGCAAGATCAACGAGTTCTTCGATCAGCCGACCCAGGGGTATCAGGACGGCTTTGAGAAGCAGTACGTCAACTATCTGCAGCAGAACGATCATCTGTACCAGACCGCTGTCGATGACAGCAACAGCTCCTACAGCCAGGCGATCTGGATCCTGTTGAGCGTGCTGATCCTGGTGCTGGTGGTGATCGTTGCCGTCTGGGGTGGCATCCGTCACGCCCTGATCGTGCCGCTGAACCGCCTGACCGACAGCATTCGCCATATCGCCAGCGGCGACCTGGTGAAGCGCATCGAGGTAGAGGGCTCTAACGAGATGGGTCAACTCGCCGACACGCTGCGCCATATGCAGGCTGAGCTGATGCGTACCGTGGGCGACGTGCGTAATGGTGCCAATGCCATTTACAGCGGCGCGAGCGAAATCTCCATGGGCAACAACGATCTCTCCTCCCGTACCGAGCAGCAGGCGGCCTCGCTGGAAGAGACCGCAGCCAGCATGGAAGAGCTGACCGCCACCGTGAAGCAGAACGCCGAGAACGCCCGTCAGGCAAGCCATCTGGCGCTGAGCGCGTCCGAGACCGCGCAGAAAGGCGGCAAAGTGGTGGATAACGTGGTGCAGACCATGCGTGACATCGCTGGCAGCTCGCAGAAGATTGCCGACATCATCAGCGTGATCGACGGTATTGCCTTCCAGACCAACATCCTGGCGCTGAACGCCGCGGTAGAAGCGGCCCGTGCCGGTGAGCAGGGTCGTGGCTTTGCGGTGGTAGCCGGTGAAGTACGTAACCTGGCCCAGCGTAGTGCCCAGGCCGCCCGCGAGATCAAGAGTCTGATTGAAGACTCCGTGGGTCGCGTTGAGCTGGGGTCGACCCTGGTTGAGAGCGCCGGTGAAACCATGGGCGAGATCGTCAGCGCGGTTACCCGCGTGACCGACATCATGGGTGAGATCGCCTCTGCGTCCGACGAGCAGAGCCGCGGTATCGACCAGGTGGGTCTGGCGGTTGCCGAGATGGATCGCGTCACGCAGCAGAACGCCTCCCTGGTGCAGGAGTCTGCGGCAGCGGCAGCGGCACTGGAAGAGCAGGCGAGCCGCCTGACCCAGGCCGTGGCGGTGTTCCGTATTCAGCAGGAGCAGCAGAAAGCCCGCGCGCACGCGGCGGTGAAAACCGTTGCCACGCCGGTAGCGACGCGTAAAGCGGCCGTTGCCGACAGCGGTGATAACTGGGAAACCTTCTGATGTAAAAAGCGCCCTGTTCAGGCGGGGCGCTGTTTTTGTGCCGGGTAAGCGCAGCGCCACCCGGCAATTCCACAGAACTTACTGCTGGCGCGGATCGCTGATCGGCTGACGCACCAGGAAGATATAGGCCAATGCCCCCAGCGCCGTGACGCAGCCGCAGATAATCAGCGCCAGGCGGAACGAGTGGGTGGTGTCGACGATAAACCCGGTGACAATCGGCGCAAACGACGCGCAGATGAAACTGGCGAAGTTTTGAATGCTGCCCACCGAGGCAGTCATGCGTGATGCCACGGCCACGTGGATCAACCCCCAGCACGACGTTCCCGCAAAGTGGATGCAGAACAGCGCCATCCCAATCAGCAGTACCGCGCTCATCGCCGTGGTTGCCTCCGGTACCACGAAGGTAAAGGCCGCCGAACATAACATCCCGCTGATAATACACAGCTTACGGCTGCGGACCGGGGCCATGCCGCGTTTCACCAGCGCATCGGTGGTGAAGCCGTTTACCAGCATCCCCGCAGCACCAAACAGGAACGGGATGGCCGCCATCAGGCCGGTGCTTTTCAGATCCAGGTTATAGGCGGTTTGCAGATACCCTGGCAGCCAGGCCAGATAGAGCCAGGCGGTGTAGTTGATGCCGCTGAAGCCCAGCATCATCCCCCACATGGTGCGGTTGCGGAACAGGCTGCGCCATTCGGCAAAGCTGAGAGGGTCACGACGAGCGTTAACGCTGCCGGCGTTCAGGTACGCCTGCTCAACGCCGCTCAGCTCCAGCTCCTCGCGGTTGCGATAGAGCATGTACCAGCCAATGGCGAGGAAAATGCCCAGCACGCCGATGGTGACAAACATCCCGCGCCAGCCCATCACCAGCATCATCGCCGCCAGCAGCGGCGGGCTGATGGCCACGCCGATGGTCGAGGCGGCGTTGAAAAAGCCCATCGGACGACCGCGCTCTTTGATGTTGAACCAGTCGTTGATCACCTTCACGCCGCACGGGTTCATTGGCGCTTCGCCAATCCCCATTCCGATGCGCACCAGCACGAACTGGGTGAAGCTGTGGACCATCCCGGACATCGCCTGGAACAGCGACCAGAAGAACATTCCCAGCCCCAGCATCAGGCGCGGGCCTTTGCGATCCAGCAGCGGGCCGCAGGGCAGCTGGGCGATGCCATAGGCCAGCGAGAACACCGACAGCAGGGCGCCGATCTCGGTGGCGCTGAGCCCCAGCTCTTCGCGGATGGTTAAATTCGCCACCGACAACGAACTGCGGTCGAGATAATTAATTACCGCCGCGAAAAATAATAACAACATTGCGGTGGTCTGGATGCGTTTAATTCTCGCGCTACGCTGAATGGCCCCTGTTGGCGGCAGAGAAATATCGGGTCTGTTTTCTCTGTCAAAGGTGGTCTGCGGGTCGAGGGTTATATTGCTTTTTTCCACGCCGGACTCCTGAGTTATTGTAGGGTTATTTCTCGTTTTTATTTATTAGAGAAATATCAATGACGACCAGTAAGGGAATAACTGCCGCCCTCACCACTCACGAAAAAATAAGTCGACTCCCGCTGAGCATAGGAAGCCGCCTTATTTCCGCGTGCCCTCGATCGCGGAAGCGTGCAGTCCGTATAAATTTGCTGTTTTTAATCGGTACTTAATAAAAAACCGTCGCGCTCTGTTTGATGGAGCGGATCATCGACTGTTTGGCGGTATTCAGGTGGTTACGCATCGCCAGATTGGCATCGAGATCGCTGCGGCAGATCAGCGCGCTGAGGATGGTCATGTGCTCGTCGATGGCGATGATGTTGCGCTGCTTGAGGTCGCTCTCGTCCCACTGATAGTGGAAGTGGAAGATAAACGAGATGATCTCCAGCGACTGGTTGAAAAAGATGTTGTTGGCGGCGGAGAGCAGCAGGGAGTGGAAGTCGCGATCCAGCCGGGAGAACTGGCGAAAGCTGTCGCCGATGCTGTCCCGCAGGGCGCGGTGCTCCTCCAGCAGGGTGCGGGCCTGCAGCCAGCGCGGGTCGCTGTCGGGCAGGTTGAGAAAATGCTGCAGGGCGTGGGTCTCCAGCATCTCGCGTAGCTCAAACAGCTGCTCGGCCCACGACTGGTCGAACTGCTTCATCCGCCACTGGCCGCGTTTTTCGCTCTCAATCAGGTTGTAGCGGCTGAATTTAAGTAAGTACTCCCTTACCACCACCGGGCTGACGCCAGCGGTCCGTGCCAGCTCCAGCTCAGAAAAAGCCTCCCCGGCCCGCAGGATGCGCTGGTTAATCATGGTTAAAAAACTCTGCTCAAACAGCCGGGTCTGCTCCGCCAGCGGGGCGATTTCACAGGTGAAACCATCTCCCGCATCGGGCTTACGGACAATCACATAATCACTGTTAACCCGCGTCAGGACGCCGCAGTCACAAAGGTGCGTCTGGATATGGCGCACGGTGGTGCGGCTGATGTTGTACATCTCCGCCAGCGCACTCTGGGACGGCAGCGGCGACGGAATGTGGCCCCGGGCCATATCGTCGATCACCTGGTTAATCACGTTGTGGCGCAAATTTTGTGAACGGCTCATGGATAGTCCTTGTGACAGCGAGTGGGCAATTAAAACCCTATTTAAAACGGCTTTATGCGCGGGAATTCACACTTCCTGTTTTTGCCTGCCCGTTATTTCGCGTTTTCATCAATATCTGAAACATCAAGAGAACGGGAGAAAGAAAAAATGACGACAATGAATACGCTGGTGTGTCAGGAGCCAAAAAAATTACTGTGGGCGCAAAGAGACGTGCCCGTTCCCCGGGATAACGAAGCGCTGATAAAAATAAAAACCGTGGGTATTTGCGGGACCGATATACATGCCTGGGGCGGCAATCAGCCCTTTTTTAATTATCCCCGCGTGCTCGGGCATGAAATATGTGGCGAGGTGGTTGGCTTAGGCAAAAATATCCAGACGCTGCAAAAAGGCCAGCAGGTGGCGGTTATTCCTTACGTGGCCTGCCAGCAGTGTCCGGCCTGTCAGAGCGGTAAAACCAACTGCTGCGAAGCCATCTCGGTGATCGGCGTGCATCAGGATGGGGGGTTTAGCGAATATCTGTCGGTGCCGGTGAGCAATCTCCTGCCCGCTGACGGCATTGACCCGGAGGCCGCGGCCCTGATTGAGCCCTTTGCCATCAGCGCCCATGCGGTGCGTCGGGCGGCGGTTCAGCCGGGGGATCGGCTGCTGGTGGTGGGTGCAGGGCCGATTGGCCTGGGCGCAGCGGCGATTGCCCACGCGGATGGCGCGCAGGTGGTGGTGGCCGATACCAGCCCCGCCCGGCGGGCGCATGTGCAGGCCTGTCTCGGGGTGCCGACGCTGGATCCCTCAGCGGATGATTTTACCGACCTGTTGCGGGCGCAGTGCGGCGGCGCGCTGGCTCAGAAGGTGATTGATGCCACCGGCAATGCACAGGCGATGAACAATAGCGTCAATCTGATCCGCCACGGCGGCACCATCGTCTTTGTCGGGCTGCACAAGGGCGAGCTGCAGTTTTCCGACCCGGAGTTCCACAAGAAAGAGACCACCATGATGGGCAGCCGCAACGCCACCGGGGAGGATTTCGCCAAAGTGGGACGCCTGATGGCGGAAGGAAAATTAACGGCAGCGATGATGCTGACCCACCGCTATGCGTTTCGCGAGCTGGCGGAGGTGTACGAGGCGGAGGTGATTAATAATCGCGGTCTGATTAAGGGCGTGATTGCGTTTTAAACTTGCCATGCAGCGCCCGGGGTCCGTTTGGGCGCTGCTTTTTTTATACTGTTAGCCTTCGGCGTTCACCACTTTGATCTCCACCATGCCGATCCCTATCTGGCGCGGAGAGTGGCCGAGAATGTTCCCCTCGTTGGTGGACTCCGGCGCAGGCGGCACAATCACCAGGGTGCTGCTGCGCGACGGGTTGTCGAAGTGCAGCGTGGTGGTGGTAACATCGTTGCCGAGGGTCAGGGTCTGCTCTTTATCGCCAATGCGCACCGGAATGGGTTTGTTGGCGTTCGGCCCCCAGGCTTTGGCGGTGATCACCAGATCGAATTTCGCCGGCAGCGGCTGGTTATACTCGATCTTCACCTCATCCCCCAACTGGGCGTTAGACCAGCGTCCCCAGGTTTCCGGACGGGAAATACCGCTGAACTGCTTCACCTCTTCCGGCGCACCGGCCACGTTAAAGACGAAGCTGTCGGCCTTGTAGCGGATATCGTTATCGGACACTCTCAGCATATCGACGTTACGCTGGTAGCGGTCGGTGCTGATCACGGTATCTTTAAAGGCGGTTTTGCCCTTCCACTGCGCCTTATCGACGTGCTGGACGCTCTGCTCGCCGCCCAGCTGGCCCTGAGATACGCACCAGTCGGTAGAGAGCGTCAGCGGCTGCGACCACAGCTGGCCCATCTTGTAGCAGCGATCGACCCAGACGAAGTTATCCCGTGGGGCAAAGTCGGCCAGCTGGTAGCGCAGCGGGGCGGAGTATTCGCTTTCCGGCAGCGGTTCGACCCGCTTATCGGAGACGCGCAGCAGCAGCGGCAGACGGAAATGGCTCCCGGAGAAAGCCATCATGTTTTTCTGGCTGTCGATAGTGAAGTCTTTCAACTCTTTCGGGAAATTCCACAGGCGGATCACGTCCGGTTTCCACGCCAGCACTTTTTCCTTCATGTTGAGGAACACTTCGGACAGCGACTGCCCGGAGAGGCTACTGCGGCCGAGGCCGATAAAGTTATCCCCGCCGAGAATATCCAGCACCGTCGCGCCGTTATCCATGGTGTTGCGCTTCACGGCCATCACCTCCTGCTGAGGTTTGTCGCCACGCAGGACAAAGAACAGGTTGCTGCGATCCTGCTTGTTCAGCGCATCCCAGGCGGTGTTCTTCATCGCCAGATGGTCGGACGAGACCACAATCACCGTATTTTTGAAGTACGGTGAGGCTTTGATTTTTTCGATCAGCGCCGCGATATGCTCCTGGCTACAGCCTACTGCGCTGAACGACTGGTTCGGCTTGCCGTCGATCGCATAGCTTTTGCGCTGGCAGGTGCGGGAGATAAAGCCATCCGGGTGGTGAGTGTCTACCGTCAGGGCAAACAGCGAGAAACGCTTGCCGGACTTCGACAGCTCTTCGAATTTTTTCCAGGTTTCATCCAGCACCGTGTCGTCGTAGAAGCCCCAGTCGTTGCGGTAAGCGGGGTCGGCAACGGTGGTTTTTAACTCTTCTGCACCGTACAGATGGTCAAAGCCGTGGGACTGCAGGAACACGTCCTTCCCGGCGAAGCGCAGGTTGGCGCCCTGCATGAAATAGTTCTCGTAGCCGGAGTTTTTCAGGATGTCGCCCAGGCAGATGTTCTGCGGGAAGAAGCTGGAGACCGAGGCCGAGGCGTTGCCCTCGAACGGCGCGAACAGCGGAATGCCGCACTGGGAGGCGACCATCCCGGCGATGGTGTAGTCGGTGCCCGGCAGCTGCGCGGTGTGGCTGAAGTCGATCCCTTCGTTCTTGATAGCACCCAGTTCCGGGGCGAGATCCGGGAAGGCATCGTTATCGAAATAGGTGCGCTCAAGGCTCTCGCCGTAGATATAGACGAGGTTCAGCTTCGGATTGGGAATAGTTTTGCCCGGCTCTTTGTAATATGCCGCGAAGTCAGGGTCGCCGTCGCGCGACTGGGATTTTACCAGCTCGGTAATCTGATGAAACGCCGGGCTGGCATCCACCGAGGCGAGCGCCAGTACCAGCGCCAGCAGGCTGTAGCCGAGGTGGTGCGGATGGTGCCGACGGCGGCGCAGGATCCAGCCCAGCAGGCCAAACACGGCCACCAGCGCAACCACCACACCCACGCCCGGAAGTATGTACTTACTAACCCCTGCGCCGGTCAGGCTGTTGGTCAGGGTATAAAGGACGGCATCGTTAATCCCGTCCCCGGTAAAATAGTCGCTGGCGTAGAGGGTAATATTTAAAACGACAAACAGCCCCAGCACCAGAAGGGTGACGGCAAACCACCAGGTATTACGACCCGCCTTGCGGGAATAGATCACCACCGAGGCGAGAAACAGGGCAACAGAAATAAACTCTGACAACAACTTATCCTCAGTAAGGGCAGTCGCTGGTTAGCGGACTAACTGTATAATTTTTGGGTTATACAATGTAATGGCGATGCCATTTAGCTGCAATTGTAGTGTCACGGAATTGTGCTGTTGTTAGGATTTGGTTTAGAAAACACAATGTTTGACGGGCGTCGCTTTACGCGAAAGGGATAAACGCCGCGGCTGTCGTCGCGGCGCAGAGGGATCAGGAGATAAAGCTGAGTCCCTGTTTCAGGACAAAGTCACAGGCCTGGGCTTTGACCTTCTTCGCCAGCGGCGTGTTGCCGATGGTTTCCAGATTCAGCTGCTGGCCGTTATTGGCATTCAGCAGGCCCTGAATCCCTTCCAGATAGTTGGTGTCCTGCTGCTGTTCTTGCGGGGTATCCAGCCCCAGTTTCCCCAATACCTGATTTTTAATGTTGGTAGCATCGGTCATCGAGGCCAGTTTCTCTTTGGCGCAGTATTCGAGGATCCCGGCCGCGTTATTCATGTTGCTGGCGCTGAGCGACTGGCTGCCGCTGTTGAGCAGGCCGGTCAGCGAGGAGAGGGAGAGACCGCCGTTCTGGGACGGGGTGGTGCTGTTGCTGCTGCCCGCGCTAAGCTGGCTGGCGGCGCTGTTGAGGGAATCCTGCCAGGAGGATGCCGCCTGCGCCGCACCAGTGACCAGCAGGGCGCTAACTGCGGCGCTGAGAAGAATATGTGTTTTCATAGGAGCTACTCTGTCGATGGCCCGCCGGGGCGGAATGGCTGGCAGTATAAACCCCCGCGGCCCCTGACTTCCCGGGAAAATATCCTAATACTCTTTACCGGTAACGCGGCTGCGATAGCTTTCCCAGTCAAAAATCACATACAGGCTGTTGCCGAGCTTCATGCGATCCATTACGCGCTCGCCCAGCAGGCGGGTCATCTCATCCACGTTGTGGTTGGTGAGCATTCCGGTCGGGCGCTTGGAGGAGGAGCGGCGGTCGACGATCTGATTGATGATCACTTTTTCATAGCGCGATTCGGTCTGGACGCCGATCTCATCGATCACCAGCAGATCCACGTTGCTCAGATCGTTCAGCAGCTGCTCTTCGCTGGTTTCCCGGTTGCTGAAGGTATCTTTCATCGCCGACATGATGTCGGCCACGGTGATAATCAGCACCGATTTGCCGCGCAGCAGCAGCTCGTTGCAGATGGCTGCCGCGAGGTGGTTTTTGCCGGTGCCCGGCTTGCCGCTGAAGATAAAGCTGGCGATGTTGCCGTCGAACTCTTCCACATACTGGCGCGCCTGTTGCAGCGCTTTGAGCTGCCCCTGGCTCTCGACCTTATAGTTATCGAAGGAGCAGTTCTGATGCAGGGGACGAATGCCGGAGCGGTTAAAGGTGCGCTGCATCTTCATGGCGCGATTCTCCCGGGCCAGCGCCGCGGCGCGGATCTCGCCCTGCTCCTTCTGCCACGCCAGTAGCTCTTCGCCGGTGGTGAAGGCCGGTTTGACGTTGGCAGGCATCATCTTTTGCAGACGTTTCATCAGTTCGCCGAACTCTTTCATTTGGCACCTCGGAATCCGTGGGGGATCTGTTTATCCGGTTCTGAAAAGGCATTCACGTCGCGTTTTGGCTGCGCGCCGCTGCTGGCGCGGTTAATCTGCACGCTGCGGGCCAGCTTCTGCTGCCACTGGATATGGTGGAAGACTTTCCCTTCCGCCTGCCAGTAAGCGGTGAAGGCGGCCAGCTCTTCCGGGGCGACGGGCTGGGTGAGGGCGATGCCCCACAGCGCGGCCTGGCGCTGAAAATCGGGATCGGGCTGCCAGCCGTTATACATGGCGAATTTGCCCATCGGCACGGCAACCGGCGCGCTGGTGGGTTCGTCGAAGAATTGCGTATCCAGAGTGACATCGCTGGTCGGGCGCGACAGGCGCGCTTCCAGCTCCAGCAGCTGGGCCAGACGCTGGGGCGTGATCGCATAAAACGCCGGTGCGTTATCGGCAAAAACGGCGACAGTACCGCCTTCAGCATGGGCCAGCACGCCGCGGGGATCGTGCATAAAGGCATCAATGCCAGTGACGCTGGTGGTCAGGATTCTGGAGGACATAATACTTCTCTACTGGATTACTGCGGACGTGATATGGGCTTATGGTAGCACAGAGAGGAGGGGGCAGGCAGGGGTCTGATACCCGCTCCCTGCTCCCCTGAAAATCAGGAGATAATGTTCAGCGTCACATCAATATTGTTGCGGGTGGCGTTGGAGTACGGGCAGACAATATGCGCCGCATCGACCAGCTTTTTCGCCTCGGCGGCGTCCATCCCCGGCAGGTGAATATTCAGCTTCGCTTCGATGCCAAACCCGGTCGGCAGCGGGCCGATACCCACTTCCCCTTCAATAAAGGCGTCCTTCGGCATCGTGATTTTGTCGCGGTTAGCCACGAACTTCATCGCGCCGAGGAAGCAGGCCGAATAGCCGGCGGCAAACAGCTGTTCCGGGTTGGTCACTTCACCGCCCGCGCCGCCCATCTCTTTGGGGACACCCAGTTTGACATCCAGTACGCCGTCGGACGATGTGGCGCGGCCATCACGGCCCCCGGTGGCTTTGGCTTTGGCGGTATAGACAACTTTCTCTAAAGACATGTTGGGATCCTTATCTCAGGGTTGTGTGCAAGCTATGGACAGGTATAACGCAAGGCAACCTGAACCGCCATCTTTCGGTAGTGCTGGCGCTGGGCCTGCTCATCGGCCCCGTCTTCAAACAGCAGGGTGAAGGTATAGCTGTTGGCCACATAGTGGAAGCTGAAGCTGCTGATCAGGCGGTGCAGATCGCGGGCGTTGACCGTCTGGTTAAACAGCTGCTTCGCTTTGCCGCGCTCAAGGATGGTTTCCAGCAACTCCAGCGCGCTGCGGTTTACCTGGCGCAGCAGCGCCGACTGCTGCATAAACCGTCCGCGCTGCATGTTCTCCATGCAGATAATGCGGATGTAGTCCGGGTGATCGGCATGATAATCAAAGGTGGTTTCCACCAGCTGTACCAGGGCCTCGACCGGCGGCAGCGCATCCAGGCTGAGCTGCTTTTCGCTGGCGCGGATCTGGGTGTAGACATACTCCAGCACCAGCAGGTAGAGGTTTTCTTTGGTCTTGAAGTGATACACCACCATGCGTTTGGTGGTGCCTGCTTTCTCGGCAATCTGCTCCATGCGCGCGCCGTTCAGTCCGTACTCGGCAAACAGCGAGAGGGCGCTGAGAAAAATTTTGTCTTTCAGGCGGGATCCGTCGCTGTTTTCTGCGTGTTCGCTGTCAGGGGTAGACACATCCGTTCCTTACTTAGCCACATAGAACCGAGGATTATCGCCACGCCAGCGGGATAACACAACTCTCAGACCCGGGGGCGCTTGCGGTAGAGCCACAGCCCGGGGATCGACAGGCCGATGGAGAGTGCGCCGACAATGGACGAGGCTTTCAGGAAATTGGTCAGCAGCATGATCATCTGCGCTTCGCTGTAGCCAAAATGGCTGATTTTCACCGCCGAAATCATCGCGGTATAGGCCGAAATCCCCGGGAACATCGGGATTACTGCTGCGACGGTGAAGACCTTCGGGTGGGCCAGATACCAGCGCGACCACTGGATGCCAATGCTGCCGACCAGCATCGAGGCCATAAACGTTGACCATTCGATATTCAGTCCGGCGGTCATCATCGTCATGCGCGAGCCATGCCCTATCGCCCCCAGTAGCGCGCACCAGGGCAGGGCGCGACGGGGAACGTTAAACACCATGGCAAAACCCACCGCCGGAATGGCCGACAGCAGCATGTCCTGGGCCAGCGCCCAGAGAAAATCGATTACGCCCATCCGCGAAGTCCCCACAAGGTCATGGCCATCACCACCCCAATACAGGTGGCGAGCGTCAGCAGGCTGGCAATCGCCCAGCGTGCCAGGCCGGTATTGATGTGCCCTTTAAACATATCGGCCACCGCATTAATCAGCGGAAAGCCCGGTACCAGCAGCAGCACGCTGGCGGCCATGGCAATGGTGGGCGTGGTGGCAAAAGTTGGGATCCGCAGCAGCAGGCCGGAGACCGTGGTGGCGACAAAGGCGGTGATGCAGAAGTTAATTTGCGGGTGCAGATGCCGGTGGGTCAGCACCTGGCGGACATACATGGCGAGGGTGCTGGCAATTAAGGTGACAAAGGCACCGTCCCACCCGCCGTTATTGAGCTTGCAGAAACAGGCGCAGGAAAAGCCGACCATCAGCACCACCAGCCAGCGCGGATAGCGCAGCGGCGTGATCTGGTTGAAACGTTTTTCGACCCCCTGCGCATCCAGCAGCTTATGTTCCGCCATGATCACAATATGCTGCACCTCGGTGACGACGTGCATGTTGATCCCGCGATCCTGGTTTTTGCGCGTGGAAGTCAGACACTGGCCCGCTTTAATGGTGGTCAGCACAATGGCATTCGAGGAGATCGAACTCTCCACACTGTCCATGCCCAGCGCCAGCCCCAGTCGGGTAGAAAGCTCTTCAACCAGGGCGCTCTCGGCGCCGTGTTGCAATAAAAAAAGGCCGCACTGAATACACAGTCGCGTGACGGCGCGTTGTGATGACTGATCTGCCTGCATCTGTTGCCCTGAGGAGAGAGTGACGATTGAATGGCCGGAATGGTTACTTTTAGCACACAACCCGGTGGCGCTTGCTCTGGGTTAGATCAAGGTTTAGGCAGATTAGCGGCACCTGAAAGCATAATTACCGGAACGACTAATTATTAATTCTTATGGGTTTTATATTTATATAGTTATATTTTTTGTATTTAGAATATCTAACGTGTTTATTTGAATAATATCACGGCGAAGGGATTAACAATTAATGCTATTTTTGCGATATTACTGTCGGTTTGGCGGTGTATAAATTTGTGATGCTGGTTCTTATCGCACTCTCATTTCGCTCAGCTAATGAAAAAGGAAAAACATTACATTTTTACGTCGCCCTGTAAAAGATACGGGTATTTCAAGCGGATGAAAGACGTGGAATGATTTTATGAATGGATTCGGAGCGCCAATGCCGTCGTTAAGTTGTAAAAGCGCAATAATAATCAGTAAATCACCCATAATACAGACCGGTCTCGGTAGCATTATGTCTCGTTATTTCCCGGACTATGAGCGCGCATTTAGTCGGTCTCATGAAGAGTTAACGCTTCTTCAGCTTCGTCGCGCCATCGTGGTTATCGTGGATACCTCTGGCGAGCAGCACAATGTGCGTGGCCTCTGTGAACAATATTACAGACTGCAAAGTCAGTATCGGGATATTCACTGGATCTATCTGGTTCCGCGCGCCATTTATCCCCTCGCCGTCGAACTCTTAATGCGGCCAGAAAGTACGTTGCTTTCCGATATCGAGCCCGTTGAAGGCATAGTGAACGCCATTCGATCCGGCAGTGAACATGCGGAACGTATCAGTCAGACCTTGTTAAAACCGGATCCGGAAGAGTTTTATGACCATCAGGATGATGTCATGTTGACCTTTTCGGAACGAAAAGTACTACGCCTGCTAGGAAAAGGATGGGGAATTAATCAGATCGCGACATTACTTAAGAAAAGTAATAAAACGGTAAGCGCGCAAAAGAATAGCGCGATGAGAAGACTCTCCTTAACCAGTAACGCCGAAATGTATGCGTGGATAAATAGCACCAAGGGAATGAAAGAGCTGAGTTTATTCTCAGCCTATGGAGAGCAAGACGAATGGAAAAGAGCGCTACAAAAAGACATATCGCTATCGTCGAAAAATGCATGATGAGTACTATGGGGCTGAAGCACCTTTTTGCCAGCCCATCACTTAATGGTTATGACGTCCACCTTTTTAACAATATCGCCGATTTTCAGTCCACACTTAATTTTGTCCCCTATGTATCGTTGATCTATTCCCTCTCTGATGAGCGTGAAGAGCGACGTAATTGTCTGGTATGTATCAAAGAGGTGACCGCCACCCATGGCATGATCCAGCGCATCGTATTAGCGTCAGACGCGAAAGAAGCGAGTCTGATGAATCAGCTTTCGCCTTCTCGTTTACACGGGCTGATCCTTAAGTCCGATCCGCTGGAGGTTTTACAGGATCAGCTGAGCAAGCTGCTGAATGAGAACCGACGGGTAAATGACAGTGTGAATAATCACTGGAATATTCATCGTGGGCGGCTGCTCAGCCCCACCGAGCGAGCCATTTTGCAGTTTATGTCCCGCGGCTATTCCATCCAGCAGATTGCCACCCGACTGGAACGCAACATCAAAACCATTCGTGCGCATAAATTTAATGCCATGATGAAGCTCGGTGTGCATTCCGACGTGGGGTTACTGGATGCGGCAGATATTCTGACGCATTTCCCGGTGCCCGATCCCCGCACGCCGCGCTTCCTCTCTACGCTCCACTCCTGAACCACGTCGCAGCATCTGCGCCAGAAGAGATCTGGCGCAGGGCTTACAGACAAACATCTACCCAGGTGGCTTTGGTCAGCTCGGCCATGCGTTCCGGAGAAATGCGTACTGCGCTGTGAATAGCGCCCGCGGCAGGCAGGACTTCAGCATACTGCCTGAGCGAAACATCGCAGTAGACCGCCAGCGGGTTTTCCAGTCCGAAAGGGCATACGCCGCCGACGGGATGCCCGGTAACGGTCACCACCTCATCGCTGCTCAGCATTCGGGCTTTCGAGCCAAAGGTCTGCTTCAGCTTTTTGTTATCCAGGCGGGCGTCGCCTTTGGCGACAACCAGAATCACCTCATCTTTAATTTTCAGCGACAGCGTTTTCGCTATTTGACCCGGCGCGACATTATGCGCCTCGGCAGCCAGCGCAACGGTAGCGGTACTTTGACCCAGCTCGATGACTTCAACGTCAGGAGCATGCTCAGCAAAAAACTGGCGCACAGACTGCAAACTCATTGTTTCCTCCCCAAAAATACTCTGCGTAATCTGTCATAAGAAATTATGCTCTGTAAATATTCCCTAAGTAACAAAACGCCAACATCAGCGATTTCTGGATCCTCTTCACAATCACGGAAACCGGTTACAGTAACCGGTTGCAGACCGTGGAGCAGAGATTAATACTGATTACGTCATTTCCCCTGTATCCCATAAATAATAAGAGTCGATTATGAAACCTATCCGTTTGAGCAGTACCGCTGGTAAGCGAACCAGCAAGGTGGTGAAAGTGGTATATGGAACACCGTGCGGCGTGACTGCGCCCGAAACGATCGTCTGACAGGAGAGCCGTTATGTCTGCCAACCATGCTGCGTTTAACCTGATATTCCGCTTTGTTGAAAACTATGTCAGTCCCATTGCCGGACGCATCTCTTCCCAGCGTCACGTGATGGCCATCCGCGACGGCTTTATCTCCGCCATGCCGTTTATGATTGTCGGCTCGTTCTTACTGGTGTTTGCTTACCCGCCGTTTTCGCCGGACACCACCTGGGGCTTTGCCCGCGCCTGGCTGGATATGGCAAAACAGTTTGAAGGCCAGATCCTCACCCCGTTCGATATGACCATGGGGGTGATGTCCCTCTATATTTGTGCCGCCATCGCCTACAACCTCGGCAAGCACTACGTTAAATCGCACCAGCTTGATCCCTTCATGTGCGCCATGCTGTCGCTGATGGCCTTCCTGCTGATTGCGGCTCCAAAAACCAAAGGCGCGCTGCCGGTGGATAGCCTCGGAGGGACGGGGATATTCACCGCCATTCTGGTGGCGATCTACTGTGTGGAGATGATGCGTTTCCTGAAGGCGCACAATATCGGTATCCGCCTGCCCGATCAGGTGCCGCCGATGATCAAAAACTCCTTCGATCTGCTGATCCCGGTGCTGGTGGTGGTGTTGACCCTCTATCCGTTGAGCCTGTTCATCCAGTCTGAGTTTGGCATGCTGATCCCGCAGGCGATCATGGCTATCTTTAAGCCGCTGGTTTCCGCGGCGGACTCCCTGCCGGCGATCCTGCTGGCGGTGCTGATTGGGCATCTGCTGTGGTTTGCAGGGATCCACGGGGCAGCGATTGTCTCCGGGATGCTGCAGATGTTCTGGCTGACCAACCTCGGCATGAACCAGACCGCACTGGCGCAGAGCGCACCGCTGCCGCACATCTTTATGGAAGCGTTCTGGACCTTCTTTATTGTGATTGGCGGCTCCGGGGCGACCATGGGGCTGGTGTTCTGCTACCTGCGCAGCCGCTCGGCGCACCTGCGTTCGATTGGCCGACTGAGCGTGGTGCCGAGTATTTTCAACATCAATGAGCCGGTGATCTTTGGTACGCCGATCGTGATGAACCCGGTGTTCTTTATTCCGTTCCTGCTGGCACCGATGGTAAACGCCGTACTGGCGTGGGCCGCGATGAAGCTGGATCTGATTGGTCGCGTGATCTCCGTGGTGCCATGGACCGCGCCTGCGCCGGTGGGGGCCGCCTGGGCGCTGGGCTGGGATTTCCGCGCGGCGGTACTGGTGGTGCTGTTAGCTCTTGTCTCCGCCATCATCTACTACCCGTTCTTTAAAGTGTACGAGAAGCAACTTCTGGCCCAGGAGGCCGAAGAGGCCCAGCGTGCCGACGAGGAAAGCCAGCAGGTGGCGTAATAAAAGCAAAACGGCAACCAAAGGTTGCCGTTTTGAGTGTTTGAAGAGGGCCAGGGTGAGGGCACCAGACCGCACCCGTTTATTTAAGCGTACAGTCGCCGCACTGCTGCACGTCCGGCAGGCGATAGCGCTGGCAGCAGGTGCGGCGCACCAGCAGCCCGTCCCGCGGAACCACCGTGCGGAAAAGCGGATTATCACGCCCATCCGACAGCTGGCGGGCAAAGAAGAGGGACTGGCGCAGCGCGTCGACCTTCTCGTCGCCCAGCAGGGTTTTCATTTCGTTCAGATACCAGTGAATCAAATACCCGGTATTGCTCCAGATAAGTTTGCCGTTAATCTCACCCGTCTCTTCCAGCGCCTCAACGACCGGGATCAGCGCCCGGGTAATCAGCACTTCAATTCTTTGCTGCGCAGAAAGCGAGGTCGTCTGGCTGTCTTCCTGCACGTCGATCCAGAAGCAGGCGGCGCGCCCGGTTTCGTGAAACTCAACGTGGAAGTGCTCAGGGGAGAGATCCAGCGCCACGTCCTGGGTGAGCAGGGCCAGCATCATCGGCGGCACCATCAGCCCGATATACCATTGCGCCCACAGCGACAGCAGCGGCTTGTTCTCGCGCGCCAGAGTGGGTTGGTTGCGGTAGATATGATCGGAGTAGGTCGCCAGCAACGACTGCAGTTCGGCAGGGCGTTGCCACTGCGCCAGGGTCAGGGCGTGATGCGGAGGCGTTTCATCCAGTTTGATGACATCCAGCATATGCGCACGCGTCTCAGCAATGGCGTCACGCACCGCATCCGCAAGCCCGGAAGGCCCGGCCGGAAGGCGGGTTTGCCAGATAACATTCTCAATGACGTGTGCGGAGCGTATGGCCATAAGTGAGCTGGATAAAAATCTAAATGATAATGATTGCCAATCCTAACTATAGATAAAACCGTGCGCAAGATTTTTTACACATTTAAGCCCTGCGCTGACAAATGAGAAATTATGTCATATGATATTGGTTATCATTATCGAGTTGAGAGACAGAGTATGTTGAGCAGAGCGTTAGGGAGTGGATGGGGCGTAATACTGCCGGGGGCGATCATTGCCGGGCTGGCTTTTACCGATCTGTCGCTGGCGGTCTGGAAATTGATTATCATGTCGGGATTACTGATGTCATCGGCCATGATCTGGCATAAACAACTGCGGCACTTTGTGCTGCTGCCATCATGTGTCGCGCTCATTGCGGGAATGTGGGTTCTGGCGATGAATCTGAACTGAAAGGGGTGACAA
Organism: Leclercia sp. AS011; assembly: GCF_037152535.1. Taxonomy (NCBI): domain Bacteria; kingdom Pseudomonadati; phylum Pseudomonadota; class Gammaproteobacteria; order Enterobacterales; family Enterobacteriaceae; genus Leclercia; species Leclercia sp. AS011. The sequence goes on from NZ_JBBCMA010000002.1 coordinate 205,912, forward strand.
GAGAGAAGGTCAGGGAGAGATAAGATAATTGGTGCGAGGGGGGGGACTCGAACCCCCACATCCTAAGGACACTAACACCTGAAGCTAGCGCGTCTACCAATTCCGCCACCTTCGCACAGTTATCTTATTTTATTGATATCGCCTCGTTGGTGCGAGGGGGGGGACTCGAACCCCCACATCCGTAAGGACACTAACACCTGAAGCTAGCGCGTCTACCAATTCCGCCACCTTCGCCCAGTGCGAGCAATATCAATCATGGTTGTTGGTGCGAGGGGGGGGACTCGAACCCCCACATCCAAAGGACACTAACACCTGAAGCTAGCGCGTCTACCAATTCCGCCACCTTCGCATACCAACGATACAAAAAAAGTATCGTAACCACGGAGGCGCATTCTAGATGTTTTCAGCTATTCGTCAACAGATAATTGTGCCGGATGTTTTGATTGTTGCAAAAATGGCCCGATCGGGGAGATCGGGCCGGAAGGGGACGTTATTTCTTCGCCTGACGGGTCATGATCGCGCGGTAGATCTTGAAGCGACCGGTCTGGGCCAGCACTTCGTGGAAGCCGAAGACTTCATCCAGCACTTTCGGATACGGCAGGAAGGCGTTGGCCACGATGCGCAGCTCGCCGCCGCTGTTCAGATGGCGTACCGCGGTGCGGATCAGCGTTTGCGCGGCTTCGAGGCTGGTCTCCATCCCGTCATGGAACGGTGGGTTGGAGATAATCATATCGAAACGGCCGGTCACGTCGGAGAGCACGTTGGAGGCAAACACTTCCCCCTCAATGCCGTTAGCGGCAAGGGTCGCGCGGCTGGCTTCAATGGCAGAAGCGCCAACGTCGGTGAGGGTCAAACGCACTTTCGGTGAGTGGCTGGCGAGTACGGCAGAGAGCACGCCCGCGCCGCAGCCGACATCCAGCACTTTGCCTTTGGTATGCGGCGTGAAGGTGGAGAGCAGCAGCTGACTGCCGACATCCAGGCCGTCACGGCTGAAGACGCCCGGCAGCGTTTTGATGGTCAGGCCATCCAGCTGGTACTCGCCCCAGTATTTTTCCGCGTCGAAGGTCGGTTTTTTGTCCAGGCGGCCATGATACAGGCCGCAGCGGCGGGCGCTGTCGACTTTGTTCAGGGTGGCGTAATCCGCCAGCATCTGCTCGGCGCTGCGCACGCCGCTGCGGTTTTCACCGATCACGAAGATATCGCAACCCACCGGCAGCAGGGAGAGCAGGTTCATCAGCTGGAACTGGGCTTCGGGTTTGTTCTTCGGCCAGTAGTAGATCAGCGTATCGCAGTCTGCCACGTCGCTCTGCTCAGCCACCAGGCTGTAACGGACGCGCTCACCCATCTGGCGGCTCAGCACCTGCCAGTGGTGATACTGCTGGGTGTGGGCGCGGCTTTCGGCGCACTCGAAACGGGCAGGCAGGTCATCCTGCATATCTCCGGCAAACAGAATACGGCTTTGTTCGAAATCATCACTGTGGCGCAGCAAGACTTCACTTGCCGGGGTAAATGCAGACATGAATTGTTCCTCAATAAACTCAGGCGGGGATTATAGTAGGTAGATGGCGCAGATTCGACACATTTGCTATATTTGCGCGCCTGACAGACAGGAGTTTTCGCAATGGCATCCCGACGAGACAGGCAATTACAGCAACTGGGCATCACCCAGTGGGCGTTGCGCCGCCCGGCGGCCTTGCAGGGCGAAATCGCCATCTCGCTTCCGGCGCACGTTCGTCTGGTGATGGTGGCGCAGAGCCTGCCCGCCCTGAGCGAGCCGCTGGTTGCCGACGTGCTGCGCGCCCTTAAGCTGAGTGCCGATCAGGTGCTGCAGCTGACGCCCGAGCGCGTAGCGATGCTGCCCCCCGAGGGCCGCTGTAACAGCTGGCAACTTGGCGTGACGGAAGAGATAACGCTGGAGGGCGGCAACCTGGCCACTCCGGTACTGGACGAACTTAACGCGAACCCGGCGGCACGTCGCGCGCTGTGGCAACAAATCTGCGAACATGAACACAATTTCTTCCCTCACGACGACTGATTTAGCGCAGGCTTTTGAGATCGAAAAACGCGCCCACGCCTTTCCGTGGAGTGAAAAAACTTTTGCCAGCAACCAGGGCGAGCGTTACCTCAACTATCGGCTGGATGTCGATAATACCCTGGCGGCTTTCGCCATTACGCAGGTCGTTCTGGATGAGGCGACGCTGTTTAACATCGCCGTGGATCCTGCTTATCAGCGCCGTGGGCTGGGCAGAGAACTGCTGGAACATTTAATTCGCGAGCTGGAAGCACGGGACGTTTTCACCCTGTGGCTGGAAGTACGGGCCTCGAACGCCGCCGCCATCGCACTCTATGAAAGCCTGGGCTTCAACGAGGCGACGATCCGCCGTAACTACTACCCCACCGCAGAAGGACGTGAAGACGCCATCATTATGGCTCTGCCGCTTGGATAACTAAAAAAGGTTGTAACGATGAACTGGGACTGGATTTTCTTTGATGCTGACGAAACGCTGTTTACCTTCGATGCGTTCGGCGGCTTACAGCGGATGTTTCTCGACTACAGCGTGACCTTTACCGCTGAAGACTTCCAGGATTACCAGACGGTGAACAAACCGCTGTGGGTGGATTACCAGAACGGGGCGATCACCGCGTTACAGCTGCAGCACCAACGTTTTCAGGGGTGGTCCGAGCGCCTCAACGTTCCGCCAGGGGATCTGAACCACGCCTTCCTTAACGCGATGGCCGAAATCTGCGCCCCCCTGCCGGGTGCCGCGTCGCTGCTCGCCTCCCTGAAAGGCAAGGCGAAGCTCGGGATCATCACCAACGGCTTTACCGCCCTGCAACAGATCCGTCTGGAGCGCACCGGTTTTCGTGACTACTTTGATCTCTTAGTGATCTCCGAACAGGTTGGCGTGGCCAAACCGGCAGCGAAAATCTTCGATTATGCGCTGGCCCAGGCCGGCAACCCTGACCGGGCAAAAGTGCTGATGGTAGGGGATACGGCCGAGTCCGATATTCTCGGCGGAATGAACGCCGGGCTCTCCACCTGCTGGCTGAATGCGCACAACCGCCCCCTGCCGGAGGGGATCCACCCGACCTGGACCGTGACCTCCCTGAGCGAACTGGAGCAACTCCTGTGTAAACACTGATTGCCTCCCCCCCATTGATGGGTAAAATAGCCGCAATTTTTCGTATTCATCATGCGTGGCGTGTCGCCGCGCTTACTAAGAAGATTAATTATGACGTTGTCTCCTTATCTGCAAGAGGTGGCCAAGCGCCGTACTTTTGCCATTATCTCTCACCCGGATGCCGGTAAAACTACCATCACCGAAAAGGTGCTGCTGTTCGGACAGGCGATCCAGACCGCCGGTACGGTAAAAGGCCGTGGCTCCAGCCAGCATGCAAAATCTGACTGGATGGAGATGGAAAAGCAGCGTGGTATCTCCATCACCACCTCCGTGATGCAGTTCCCGTATCACGACTGCCTGGTGAACCTGCTCGATACCCCGGGTCACGAAGACTTCTCCGAAGATACCTACCGTACCCTGACGGCGGTGGACTGCTGCCTGATGGTGATCGATGCCGCGAAAGGGGTTGAAGATCGTACCCGCAAGCTGATGGAAGTTACCCGTCTGCGCGACACGCCGATCCTCACCTTTATGAACAAACTCGACCGTGACATCCGCGATCCGATGGAAGTGATGGACGAAGTGGAGCGCGAGCTGAAGATCGCCTGTGCGCCAATTACCTGGCCTATTGGCTGCGGCAAACTGTTTAAAGGCGTCTACCACCTTTATAAAGACGAAACCTACCTGTATCAGACCGGTAAAGGTCACACCATCCAGGAGGTTCGCGTCGTTAAAGGGCTGGATAACCCGGAGCTGAACGCGGCGGTCGGCGATGAGCTGGCAGAGCAGCTGCGCGACGAGCTGGAGCTGGTGAAAGGCGCTTCCCATGAGTTCGACCAGGATCTGTTCCTCGCGGGTGAAATCACTCCGGTCTTCTTCGGTACGGCGCTGGGTAACTTCGGCGTAGACCATATGCTGGATGGCCTGGTGGAGTGGGCACCGCAGCCGATGCCGCGCAACACCGACACCCGTGAAGTGGTCGCCAGCGAAGAGAAGTTCACCGGCTTCGTGTTTAAGATCCAGGCCAACATGGACCCGAAACACCGCGACCGCGTAGCCTTTATGCGCGTGGTGTCCGGTAAGTATGAAAAGGGCATGAAGCTGCGCCAGGTGCGTACCGGTAAAGACGTGGTGATCTCCGATGCGCTGACCTTTATGGCCGGTGACCGTTCCCACGTGGAAGAGGCCTACCCGGGCGATATCATTGGTCTGCATAACCACGGCACCATCCAGATCGGTGACACCTTCACCCAGGGCGAGATGATGAAGTTCACCGGTATTCCGAACTTCGCGCCGGAGCTGTTCCGTCGTATCCGCCTGCGGGATCCGCTGAAGCAGAAACAGCTGCTGAAAGGGCTGGTTCAGCTGTCGGAAGAGGGTGCAGTGCAGGTGTTCCGCCCCATCTCCAATAACGATCTGATTGTGGGTGCTGTCGGTGTGCTGCAGTTCGACGTGGTCGTTGCTCGCCTGAAGAGCGAATATAATGTTGAAGCGATCTACGAATCGGTCAACGTGGCGACGGCACGCTGGGTTGAGTGTTCTGACGTGAAGAAATTCGAAGAATTTAAGCGTAAGAACGAGATCCAGCTGGCGCTGGACGGCGGCGATAACCTCACCTATATCGCCCCAACCATGGTTAACCTGAACCTGGCGCACGATCGTTACCCGGATGTTCAGTTCCGCAAAACCCGCGAGCATTAATCCCTTCTCAGAGCACGGCAGCCGCCGTGCTCTGCTTAAATCCCTGCCTTTTTAAACCCTTACGGAATGTTCTTAATTCATCATCTTTTGTTACTTGTTGCTCGTTTTTTAGCCAATTCTGAAAGCAGCGTCGCGAGAGTGATCTATATTTAACTCAGTGTTTAACACCGGGCGCAGATGAAAGCTCCACTCAATGCGTGTTGATAAGGTTCTCATCTCGCCCGAGTGTTGATTGAAAGTATGAAAGACTACTTACACGTGATGTTTGACGCTCGAATTCGGAGCAAACCACAGGAATACATCGATGAATACTAAAAAACTGAAGATTTCGAAAACTCTGCTGGCGGTAATGATGGGTAGCGCTCTGGTATGCGGTTCTGCAATGGCAGAAACCACAGCCACGGAAAAAGCGCACTCCACAGCAAATACCGCTGGAGAAAAAATCGATAACTCTATGAATAAAGTCGGTAACTTCATGGATGACAGCTCTATCACAGCGAAAGTAAAAGCTGCCCTGGTAGACGCTGATGATATCAAGAGCACCGATATTTCCGTAGAAACCGAGAAAAATGTGGTCACCCTGAGTGGCTTTGTCGAAAGCCAGGCGCAGGCTGAGAAAGCCGTTGCCGTGGCGAAAAAGGTAGAGGGTGTGACCTCTGTCAGCGACAAACTGCACGTGCGTGACGGCAAAGAGCAGTCTGCCAAAGGCTATGCCGGCGATACTGCAACTACCAGCGAAATCAAAGCTAAACTGTTAGCTGATGACATCGTGCCATCACGTAAAGTGAAAGTTGAAACCACTGATGGTGTCGTTCAGCTGAGCGGTACGGTGGAGTCTAAGGCACAAAGTGACCGTGCTGAAAGCATCGCAAAAGCCATTGATGGCGTGAAAAGCGTTAAAAACGATCTGAAAGTTAAATAAAACACGACAATCGTCCTTCTGGCTGAGGCCAGAAGGCGAGATAAGAATTACACCTTAGATATCGCCGTGAGCAACCTGAGCGCTCACCATGCGGTCGACATTAACTATGGTTAAGGAGAGTCTTATGTTTCGTTGGGGCATCATTTTTCTGGTTATCGCGTTAATTGCCGCCGCTCTGGGTTTTGGTGGTCTGGCGGGTACCGCGGCGGGCGCGGCGAAAATTGTCTTCGTCGTCGGTATTATCCTGTTCCTGGTTAGCCTGTTCACCGGACGCCGTCGTCCATAGCTCAGGTTATGAGTACGTGACGAAAAAGGCTCATGCTCTGCATGAGCCTTTTTTTATGCCTGACGTTTGCCCGCATCCGATTTGAGTAAAACACCCGGTGTACGCTACTGTGTAGTAACAGAATAAATAAAAAAACAGGAAAGCAGAGGTGGGGCAGCGAATTCCGGTAACGCTCGGCAACATTGCGCCGCTGGCGCTGAAACCTTTTCGACCAGGTCAGATTGCCCTGGTGTGTGAGGGCGGCGGACAGCGAGGGATCTTCACGGCTGGCGTGCTGGACGAATTTATGCGCGCGCAGTTTAATCCGTTCGATCTCTATTTCGGCACCTCCGCCGGGGCGCAGAATCTCTCGGCCTACGTCTGTAATCAGCCGGGTTACGCCCGCAAAGTGATTATGCGTTACACCACCTCCCGCGACTTCTTCGATCCGCTGCGCTTTGTGCGCGGCGGTAATCTGATCGATCTTGACTGGCTACTGGATGCCACTGCCAGCAAAATGCCGCTGGCAATGGACAACGCTTCGCGGCTGTTCGATACCGGAAAAGCTTTCTGGATGTGCGCCTGTCGCGGCGACGACTACTCGGCCAGCTATTTCTCCCCGCAAAAGGAGAACTGGCTGGATATCCTGCGCGCCACCAGTGCCATCCCCGGCTTCTACCGCACCGGTGCGGCACTGGACGGCATCGCCTATCTCGACGGCGGGGTCAGCGACGCGATCCCGGTGCAGGAGGCGGCCCGACGCGGGGCCCAGACCATCGTGGTGATCCGCACCGTGCCGTCACAGATGTACTATACGCCGCAATGGTTTAAGCGGATGGAGCGCTGGCTGGGCGACAGCAGCCTGCAGCCAATGCTGAATCTGGTTTCCCATCACGAGGCCAGCTACCACACTATCCAGCGTTTTATCGAGAAGCCGCCGGGCAAGCTCAGGATCTTTGAAATCTATCCCCCGCGCCCGCTCAACAGCATGGCGCTGGGCAGCCGCGTGCCCGCCCTGCGGGACGACTACAAAACCGGACGCCTGTGCGGGCGTTATTTCCTGGCTACGGTGGGCAAACTGCTGGCCGCGCAGCCGCCGCTGCGTCGGATCATCGTTCCGACCACGACGGTGGTGCCTCCGGCAAGCGTGGCCAACGATGTGGTCCCTACGCCGCTGGTGATGGCCCCTGAGGCCAATGACACCCTGTTTGATAACGAGGATCTGGCGTGACTTACCGCTTTATCGATACCCATTGCCACTTTGATTTCCCCCCTTTTACCGACGATGAACCCGCCAGCATCCAGCGTGCCGCCGAGGCCGGGGTGATAGGGATTATTGTGCCAGCCATTGATGTGGCAAGCATCGATCGCGTCCTGCGCCTCGGGGCGCGCTATCCTGCGCTCTATATGGCCCTGGGGCTGCATCCGATTGTGATCGAATCCCATCAGGATGCGCACCTGGACCAGCTCGAAGCGGCGCTCGCGACGCGGCCAGAGAGGCTGGTGGCGGTGGGGGAGATCGGCCTCGATCTCTATCGCGAGGATCCGCACTTCGATCGTCAGGAGGCGATCCTCGACGCGCAGCTCAGGCTGGCGAAACGCTACGATCTGCCGGTGATCCTCCACTCCCGGCGCACCCACGACAAACTGGCGATGCACCTCAAGCGTCAGGATCTGCCCCGGACCGGGGTGGTACACGGTTTTGCCGGCAGCCTGCAACAGGCGCAGCGCTTTGTGGAGATGGGCTATAAAATCGGCGTCGGGGGCACTATTACCTATCCCCGGGCCAGCAAAACCCGGGATGTGATGGCGCAGCTACCGCTCTCCGCCCTGCTGCTGGAAACGGACGCCCCCGATATGCCGCTCAACGGTTATCAGGGCCAGCCGAACCGCCCGGAGCAGGCGGCGCGGGTATTTGCTACGTTGTGTGAACTGCGTGACGAGCCAGCGGATGAGATCGCCGACGCGCTGCTGCACAACACCCGCACGCTGTTCGACCTGCCGCTATAAGTAGAGTGCCGGGCGGATCACCCTGATCCGCTCCCGCTCCAGCACCTCCGCCAGCGGTTCGACATCCTCCTGCGTAGCGCTCTGCCAGTGCCGGGCTTCGCCATAGACGCCGTGCGCGTGAAAGGCGTTGATCCTGACCGGCACATCCCCTAAGCGGCGAATAAAAGCCACCAGCTCCCGGCGGTGCGTCAGATAGTCACAGCGATCCGGGATCACCAGCAGACGCAGCTCGCTCAGCCGGTTGTGGGCGGCCAGCCAGCGGATGCTGTGCTTGATGAGGGCGTTGTCGCGTCCGGTCAGGTAGCGGTGGTGGGCAGGGTCCCAGGCCTTGAGATCCAGCATCGCTCCGTCAAACACCGGCAGCAGTTTTTGCCAGCCGGTCTCGCTTAACAGGCCGTTGCTGTCCACCAGACATGACAACTGCTGCAGCTGCGGATCGGCTTTCAGGGCTGAAAACAGCGCCACCAGGAACGGCAATTGGGTGGTGGCTTCCCCGCCGCTGACGGTGATGCCGGAGATAAAGGGCGACACCTTGCGGACCTCGGCCATCACCTCCTCCACGCTGAAACGCAGCGCCATCGGTGTCGCCTGCTGGGGGCACAGCTGCAGACAGGTATCGCACTGCTGGCAATGCGCGTCATCCCACCATACCCGTCCGGCCTGAATGTTCAGCGCCTCATGCGGGCAGTGCGGCACGCAGGCGGCGCAGTCGTTGCACCGGCCTATCGTCCACGGGTTATGGCAGGTTTTACAGCGCAGGTTACAGCCCTGCAGAAACAGGGCCAGGCGACTGCCCGGCCCGTCGACGCAGGAGAAGGGGATAACCTTACTGACTAAAGCGCATCTGTTGTTCATGGCTTATCACGCGCGGCTGGCGCTCCAGGATGCGGGTGTTGCGGGCGGCCTCTTCACCCAGCCAGGTGGTATTGGTGCGTGAGCCTTCGGCGCGGTATTTCTCCAGATCGGAAAGCCGCACCATATAGCCGGTGACGCGGACCAGATCGTTACCCGCGACATTGGCGCTGAACTCGCGCATTCCGGCGCGGAAGGCGCCCAGGCAAAGCTCCACCACCGCCTGCGGATTGCGCTTGATGGTTTCATCCAGGGTCAGGATGTCGCTGATCCCGGCGTGATAGTGCCGGTGATGCGGTGCCACCGCCAGCAGATGACTGATGGGGTCGGGCTCATCGCCATAGGGCAGGCGCGCCCCCGGCGTGGTGCCGACGTCAGAGCTGATCCCCGACTGGGCATGCAGCAGGGCGCGCTGCTTCCAGCCATGTCTGACCGGGGTGTTTTCCACAAAGGCCGCTAACTGTTCGCTGATGCGGTACCCCAGCGCATTAGCCTGCGGATTCTTACCGTAACGCCCCTTAATCCCGGCTTTCTCGCACAGCACGTTCACCGCTTCGGCCAGGCCATACATACCGAACATCGGCACAAAACGGTCGGGATCGATCAGCCCTTCTTTCACCAGGAAGCTATTCTCAAAGAAACCGGATTGCTGGTAGAGGACGTCGCAGCGGGCATCGATGATGGCGATCTGCTGCTGACAGTAGTGCGGCAGCGTGCGGGTGAAGAACGCGTCCAGCGTATCGCTCTGTTCGGCGATGGCTTTCAGGTTGAGGCGCACCAGGGTGCTGCCCCCGCCCGCCAGCGGCAGGGAGTTGTAACAGCTGACGACGCCAAAACCATTTTTTGTGAAAATTTTATCATTTTCCGGCCCGTTGGCGATATGCGGCTTGCTGCATTCACAGATGTTGCTGGCCACCTCCAGCAGCAAATCGTCCGGGGTGATCGCCGGGTCATAAATAAAGGTCAGATTGGGTGAAACCTGCTTCAGCTCGGCATCCGCGCGTAAAATAGCGCGCGTCACCGGACCATCGGCTGGGCCAATATTTGCATGAACGAAGGCATCCGGCAGGGTGCGATCGAGATAGCGCCAGAAACGTTTTATTCGAATATCGATTTCTTCTTGTGTTAGAATTCTAACATACGGCTGCAGCAGCGTATCGAGATGGCCGAGGAACACCGGCATGCCGGTCACGGACGGAACATGGTGGTAAAGGATGGTTAACAGCGACAGGGCATCGTCCAGATCCTGCGCCCCTTCCAGTTCCAGCCATGCCGAGCCCTGTTTCAGGAACAACGCATAGTCGGGTAACACATAGCGCGGTTTGTAGGGTGCATGGCCCTCAAACATATCGCAGATAAAACCCGCCTCCAGCGCCTGGCGTGCTTCGGGGGCCAGGGTCGGGTAGGGCAGGTTGTTTTCCGCCTCCAGCGCCAGAAAGTGGCGTTTTTGTTCGGGGCTTAACACCGGGCTTGTCACAATTTGCTGGCAACGTTGTTGCAGGGCATCGGGGCTGGAGGGGGACATGGTCGCTTCCTTATTGTTCTGCAGTGATGGGGAAGGATTGTAGAAAGAGTCCCGTCCGCCGCCTTTGATCCCGCGCGTGTGCCTGACGCTTTAATCCGCAGTTGCAGCTAAATTATTTGAAGTGGATCTCATTACGGTTATGCAAATTTGTACGCGTATTTCATTAACTGTGATGAATGTCGAAGTGAGAATGCGGGTGGATGTTAGAATACTCACAGACCCGCAAGGTAAAATTTTACGGCTATACGCCGGGAGAATGTTATGACCGATTTAACCGCAAGCAGCCTGCGCGCCCTGAAACTGATGGATCTGACCACCCTGAATGACGACGACACCAACGAGAAAGTGATCGCCCTGTGTCATCAGGCGAAAACCGCAGTGGGCAACACCGCGGCTGTCTGTATCTATCCGCGTTTCATTCCGATTGCGCGTAAAACCCTGAAAGAGCAGGGTACGCCGGACGTGCGCATCGCCACCGTCACCAACTTCCCGCACGGTAACGACGACATCGAAATCGCGCTGGCAGAGACCCGCGCCGCTATCGCTTACGGTGCTGACGAAGTGGACGTGGTCTTCCCGTACCGCGCGCTGATCGCTGGTAACGAGCAGGTCGGTTTCGATCTGGTGAGAGCCTGTAAAGAGGCCTGCGCCGCGGCAAACGTGCTGCTGAAAGTGATCATCGAAACCGGCGAGCTGAAAGAAGAGGCGCTGATTCGTAAAGCCTCTGAAATCTCTATCAAAGCGGGTGCTGATTTCATTAAAACCTCTACCGGTAAAGTGCCGGTCAACGCGACCCCGGAAAGCGCACGCATCATGATGGAAGTGATCCGCGATATGGGCGTGGAAAAAACCGTGGGCTTCAAACCGGCAGGCGGCGTGCGTACCGCTGAAGACGCGCAGCAGTTCCTGGCGATTGCCGACGAGCTGTTCGGGGCCGACTGGGCCGACTCCCGTCACTACCGCTTTGGCGCATCCAGCCTGCTGGCCAGCCTGCTGAAAGCGCTGGGTCACGGCGATGGTAAGAGCGCAAGCAGCTACTAAGATTTGAATTGCCGGGTGGCGCTACGCTTACCCGGCCTACTTTCGGGAGGTTACCGTGTTTCTCGCACAAGAAATTATTCGTAAAAAACGTGATGGTCATGCTTTAAGCGACGAAGAGATCCGTTTCTTTATCAACGGCATTCGCGACAATACCATCTCTGAAGGGCAGATTGCGGCCCTGGCGATGACCATTTTCTTCCACGATATGGCGATGCCGGAGCGCGTGTCGCTGACCATGGCGATGCGGGATTCAGGAACCGTTCTGGACTGGAAGAGCCTTAACCTCAACGGCCCGATTGTGGATAAACACTCCACCGGCGGCGTGGGTGACGTGACCTCCCTGATGCTGGGCCCGATGGTGGCAGCCTGCGGCGGTTACATCCCGATGATCTCCGGGCGCGGCCTGGGCCATACCGGCGGCACGCTCGACAAACTGGAAGCCATTCCGGGCTTCGATATCTTCCCGGATGACAACCGCTTCCGCGACATTATTAAGGACGTTGGTGTGGCGATTATCGGCCAGACCAGCTCCCTTGCCCCGGCGGATAAGCGTTTTTACGCCACGCGTGACATTACCGCGACCGTCGACTCCATCCCGCTGATTACCGCCTCGATCCTCGCCAAAAAACTGGCCGAAGGTCTGGATGCGCTGGTGATGGATGTCAAAGTGGGCAGCGGCGCCTTTATGCCGACCTATGAACTCTCTGCTGCGCTGGCCGAAGCGATCGTTGGCGTCTCCAACGGCGCAGGCGTGCGCACCACCGCGCTGCTCACCGATATGAACCAGGTGCTGGCCTCCAGCGCCGGTAACGCGGTTGAAGTGCGCGAAGCGGTGCAGTTCCTGACCGGCGAATACCGTAACCCGCGCCTGTTCGACGTGACCATGGCGCTGTGCGTTGAGATGCTGATCTCCGGTAATCTGGCGAAAGATGACGCTGAAGCCCGTACTAAACTGCAGGCAGTGCTGGATAACGGCAAAGCGGCCGAGATCTTTGGCCGCATGGTTGCTGCCCAGAAAGGCCCGACCGATTTCGTGGAAAACTACGCGAAATACCTGCCTACCGCGATGCTCAGCAAAGCCGTTTATGCAGATACCGAAGGTTTCGTTTCCGCAATGGACACCCGCGCGCTGGGTATGGCGGTAGTGTCGATGGGCGGCGGTCGTCGTCAGGCATCCGACACCATCGATTACAGCGTCGGCTTCACCGAAATGGCCCGTCTGGGCGACAGCGTTGACGGTCAACGTCCGCTGGCGGTGATCCACGCCAAAGATGAAAACAGCTGGCAGGATGCGGCGAAAGCCGTGAAGGCCGCCATCACCCTGGCAGATAAAGCGCCAGAAAGCACACCGACCGTCTATCGTCGCATTACCGAATAGCGGTATACTGATCTGATCGCTTTTTTACGAAGCACTGAGTACGGAGAACATATGAAACGTGCATTTATTATGGTGCTGGACTCATTCGGCATCGGCGCTACAGAAGACGCAGATCGTTTTGGTGACACCGGTGCAGACACCATGGGTCACATCGCAGAAGCCTGTGCAAAAGGCGAAGCGAACACTGGCCGTCAGGGCCCGCTGAATCTGCCAAACCTGACGCGTCTGGGTCTGGTAAAAGCCCACGAAGGCTCTACCGGCAACGTCGCCGCAGGTATGGATGGCAATGCGGAAGTGGTGGGTGCCTACGCCTGGGCGCACGAGCTCTCTTCCGGGAAAGACACCCCGTCAGGGCACTGGGAGATCGCCGGTGTGCCGGTTCTGTTCGACTGGGGCTACTTCTCTGACCACGAAAATAGCTTCCCGCAGGAGCTGCTGGATAAGCTGGTAGAACGCGGCAACCTGCCGGGCTACCTCGGTAACTGCCACTCTTCCGGTACCGTGATTCTGGATCAGCTCGGCGAAGAGCACATGAAAACCGGCAAGCCGATCTTCTACACCTCGGCGGACTCCGTGTTCCAGATCGCCTGTCACGAAGAGACCTTTGGTCTGGATCGCCTGTACGAGCTGTGTGAAATCGCCCGTGAAGAGCTGACCGAAGGCGGCTACAACATTGGCCGCGTGATTGCGCGTCCGTTTGTTGGCGACAAGGCGGGTAACTTCCAGCGTACCGGCAACCGTCACGACCTGGCCGTTGAGCCACCAGCACCGACCGTGCTGCAAAAACTGGTTGATGAGAAAAAGGGCCAGGTGGTTTCCGTGGGTAAAATCGCGGATATCTACGCCAACTGCGGCATCACCAAAAAAGTGAAAGCCACCGGTCTGGACGCGCTGTTCGACGCTACCGTCAAAGAGATGAAAGACGCGGGCGACAACACCATCGTCTTCACCAACTTCGTAGACTTCGACTCCTCCTGGGGCCACCGTCGCGACGTCGCGGGCTATGCGGCCGGTCTGGAACTGTTTGACCGCCGTCTGCCGGAGCTGATGGAGCTGGTGGGGGAAGATGACATTCTGATCCTGACCGCGGACCACGGCTGCGACCCAACCTGGACCGGTACCGACCACACCCGTGAGCACATTCCGGTGCTGGTGTACGGCCCGAAAGTCAAACCAGGTTCGCTGGGCCACCGTGAAACCTTCGCGGATATCGGCCAGACCATCGCGAAATACTTTGGTACGTCTGACATGGAATATGGCAAGGCCATGTTCTGAGGTCATTGCCGGGTGGCGGCTGCGCCTTACCCGGCCTACAAAACCGTAGGCCCGGTAAGCGAAGCGCCACCGGGCAAAAAAATTCAAATGAAAAGGAACTGAAGATGGCAACTCCTCATATTAATGCAGAGATGGGTGATTTCGCTGACGTCGTATTGATGCCGGGCGACCCGCTGCGCGCGAAGCACATTGCAGAAACCTTCCTCGAAGACGTGCGTGAAGTGAACAACGTGCGCGGCATGCTGGGCTTCACCGGTACCTACAAAGGCCGCAAAATCTCCGTCATGGGTCACGGCATGGGTATCCCATCCTGCTCCATCTACACCAAAGAGCTGATCACCGACTTCGGCGTGAAGAAAATCATCCGCGTGGGCTCCTGTGGTGCCGTGCGTATGGACGTGAAACTGCGTGACATCGTGATTGGTATGGGTGCCTGCACCGATTCCAAAGTGAACCGCATGCGTTTTAAAGATCACGACTTCGCGGCCATTGCTGACTTCGGCATGGTGCGTGACGCGGTTGACGCGGCCAAAGCGCTGGGCGTTGAAGCACGCGTGGGCAACATCTTCTCTGCGGATCTGTTCTATGCGCCGGACGGCGGCGAGATGTTCGACGTGATGGAGAAATACGGCATCCTGGGCGTGGAAATGGAAGCGGCAGGCATCTACGGCGTAGCGGCTGAGTTTGGTGCAAAAGCGCTGACCATCTGCACCGTGTCTGACCATATCCGTACTCACGAGCAGACCACTGCCGCTGAGCGTCAGACCACCTTCAACGACATGATCAAAATCGCGCTGGAATCCGTTCTGCTGGGCGATAAAGAGTAAGAGCTGTTGTGCCGGGTGGCGGCTTCGCCTGACCCGGCCTACGGTTTTCCAGGCCCGCTAAGCGTAGCGCCAGCGGGCTTTTTACTACCGCACCGCCCGCGCAATCCACGCCGACAGCTCCCGCAACTCCTTTTCCTGCTCCGGAAAATCGCCAGTCAGTGCGTCGCATTCCTGCTGCAGCCTGTCCGCCCGGTACAAACAGCCCTGTAAGCGTGCCGCGAGTGCTTCCAGCGGTGCCGGATTCAGACTATCGGTAAAGACCTGCGTGCGGGTGATATGGCCTTTCTCCACGTCGAAGTGCAGCTCCACGCCGCCCCAGGTAAAACGCTCATCCAGCAGGTGCGAGAAGGCAGGGGCCTGACCGAAGTTCCACTCCCAGCTGCTCTGGCGGGCAAAGGTCTCGGCGAAGTTTGGCAGATCCGGGGTCTTGTCCGGGGAGATCACTTCCGCTTCCACGCGCTCGCCGTAATGGGCAAAAAACGCCTCGCGTACGGCCTCACAGATCTGCTCGTGAGTGATCCCCGGCAGCAGTTCGACCAGATTCGCTACCCGGCCGCGCACGGAGGTAATCCCTTTGGCCTGTAGCTTTTTCTTGTCGGGATTCAGGTAGTTCGCCAGGCGGCTGAGATCGGCGTTCAGCAGCAGGGTGCCGTGGTGGAAACCACGGTCCATCGTTTCGCGATAGGCAGAGCCGGACACTTTGCGATCCCCGTCCGGCGTTTTGACCACCAGATCGTTACGTCCGGAGGCTTCAGCCGTCACGCCGAGCGAATTGAGCGCGTTGAGGACAATCGACGTGGAGATGGTTTTATCGTACTCCGGTTTCCCCGCCATAAAGGTAAAGCAGGTATTGCCGAGGTCGTGGAACACTGCGCCACCGCCGCTGCTGCGACGCGCCAGACGCACGTTGTCCTCTTCCATACGTCGGGTGTTGCACTCTTTCCACGGATTTTGCGCCCGGCCAATGACCACCGTATCGGCGTTGCGCCACAGGAACAGCACCCGCTGCGTGGCGGGCATCTGACGGAAGATGCACTCTTCTACCGCGAGATTAAACCAGGGATCGTAAGAGTCAGAGATAAGCAGGCGTAAGGTCGTCATGGCAAAGTTCCTTTTCTGAATCGTCCGGCTACTTTACCACTATTCCTTCTTCTCGCTCTCTTCCTCTTCCGGTACCGACTTGCTGGCGGTGAGCAGGAATGGCGACTGCTGCCAGCGGGTGCGTTTGCCCTGGAGCAGCGTGCGGGTCAGGACCACGCCAATCGCCAGCGACAGGAGCAGCATCAGGCGCAGGATGTTAGTGGTGTTATCCACCTGCTTCGCCTCGGTGGCCAGAGTATGGGTGTCGAGGGTCAGACGCAGATAGCCGAGCGGCCCGTTTTTGCCCTGAATCGGCTCCACCAGCTGCTGATTAAAATAGCCGCCGGCTTTTTTACCATCCAGCGCCAGCCTGTCGCGCACCTCCACATGCTCGCCGGCCCGGGCGATGAGCGCGCCCTCGTTGTCATAGACGCTGGCATCGAGAATGCGGCTCTCGTCGGTCAGCAGACGCAGCACCTGCGCAATGCGCTTTTCATCCGGCGATTCGGTACGCATCAGAGGGGCGACATTGAGCGAGACCTGACGCGCCAGGGTGTGCGCCAGCTCTTCAAGCTGCGGGTTACGCTGTCGTTGATGATTCTGGCTGAACCAGGATGCGCCCTGCATCAGCGCCACTAACAGGGCCAGACAGGAGAGGACAATCACGGCACGATGAAGCCGGAATTTCAGTTTTGCACGAGCCATATTCCACCTGCTGAAAATTTTCGGGGTTAATGTTGCCAGAAGTGATGGTTACAAGGTAGCCTCATGCGTTATTTTCCCCCCCTGGATGATTCCCGGCGCGAACGATTTTACAGGAGCTTTAATGCCAAACATTACCTGGTGCGACCTGCCCAATGATGTCTCTCTCTGGCCAGGATTGCCGCTCTCATTAAGTGGCGATGAGGTAATGCCACTGGATTACCATGCTGGCCGTAGCGGCTGGCTGCTGTATGGACGCGGCCTGGATAAACAGCAGTTAACTCAGTATCAGAGCAAGCTGGGTGCCGCGATGGTGATCGTCGCCGCCTGGTGCGTGGAAGATTATCAGGTCATCCGCCTGGCCGGTTCCCTGACCCAGCGCGCTACCCGTCTGGCGCACGACGCCGGGCTGGATGTGGCTCCGCTCGGTAAAATCCCGCACCTGAAAACCCCGGGGCTGCTGGTGATGGACATGGACTCCACCGCCATTCAGATCGAGTGCATCGACGAGATCGCCAAACTGGCCGGTACCGGCGAGATGGTGGCCGAAGTGACCGAGCGCGCCATGCGCGGCGAGCTGGACTTCACCGCCAGCCTGAAACAGCGCGTGGCGACCCTGAAGGATGCCGACGCCAATATCCTTATGCAGGTGCGTGAAACGCTGCCGTTGATGCCGGGGCTGGTGCAGCTGGTGCTGAAGCTGGAAACCCTGGGCTGGAAAGTGGCTATCGCCTCCGGCGGCTTTACCTTCTTTGCCGAGTATCTGCGCGACAAGCTGCGCCTGGATGCGGTGGTTGCCAACGAACTGGAGATCCGAGACGGGAAGCTGACCGGCAACGTGGTTGGCCAGATCGTCGATGCCCAGTTTAAGGCCAGCACCCTGACGCGACTGGCGGAAAAGTATGATATCCCGGTTGCCCAGACGGTGGCGATTGGCGACGGCGCGAACGATCTGCCGATGATTAAAGTGGCCGGGCTTGGCATTGCTTACCATGCCAAACCGACCGTGAATGAAAAGACGGAAGTCATTATCCGTCATGCTGACCTGATGGGGGTGTTCTGCATTCTCTCCGGCAGCGTGAATCAGAAATAAAGAGGTAAAACGTGGCGAAAGCTCCAAAACGCGCATTTGTCTGTAATGAATGTGGTGCGGATTATCCGCGCTGGCAGGGGCAGTGCAGCGCCTGTCATGCCTGGAACACCATCACCGAAGTGCGCGGAGTTGCCGCTTCACCTACCGTAGCCCGTAACGAGCGTCTGAGCGGTTACGCAGGCAACGCGGGCGTATCGAAAGTCCAGAAGCTCTCCGACATCAGCCTTGAAGCCCTGCCGCGCTTCTCCACCGGGTTTAAAGAGTTCGACCGGGTGCTGGGCGGCGGCGTGGTCCCGGGGAGCGCCATTCTGATTGGCGGGAGCCCGGGTGCCGGGAAATCCACCCTGCTGCTGCAAACCCTGTGCAAACTCGCGTCCCAGATGAAGACCCTGTACGTCACCGGGGAAGAGTCCCTGCAGCAGGTGGCGATGCGCGCGCACCGCCTGGCATTGCCGACCCAGGATCTGAATATGCTCTCTGAAACCAGCATCGAGCAGATCTGCATGATTGCTGAAGAAGAGCAGCCGAAGCTGATGGTGATCGACTCCATCCAGGTGATGCACATGGCCGACGTGCAGTCGTCGCCGGGCAGCGTGGCCCAGGTGCGTGAGACCGCAGCCTACCTGACGCGCTTCGCCAAAACCCGCGGCGTGGCGATCATCATGGTCGGTCACGTCACCAAAGACGGTGCCCTGGCCGGTCCGAAGGTCCTCGAGCACTGTATCGACTGCTCCGTAATGCTGGATGGCGATGCCGATACCCGTTTCCGTACCCTGCGCAGCCATAAAAACCGCTTTGGAGCGGTGAATGAGCTGGGCGTGTTTGCCATGACCGAGCAGGGGCTGCGTGAAGTCAGTAACCCGTCGGCCATCTTCCTGAGCCGCGGTGATGAAGTCACCTCCGGCAGTTCGGTGATGGTGGTCTGGGAAGGGACACGCCCGCTGCTGGTGGAGATCCAGGCGCTGGTCGATCATTCGATGATGGGTAACCCGCGTCGCGTGGCGGTGGGTCTGGAACAAAACCGTCTGGCGATTTTGCTGGCGGTGCTGCACCGTCACGGCGGCCTGCAGATGGCGGATCAGGACGTCTTCGTCAACGTGGTCGGTGGGGTAAAAGTGACCGAAACCAGCGCCGACCTCGCGCTGTTGTTGGCGATGGTCTCCAGCCTGCGCGACCGACCGTTGCCCCAGGATCTGGTGGTGTTTGGCGAAGTCGGGCTGGCGGGAGAGATCCGTCCGGTGCCGAGCGGCCAGGAGCGGATCTCCGAGGCGGCAAAACACGGCTTCCGCCGGGCGATTGTGCCCGCCGCCAACGTGCCGAAAAAGCTGCCGGAAGGGATGACGGTCTTTCCCGTTAAAAAACTCTCTGATGCGCTAAGTGTTTTTGACGACTTATAATTACTTATTCGTTGTTGCAGGAGGCACCGTAATTTATGTCGTCATTTGACTATATCAAGACCGCTATCCGCCAGAAGGGCTGCACTCTGCAGCAGGTGGCGGAAGCCAGCGGTATGACCAAGGGCTATTTAAGTCAGCTGCTGAATGCCAAAATCAAAAGCCCCAGCGCGCAAAAGCTGGAAGCGCTGCATCGCTTTCTGGGGCTCGAATTTCCGCGGATGCAGAAGAACATCGGTGTGGTGTTCGGCAAGTTTTATCCGCTGCACACCGGCCATGTCTACCTGATCCAGCGCGCCTGTAGCCAGGTGGACGAACTGCATATCATCATGGGCTACGATGACACGCGCGACCGCGAGCTGTTCGAAGCCAGCGCCATGTCCCAGCAGCCGACCGTTTCCGATCGCCTGCGCTGGCTGCTGCAGACCTTTAAGTATCAGAAAAATATCCGTATCCATGCCTTCAACGAAGAGGGCATGGAGCCTTATCCCCACGGCTGGGACGTGTGGAGCAACGGCATAAAAGCCTTTATGGAAGAGAAGGGCATCCAGCCTAACTTTATCTACACCTCTGAAGAGTCCGATGCCTCGCAGTATCCCCAGCATCTGGGCACCGAAACGGTGCTGATCGATCCTAAACGCACCTTTATGAACATCAGCGGGGCGCAGATCCGTGAAAACCCATTCCGCTACTGGGAGTACATTCCGACGGAAGTGAAGCCGTTCTTTGTGCGCACCGTGGCGATCCTCGGCGGGGAGTCCAGCGGCAAATCCACGCTGGTGAACAAGCTGGCGAACATCTTCAACACCACCAGCGCCTGGGAGTATGGCCGGGACTATGTCTTCTCGCACCTCGGCGGGGATGAGATGGCGCTCCAGTATTCCGACTACGACAAAATTGCGCTCGGGCATGCCCAGTACATTGATTTTGCCGTGAAATATGCCAACAAAGTGGCCTTTGTCGATACCGATTTCGTTACCACTCAGGCGTTCTGTAAAAAGTACGAAGGGCGCGAGCATCCGTTTGTGCAGGCGCTGATCGACGAATACCGCTTTGACCTGGTGATCCTGCTGGAGAACAACACCCCGTGGGTGGCCGATGGGATGCGCAGCCTGGGCAGCTCGGTGGACCGTAAAGAGTTCCAGACCATGCTGGTAGAGATGCTTCAGGCGAACAATATCGATTTTGTGCATGTGGAAGAGGCGGATTATGATGCCCGATTCCTGCGCTGCGTGGAGCTGGTGAAAGAGATGATGGGGGAGAAGGGATAGGTCCCCTCACCCTGGCCCTCAGCCCACGGGGAGAGGGTACAAATATAAAAAAACGGCAACCTGTTGGTTGCCGTTTTGCGTTTTATTTCGAGATACGCTTGTACTTGATACGCTTCGGCTCCAGCGCGTCGGCGCCCAGGGTGCGTTTCTTGTACTCTTCGTATTCGGTGAAGTTACCTTCGAAGAACTCCACTTTCCCTTCATCCTGATAATCCAGAATGTGGGTCGCGATACGGTCGAGGAACCAACGGTCGTGCGAGATAACCATCGCGCAGCCCGGGAACTCCAGCATGGCGTTTTCCAGCGCACGCAGGGTTTCGATGTCGAGGTCGTTGGTGGGTTCATCGAGCAGCAGAACGTTACCGCCAACCTGCAGCAGTTTCGCCAGGTGCAGACGACCACGCTCACCGCCGGACAGCTCGCCCACGCGTTTACCCTGATCAACACCTTTGAAGTTGAAGCGGCCCACGTAGGCACGGCTTGGCATCTCGGTGTTGCCGATACGCATGATATCCTGCCCGCCGGAGACTTCTTCCCACACGGTTTTGCTGTCATCCATCGCGTCACGGAACTGGTCAACGGAGGCCAGCTTCACGGTATCACCCAGGGTGATGGTGCCGCTGTCAGGGGATTCCTGACCGGACATCATGCGGAACAGGGTCGATTTACCCGCACCGTTCGGACCGATGATGCCCACGATCGCGCCTTTCGGTACTGAGAAGCTCAGATCGTCGATCAGCACGCGGTCGCCGTAGGATTTACGCAGGTTGCTCACTTCAACCACTTTGTCACCCAGACGGGCTCCAGGTGGAATGAACAGTTCGTTGGTTTCGTTACGTTTCTGGTATTCGGTGTTGTTCAGCTCTTCAAAGCGTGCCAGACGGGCCTTGCCCTTAGACTGACGGCCTTTCGCGCCCTGACGAACCCACTCCAGCTCTTTCTCAATCGACTTGCGACGAGCGGCTTCCTGAGAAGCTTCCTGCGCCAGACGCTGATCTTTCTGCTCCAGCCAGGAGGAGTAGTTACCTTCCCACGGAATGCCTTCACCGCGGTCCAGCTCGAGGATCCAGCCCGCAACGTTATCGAGGAAGTAACGGTCGTGGGTGATCGCCACCACGGTGCCTTCGAAGTCGTGCAGGAAGCGTTCCAGCCAGGCGACGGATTCCGCATCCAGGTGGTTAGTCGGTTCGTCGAGCAGCAGCATGTCTGGTTTTTCCAGCAGCAGACGGCACAGCGCGACGCGGCGGCGTTCACCACCGGACAGTTTTTCAATTTTGGCATCCCAGTCTGGCAGACGCAGGGCATCGGCCGCGCGCTCCAGCTGTACGTTCAGGTTGTGACCGTCATGTGCCTGGATGATCTCTTCAAACTTGCCCTGCTGAGCCGCGAGCTTATCGAAGTCCGCATCCGGCTCGGCGTACTTCGCGTACACCTCATCCAGACCTTTCAGCGCGTTAACCACTTCGGCCACGGCTTCTTCGACGGATTCACGCACGGTGTGCTCCGGGTTCAGCTTCGGTTCCTGCGGCAGGTAACCGATTTTGAGGCCAGGCTGTGGACGGGCTTCACCTTCGATGTCTGTATCGATGCCCGCCATGATGCGCAGCAAGGTGGACTTACCGGCACCGTTGAGACCCAGAACACCGATTTTTGCGCCCGGGAAGAAGCTCAGCGAGATATTTTTGAGAATATGACGTTTCGGCGGAACCACTTTGCCGACACGATGCATGGTATAAACGAATTGAGCCACGTTGGACTTCGCCTCTTTTATCGTAATGAGAATAGTGGCGAAGTGTAGCCTTTTTCCCTCTCTAATCCCAGCTATCGACTGCGGGAGTGTTAAAGCGCGCAAGAAAGGTAAAAATGTGTCCGTAACGTGGCGCGTTAAGGGATGCCTGGTTAGCATAAGTTAATTACGCTTTTGCGCGGCACGATGCTGCATTTAATGACGATTAACAGAGGACGAGCGTGTGGTAAAAGCCAAACAGGTGGCCTGGCGAATGCTTGCTGCCAGCGTATGCGTGCTGACCATCAGCAGCGTGGCGCGAGCCGATTCACTGGATGAACAACGTAACCGCTATGCCCAGATCAAGCAGGCGTGGGATCAGCGACAGATGGAGACGGTGCAGGCCCTGATGCCGACGTTGAAAGCGTATCCGCTGTACCCCTATCTGGAATACCGGCAGCTGACCGACGATCTGATGAACCAGCCGACGATCACCGTCAAAAACTTTATTCAGGCCAACCCGACGCTGCCGCCCGCGCGCACGTTGCAGTCGCGCTTTGTGAACGAGCTGGCGCGTCGTGAAGACTGGCGCGGCCTGCTGGCCTTCAGCCCCGAGAAGCCGGGCACTACCGAAGCGCAGTGTAACTACTACTATGCGAAGTGGGCGACGGGTCAGCAGGAAGAGGCCTGGAATGGCGCTAAAGAGCTGTGGCTCACCGGTAAAAGCCAGCCGAACGCCTGCGACTCGCTGTTCGGCGCCTGGCGCGCTTCCGGCAAGCAGGATCCGCTGGCTTACCTCGAACGGATCCGTCTGGCGATGAAAGCGGGCAACACCCGTCTGGTGACCACCCTCGCCGGCCAGATGCCGCCGGAGTACCAGACCATCTCCAGCGCCCTGATCCAGCTGGCAAACGATCCGAAGACGGTAATGGACTTTGCCCGTAACACCGGCTCCACCGATTTTACCCGTCAGATGGCGGCGGTGGCCTTTACCAGCGTGGCGCGGGACGACGTGGAAAACGCCCGGCTGATGATCCCCACCCTGGCCCAGGCGCAGCAGCTGAATGAGGATCAGATCCAGGAGCTACGCGATATCGTGGCGTGGCGGCTGATGGGCAACGACCTCACCGATGAACAGGCGCGCTGGCGCGATGATGCGATTATGCGCTCCCAGTCCACCTCGCTGGTGGAGCGACGCGTGCGGATGGCGCTGGGTAACGGCGATCGCCGTGGCCTGAACACCTGGCTGGCGCGGCTGCCGATGGAGGCCAAAGAGAAAGACGAGTGGCGCTACTGGCAGGCCGATCTCCTGCTGGAGCGGGGGCGCGACGACGAGGCGAAATCGATCCTGCGTGCCCTGATGCAGCAGCGTGGTTTCTATCCGATGGCGGCGGCCCAGCGGCTCGGCGAAGAGTACAGCTTCAGGATCGATAAAGCGCCGTCCGGCGTTAATGCGGCGCTGGTGAATGGACCGGAGATGGCGCGGGTGCGCGAGCTGATGTACTGGAATATGGATAACACCGCCCGCAGCGAATGGGCGAATCTGGTCACCAGCCGCACCGTCGACGAGAAAGCCCAGCTGGCGCGCTATGCCTTCGATAACCGCTGGTGGGATCTGAGCGTGCAGGCGACGATCGCCGGCAAGCTGTGGGATCATCTCGAAGAGCGTTTCCCGCTGGCCTATAACGATCTCTTCGAACGTTATACCAGCGGGAAAGACATTCCTCAGAGCTATGCAATGGCGATTGCCCGTCAGGAGAGCGCCTGGAACCCGAAAGTGCGCTCGCCGGTGGGGGCCAGCGGGCTGATGCAGGTGATGCCTGCGACCGCCGCCCATACGGTGAAGAAGTTTAATCTCCCGGGCTACAGCAGTCCGTCGCAGCTGCTGGATCCGGAGACCAACATCAACATCGGCACCACCTATCTGCAGAGCGTTTACGATCAGTTCGGCGATAACCGCATCTTCGCCTCGGCGGCCTATAACGCCGGTCCGGGACGGGTACGCACCTGGCTTGGCAACAGCGCCGGACGCATCGACGCGGTGGCCTTTGTCGAGAGCATTCCGTTCTCGGAAACCCGCGGCTATGTGAAGAACGTGCTGGCATATGATGCTTACTATCGCTACTTCATGGGACAGAAAGATGCCCTGATGAGCGACAGTGAGTGGCAGCGACGTTACTGATCGGTGTGGGTTATGTTATGCTTGTACTCGTTTAAGAGTACAACAGGCGGCATAACATGACCCAGCATTCCCCTTATTCATCGGCTATGGCCGAACAACGTCACCAGGAGTGGCTTCGTTTTGTGGAGCTGCTTCGCCAGTCTTATGAACAGGATCTGCATCTGCCGCTGCTGCAGCTGATGCTTACCCCCGACGAGCGCGAGGCGCTGGGTACGCGGGTGCGGATCATTGAGGAGTTGCTGCGCGGCGAGATGAGCCAGCGCGAGCTGAAAAGCGAGCTGGGGGCGGGGATCGCCACCATCACCCGCGGATCGAACAGCCTGAAATCGGCGCCGGTTGAGCTGCGCCACTGGCTGGAGCAGGTGCTACTGAACAATGCCTGATCGGATTTACCCTGGGCCGGATAAGGCGAAGCCGCCATCCGGCAATGCTCCGGCAATTAACGGTAAATCGCGTTATGGAACGGGCTTAACGCCAGAATCACCGCCTGATGATAAACGCTTGAGCGCGTCAGCGCTCCGGCGGTAAAGACCCCAATCGCCCCCTCTTTACGCCCAATCTCATCGATACCCGTGTACTGCGACATCACCGGGCCGAGCGCTTCACCGTCACGTACTTTGTTCAGAATGACCTCCGGTAACGGCAGGGTGGCTGAGCGTGCTTCGCCACGCTGTTCCCGGCTTTCGATAACCACCCAGCTAAAGGTGGCCCCTTCGTCGATGCCTGCTTCGATCGCCACCCAAAAGTCCGCATCAGGACAGGCGACTCTGGCGTTAGCCACGCGGTTTCGTGCGCCAGCGCGGGTTTCCTCGCTGCCGAATGGCTGTTCCGGTACGCCGCTCTCGACGCTGACGGGCGTAATGTGGCAGGATCCTTCGCCGAAGATCTCGTCGAATGCTCTTAGAATTGCCTGAATTTTGGCAGGATTAGTGGTAGCAGAGACAACCTGGTGCATAATTAAGCCTAACTCTAAAAATATCATCGCAGTATAACGGAAAAAAAGCATGTTACAGGTATACCTTGTTCGCCACGGTGAAACGCAGTGGAACGCCGAGCGACGTATTCAAGGCCAGTCAGACAGTCCACTTACTGCCAAGGGCGAAGAACAGGCCCGTCAGGTAGGCGAACGCGCCAGAACGCTGGGCATTACCCACATCATCGCCAGCGATTTAGGTCGCACGCGACGCACAGCAGAGATTATCGCGCAGGCCTGCGGCTGCGATGTCACTGTCGATGCCCGTCTGCGCGAGCTTGATATGGGGGTGCTGGAAAAGCGTCTTATCGATAGCCTCACCGAAGAGGAAGAGGCATGGCGCCGCACGCTGGTTAACGGCTCTGAAGATGGCCGTATACCTCAGGGCGAATCAATGCAGGAGATGAGCGAGCGTATGCACGCGGCGCTGGCGGCCTGTCTGGATCTGCCCGAGGGCAGTCGACCGCTGCTGGTGAGTCACGGCATGGCGCTGGGCTGCCTGGTCAGTACGATTCTGGGGCTGCCGGCCTGGGCCGAGCGTCGTCTGCGTCTGCGTAACTGCTCGCTTTCCCGCATCGACTATCAGCAGAGTCCGTGGCTGGCATCAGGCTGGATTGTGGAGATGGCAGGGGATATCTCGCATCTCGATGCCCCTGCGTTAGATGAGCTACAGCGTTAACGGCGAACCGGAATCAGGTATTCGCAGCGCAAATCGATTGGGCGTTCGTCCGGCTTCACATCCGTTGACGGATAGTAACGCTCAATATCCTGACCCTTTCTGCGATTGAGGTTCAGCATCGGCATGCAGGTCCCGTAGACCGTCATGATAAAGTCCTGCACGCCGGTACCCAGCCCTTCATAGGTGAACATCACGTATTCACCGCCTTCCACCACCACCGGTTTCGAGCCCTGGATATAGCCGTTGGCCATCTCAGGCGTTAACGCCGTGGTGTAGAAGACCTCCTGTTCGTCATCTTTTTCCAGACTCGGCCGGGTCTCGTTCAGACCATACAGCAATGGCGGAATGGCCGGTGCGTGGCTGAGGAAATCCCGCCAGAACTGGACGCGCATCTGGTGACGGACCTCGGAGATCTGCTCCAGCGAGCAGGAGTAGCTTTGGGTGGTCCCAATCAAATGGGTATCCGGCAGAGTGACCATCTCGTGCTTCGGCAGCTCGAATTCGCCCAGACGCAGCGGCGGACGCATCCCGAAGGAGCTCCAGTCCGGCGAGCGGCGATAGAGTGCAGGGGTCAGGGAGAACTGTTTTTTGAACGCACGGGTAAAGGTCTGCTGCGAATCAAAACGATACTGTAAGGCGATGTCCAGAATAGGACGCGCAGTCAGGCGCAGCGCCACGGCGGATTTGGACAGTCGACGCGCGCGGATATAAGCGCCGATGGCGTGACCGGTGACATCCTTGAACATCCGTTGTAAGTGCCACTTAGAATATCCCGCTTTTGCCGCCACATTATCGAGTGACAAAGGCTGGTCCAGATGGCCTTCCAGCCAGGTAAGAAGATCGCGAATAATTCCAGCCTGATCCATATACTATCCTCATCCTTAATACAGCAGACACCCTGCTAACAGGTTAGCGGATAATAGCATTTTTTGATGTTTTAGCATTCAGTGTTTTTTTTGCGCTTAAATGCGCTTTACCCCCTGTTCTGGGGGAATATATTCTAATCCTGTGATCTTGCTACTTTTTTCTCGCGATTGTTGAATAATGACGCAATGTAATTTTCAAATATGGTAACAATATGAAATACAAGACATTGATCCTCACCACGCTGCTGTTATTAACCGGTCATGCCGCACAGGCAGAAGAAATTGGTTCCGTTGATACCGTATTTAAGGTTTTCGGGCCCGACCATAAAATTGTCGTTGAAGCCTTTGACGATCCCGATGTGAAAAATGTGACCTGTTATATCAGTCGCGCCAAAACAGGCGGGATTAAAGGCGGGCTGGGGCTGGCGGAAGACACCTCCGACGCGGCGATCTCCTGTCAGCAGGTTGGGCCGGTTGAGCTGAGCGATAAGATCAAAAACGGCAAGTCGCAGGGCGAAGTGGTGTTCCAGAAACGCACCTCGCTGGTGTTCAAAAAACTGCAGGTCGTGCGTTTCTATGATGCGAAGCGTAACGCCCTGGCCTATCTGGCCTACTCGGATAAGGTCGTGGAAGGGTCACCGAAAAACGCCCTTAGCGCAGTGCCGATTATGCCGTGGCATTAATTCAGGGATAGCCCATGCAACAACCTGTGGTCTGGCTGGTTGAAGACGAAATCAGTATCGCCGAGACGCTGATCTACATGCTTCAGCAGGAGGGATTTGCGGTAAAGGCCTTCGAACGCGGCCTGCCCGTGCTGGAGGAGGTACGCCGGCAGATCCCGGCGCTCGCTATTCTGGATGTCGGCCTGCCGGATATCAGCGGCTTTGAGCTGTGCCGCCAGCTGCTGGCGCAGCATCCCGCGCTGCCGGTGCTGTTCCTGACCGCCCGCAGCGATGAGGTGGATAAGCTGCTTGGGCTGGAGATCGGGGCGGATGATTACGTCGCCAAACCCTTCTCGCCCCGGGAAGTGTGCGCCCGGGTGCGCACCATCTTACGGCGGCTGCAAAAATCTACCGCGCCGTCTGAGGTCGTCCGTATCGGCCAGTTTGAACTGAACGAACCCGCCGCCCGCATCAGCTGGTGCGGAGAGCCGTTGCCGCTGACGCGCTACGAGTTTCTGCTGCTCAAAACGCTGCTGCAGTCGCCGGGCCGGGTCTATTCTCGTCAGCAGCTGATGGATAAAGTCTGGGGAGAGGAGGGCGACAGCTTCGATCGCACCGTGGATACCCATATCAAGACCCTGCGTGCCAAGCTGCGGGCGGTAAATGATCAGCTTTCCCCTATCAGCACCCACCGGGGTATGGGCTACAGTCTGGGATTGTATTAATGCGCATCGGCATGCGGCTGTTGCTGGGGTACTTCCTGATTGTGGCCATCGCCGCGTGGTTTGTGCTGTCGATCTTTGTCCAGGAGGTAAAGCCCGGCGTGCGCAGGGCCACGGAAGGGACCCTGATCGACACCGCCACGCTGCTGGCTGAAGTCGGGCGGGACGATTTACTCTCGGGAGATGCGCAGCAGGGCAAGCTGGCGCAGGCCTTTTCGCAGCTTCATCAGCGACCCTTTCGCGCCAACATCAGCGGTATTCACAAAGTGCGCAACGAGTATCACGTCTACATGACCGATGCCCGTGGCCGGGTGGTGTTTGATTCCGCCGGGCTGGCCGTAGGGCAGGATTACTCGCGCTGGAACGACGTCTGGCTGACCCTGCGGGGAGAATATGGTGCCCGCAGCACCCCGGGTAATCCGCAGGATCCCGAGAGTACGGTGATGTACGTGGCCGCGCCGGTGGTCGACGGGGGCAAAATTATCGGCGTGCTGTCAGTCGGCAAACCCAACAGCGCGATGGCACCGGTTATCAGGCGCAGCGAGCGGCGGATCCTGTGGGCCGGTGGGGCGCTGCTGGGCATTGCGTTGCTGATTGGCCTGGCGGTGGCCTGGTGGATCAACCGTTCGATTCACACCCTGTCGCGCTATGCTGACTCGGTCACCAGCGATACCCCGCTGCCGCTGCCCGACCCGGGTAGCAGCGAACTGCGCAAGCTGGCGCAGGCGCTGGAGAATATGCGTATTCGCCTTGAGGGGAAGAATTATATTGAGCGCTATGTCCATGCGCTTACCCACGAGCTGAAAAGCCCCCTGGCCGCGATCCGTGGCGCGGCGGAGATTCTGGCTGAACAGCCGCCTCCCCAGGTGGCCGCGCGGTTTATCGACAATATCCTGGTGCAAAATGCGCGCATGCAGTCGCTGGTGGAAAAACTTCTCGCCCAGGCGCGGCTTGAGAATCGGGTGGAGATTGTTCCGGTAAGCGTCAACCTTGACGCGCTTTTTACGCGGCTTGCCGATGCGCGCGCGGCAACGCTGGCAGCGAAAAACATCACCCTGACCCGTCAGGGCTCGGCGTGCTGCGTGGAGGGCGATCCCGACCTGCTTGAGCAGGCGCTGGGCAATTTACTGGACAATGCCATCGATTTCACCCCGCCGGGTGGAGCAATCCAGCTTGCGGCCACGGAAGATCATCAGCAGATCAACCTCACCGTGACTGACAGCGGCAGCGGGATCCCGGACTACGCGCTGGGGCGGATTTTTGAACGCTTTTACTCCCTCCCGCGCGAGAACGGGCTGAAAAGCAGCGGGCTTGGTCTGGCCTTTGTGCAGGAGGTGGCGCGTCTGCATCAGGGCAGCATTGATTTGCACAATCGACCCGCAGGCGGGGTAACGGCCACGTTAACACTTCACCGTCCCTTCACATAACTTCAAACTGGCCCCACATAGCGCAGTTAGGCTCTCCTCATCACAAAGGAGAGCTACGATGAAATCCCCCCTTTTCTGGAAAGTCACCACCCTGTTAGGGTGCATTCTGCTGTTACTCGTCCCGCTGTTTATGGTGGGTAATCTGATTTCGGAACGCGAGAGCTATCGCAACGAAGTCGAAAACACGCTGCGTCAGAGCACCAGCGGCCCGCAGCAGCTGGTGGGCCCGCTTGTCGCCATTCCGGTGACGGAAACTTATTTCAAGGCTGAGGATGGAAAGCAGGTTGAATATAAGAAGCGCTACATGCACTTCATTCTGCCGGAGTCGCTACAGGTCAACGGCAATCAGCACGTTGAGACGCGAAGCATCGGGATCTATGACGGGCAGATCTGGAACACCGAGCTTAAAATCAATGCCCGCTTTACGCTCGAGGAGCTGGATCAGCTTAAGGGGGAAACCATGACCCTGGGACAACCTTTTATCGTGGTTGGCGTGGGCGATTCACGAGGCATTGGCGCGGTCAGCGTTTCAAAAATCAACGGTGAGACGTTAAGCATTGAGCCCGGAGCGGGCGTTTACGGATCGTTATCCGGCATTCACATCCCGCTGAGTAATAAAGCGCTGGAGGCTAAAAGCTTCCCGCTGGAGATGTCTTTGAACCTGACCGGCACCGGCAGCTTTGCGGTGGTGCCGGTGGGGCGGAACAGCGCCATGACCCTCAACAGCAACTGGCCGCATCCGGGCTTTATGGGCAACTACCTGCCGGTTAAACATCAGATTAGCGATTCCGGTTTCCAGGCGAACTGGCAGAGCAGCTGGTTCGCCAATAACCTCGGCGGCTGGTTCAACGATAACGAGGTGCCTGAATGGCGTGCGATCCCGGCCTTTAGCGTAACGGTCGCCACCCCTGCGGATCAGTATCAGCTCACGGACCGTGCGATTAAGTACGCCATTCTGCTGATTGCCCTGACCTTTATGGCGTTCTTTGTCTTCGAGACCTTAACCGGGCTGCGCCTGCACCCGATGCAGTATCTGCTGGTCGGGCTGTCGCTGGTGCTGTTCTATCTGGTGCTGCTGGCGATGTCAGAACATGTTGGCTTTACGCCCGCCTGGATTATTGCCAGCCTGGTGGGGGCCGCCATGAACGGGGTGTACCTGCAGGCGGTGCTGAAAAGCTGGAAGCGCAGCGGCATCTTTGTACTGGCGCTGCTGGGGCTGGACGTGGTGATGTGGTTCCTGCTGCGATCGGAGGACAGCGCACTGCTGCTGGGTTCGGCCGTACTGGCGCTGGCGTTGTTTGCGGTAATGTATCTTACCCGTCACTTTGACTGGTATTCGCTCTCCCAGCCCAAACGCCCGCAGCCACCCGCGGAGGCGGATAAAGAGACGATGCGGTTGTGGAAATAAATAACGGCGCGAAAGCGCCGTTTTTTTATGACTGAAGTGCGGGATTACTCCTGCAAATCACCGCAGAAACGATAGCCTTCACCATGGATGGTGGCGATGATTTCCGGGGTATCCGGCGTGGATTCGAAGTGTTTACGAATACGGCGGATGGTGACGTCAACGGTACGGTCGTGCGGCTTCAGCTCGCGGCCGGTCATTTTTTTCAGCAGTTCTGCACGGGACTGGATCTTGCCCGGGTTTTCGCAGAAGTGCAGCATGGCGCGGAATTCACTGCGCGGCAGTTTATACTGGTCACCCTGTGGGCTCACCAGGGAACGGCTATTGATATCAAGTTCCCAACCGTTGAATTTGTAGCTGTCAACGCTACGACGCTCTTCGCTGACCGTGCCCAGGTTCATGGTACGGGACAGCAGGTTGCGTGCACGAATGGTTAACTCGCGAGGGTTAAACGGTTTGGTGATGTAGTCATCCGCACCGATTTCCAGGCCAAGAATTTTATCAACTTCGTTGTCGCGGCCGGTCAGGAACATTAACGCAACGTTCGCCTGCTCACGCAGCTCGCGTGCCAGCAGAAGGCCGTTTTTACCCGGCAGGTTAATGTCCATGATGACCAGGTTGATATCATTTTCAGAAAGGATCTGATGCATCTCTGCGCCATCGGTCGCTTCAAAGACATCGTAGCCTTCTGCTTCGAAAATGCTCTTTAACGTGTTGCGTGTTACCAACTCGTCTTCAACGATAAGAATGTGCGGGGTCTGCATGTTTGCTACCTAAATTGCCAACTAAATCGAAACAGGAAGTACAAAAGTCCCTGACCTGCCTGATACATGCCACAAATTAACATGACCGGCGTAACGTGACTAAAGTACGTAATTGCGTTCTTGATGCACTTTCCATCAACGTCAACAACATCATTAGCTTGGTCGTGGGTACTTTCCCTCTGGACCCGACAGTGTCAAAAACGGCTGTCATCCTAACCATTTTAACAGCAACATAACAGGTTAAGAGACACCGGACACCCAATAAAACTACGCTTCGTTGACATATATCAAATTCAATTGTAGCACGTTAACAGTTTGATGAAATCATCGTAGCGGATTGGTAGCCTTTGTCACATTTTTTCAATAAACCAACCAGTTGCGTTCATTAATTAATAAACAAGGCGAATCCAATGTCAACACCCATCACAGGAAAGTATTATCATTATTAAACATAAGGATAAGTGCTATTCTTTAACATTGCCGAATAAAGTTCATTAATGAAATAGTTTAGCGATTTTAAATTGTAGTGAAACGCGATTTCGGTGATTTGTGTTGCAATTTTGTAAATTCGCGTCGCGTAATATGATGATGTCCATCACATTTTTATCGGCTAACTGCTTAAAAAGAGAGCATAAATGCATTTGTCAATCGTACTGGTATCCCCCGCAAGAGCAGAAAACATCGGTGCCGCAGCACGGGCTATGAAGACCATGGGGTTTACCGATTTACGTATCGTTGCCAGTGACGCACATCAGGATCCGGCGGCACGGCGTGTGGCGCACGGCTCGGGAGATATTCTCGATAATTTAAAAACTTACGAAACGCTCGCGGATGCGCTGCACGATATTTCGTTTACGGTTGCTACCACCGCCCGCGGCCGTTCTAAGTTTCATTATTACGCCACGCCGGCTGAACTGGTGCCGCTGATGGCGGAGAAAAGCCAGTGGATGCCAAAGATGGCGCTGGTGTTTGGCCGCGAAGATTCCGGTCTGACCAACGACGAACTGGCCCTCGCAGACGTGTTGACCGGCGTGCCGATGGTGGCGGATTACCCGTCCCTGAATTTAGGTCAGGCGGTGATGGTCTATTGCTATCAATTAGCCTCTCTGATGCAAATGCCGGTTGCGCCGGTGGCGGAGGTAGATGAAAACCAGCTTGCCGCGTTACGTGCGCGTACCGATCGCCTGCTGGACTCGCTGAATGTCGCCGACGATCAAAAAATGGTGGAGTGGCTACAGCAGCGGTTGGGTCTGCTGGCGCAGCGAGACACGGCCATGTTGCACCGATTGCTGCACGATATCGAAAAAAAGCTCGCAGAGTAAACGTCTGTCATAGCTTTTAGTTATGGTTAAAGATTCCAGTTTATGGGTTGCATACGGCCCGATCCGGGCAGAAATAAAATGTCAGACAGCGAGACGTGACAGGGTCGGGAAAGGCGCTTAAATCAGAAATTCGTTGACTTAGCGGCACGTATGCTTTAACCAATAGAGGTAGACAGCACAGACAGATAATAATGACAGAGTACACAACATCCATGAAACGCATCAGCATCACCACCATTACCACAACCATCATCATTACCACAGGTAACGGTGCGGGCTGAGGCGTACAGGAAAGAAAGAAAAAAGCCCGCACCTGAACAGTGCGGGCTTTTTTTTCGGCTAAAGATTACGAGGTAACAACCATGCGAGTGTTGAAGTTCGGCGGTACATCAGTGGCAAATGCAGAGCGATTTCTGCGTGTTGCCGACATCCTGGAGAGCAATGCCAGGCAGGGGCAGGTGGCGACGGTACTCTCTGCCCCGGCTAAAATTACCAACCACCTGGTGGCGATGATTGAAAAAACCATCGGTGGGCAGGATGCACTGGTGAACATCAGCGACGCAGAGCAGATCTTTGCTAACCTGCTGCAGGGCCTGGCGGATGCCCAACCCGGCTTTCCGCATGCTCAGCTGAAAGCTTTTGTTGAGCAAGAGTTTGCCCAGATTAAACACGTTCTGCATGGTATCAGCCTGTTGGGCCAGTGCCCGGACAGCATTAACGCGGCGCTGATCTGCCGCGGTGAAAAACTCTCTATCGCCATTATGGCGGGCCTGCTGGAAGCGCGTGGCCATAACGTCACCGTTATCGATCCTGTCGAAAAACTGCTCGCTGTTGGCCATTACCTCGAATCAACCGTAGATATTGCCGAATCTACCCGTCGCATTGCGGCAGGCAAAATTCCTGCTGACCATATGATCCTGATGGCGGGCTTCACCGCCGGTAATGAAAAAGGGGAGCTGGTGGTGCTGGGCCGTAACGGCTCCGACTACTCTGCCGCCGTGCTGGCCGCCTGCCTGCGCGCCGACTGTTGCGAGATCTGGACCGACGTCGACGGCGTGTACACCTGCGACCCGCGCCAGGTGCCGGATGCCCGCCTGCTGAAGTCGATGTCTTATCAGGAGGCGATGGAGCTCTCCTACTTCGGCGCTAAGGTTCTTCACCCTCGCACCATCGCCCCTATCGCCCAGTTCCAGATCCCGTGCCTGATTAAAAACACCGGCAATCCGCAGGCACCAGGTACGTTGATTGGCGCCAGCAATGACGAAGATGGCCTGCCGGTAAAAGGCATCTCTAA
This sequence comes from Leclercia sp. AS011, assembly GCF_037152535.1. Classification (NCBI taxonomy): domain Bacteria; kingdom Pseudomonadati; phylum Pseudomonadota; class Gammaproteobacteria; order Enterobacterales; family Enterobacteriaceae; genus Leclercia; species Leclercia sp. AS011. The sequence goes on from NZ_JBBCMA010000002.1 coordinate 240,392, forward strand.
CCTCAACAACATGGCGATGTTTAACGTCTCCGGCCCGGGCATGAAAGGCATGGTGGGGATGGCGGCACGCGTGTTCGCCGCGATGTCGCGCAATGGCATCTCGGTAGTACTGATCACCCAGTCCTCGTCCGAATACAGCATCAGCTTCTGCGTACCGCAGATTGACTGCCTGCGTGCCCGCCGCGCGCTGGAGGAGGAGTTCTACCTCGAGCTGAAAGAAGAGCTGCTGGAGCCGATGGCCATCCAGGAGCATCTGGCGATCATCTCTGTGGTCGGGGACGGCATGCGCACCCTGCGCGGCATCTCGGCGAAATTCTTTGCCGCGCTGGCGCGGGCAAACATCAACATTGTCGCCATTGCCCAGGGCTCGTCAGAGCGCTCCATCTCCGTGGTGGTTAATAACGACGATGCTACCACCGGCGTGCGCGTCACCCACCAGATGCTGTTCAACACCGACCAGGTGATTGAGGTGTTCCTGATTGGCGTCGGCGGAGTGGGCGGTGCGTTACTGGAGCAGCTCAAGCGTCAGCAGGAGTGGCTCAAGAAAAAGCATATCGATCTGCGCGTCTGCGGCATTGCGAACTCCAGAGCGCTGCTGACCAACGTTCACGGGCTGAACCTTGAGAACTGGCAGGCAGAGCTGGCGGAGGCGAAAGAGCCGTTTAACCTGGGCCGCCTGATCCGTCTGGTGAAAGAGTACCACCTGCTGAACCCGGTGATTGTCGACTGTACCTCCCACCAGGCGGTGGCCGATCAGTATGCCGATTTCCTGCGGGAAGGCTTCCACGTGGTCACGCCGAATAAAAAGGCCAACACCTCGTCGATGGATTACTACCATCAGATGCGCCACGCGGCGGCGAAATCCCGCCGTAAGTTCCTCTACGACACTAACGTTGGCGCGGGGCTGCCGGTGATCGAAAACCTGCAAAACCTGCTCAATGCCGGGGATGAACTGCAGCGTTTCTCCGGCATCCTGTCGGGGTCGCTCTCCTTTATCTTCGGCAAGCTGGACGAAGGCATGAGCCTGTCGGAAGCGACCAAAGTGGCGCGCGAGCTGGGCTACACCGAACCGGATCCGCGTGACGACCTCTCCGGTACCGACGTGGCACGTAAGCTGCTGATCCTGGCCCGTGAAACGGGGCGTGAGCTGGAGCTGTCGGATATCGTGATCGAACCGGTTCTGCCGGAAAGCTTTGACGACTCCGGCGACGTGGCGACCTTTATGGCGAATCTGCCGCAGCTGGATGACGCCTTCGCGGCCCGCGTTGCAAAAGCCCGTGATGAAGGGAAGGTATTGCGCTATGTTGGCAACATCGAAGAAGACGGCGTCTGCCGGGTGAAGATGGCGGCGGTAGACGGTAACGATCCGCTGTTCAAAGTGAAAAATGGCGAAAACGCCCTCGCGTTTTACAGCCACTATTATCAGCCACTGCCGTTGGTGCTTCGCGGCTATGGCGCAGGGAACGATGTGACGGCGGCGGGTGTGTTTGCCGATCTGCTGCGTACCCTGTCATGGAAGTTAGGAGTTTAACATGGTCAAAGTTTATGCCCCGGCTTCCAGCGCCAATATGAGCGTTGGGTTTGATGTGCTGGGCGCGGCGGTGACGCCGGTAGATGGTTCATCGCTGGGGGATACGGTCACGGTAGAGGCCGCTGACAGTTTCAGTCTGAGCAACGTCGGGCGTTTCGCCAGCAAGCTGCCAACCGATCCGCGTGAGAATATCGTTTATCAGTGCTGGGAGCGTTTTTGTCAGGAGATCGGTAAAAACGTGCCGGTCGCCATGACCCTCGAAAAAAGCATGCCGATTGGCTCCGGGCTCGGCTCCAGCGCCTGTTCGGTGGTGGCCGCGCTGGTGGCGATGAATGAGCACTGCGGCAAGCCGCTGAATAACACCCGCCTGCTGGCCCTGATGGGCGAGCTTGAAGGGCGCATCTCCGGCAGCATCCATTATGATAACGTCGCCCCCTGTTTCCTGGGCGGCATGCAGCTGATGATCGAAGAGAACGGCATCATCAGCCAGCAGGTGCCAGGCTTTGACGAGTGGCTGTGGGTGCTGGCCTATCCGGGCATCAAGGTGTCGACTGCCGAAGCGCGCGCCATTCTGCCGGCGCAGTACCGCCGTCAGGACTGCATAGCGCACGGCCGTCATCTGGCGGGCTTTATTCATGCCTGCTATACCCGTCAGCCGCTGCTGGCGGCAAAACTGATGAAAGATGTGATTGCCGAGCCATACCGCACCAAACTGCTGCCGGGCTTCAACGAAGCGCGCAGCGCGGCGCTGGATATCGGTGCCCTGGCCTGCGGCATCTCCGGTTCCGGCCCAACCCTGTTTGCTCTGTGCGACAAGCCGGATACGGCGCAGCGGGTCGCTGAGTGGCTGGGGAAAAATTACCTGCAAAATCAGGAAGGCTTTGTTCATATTTGCCGTCTGGATACGGCCGGCGCACGCGTACTGGGATAAACAATGAAACTCTACAATCTTAAAGATCATAACGAGCAGGTGAGCTTTGCACAGGCCGTCACGCAGGGCTTGGGCAAAAACCAGGGGCTATTCTTCCCGCATGACCTGCCGGAGTTTGGTCTGACCGAAATCGACGAGATGCTGAAACAGGATTTCGTCACCCGCAGCACCAAAATTCTCTCCGCCTTTATCGGGGATGAGATCCCGCAGGAGCTGCTGGAAGAGCGCGTCCGCGCGGCCTTTGCTTTCCCGGCACCCGTAAGTCAGGTTGAGCCGGACGTCGGCTGTCTGGAGCTGTTCCACGGCCCGACGCTGGCGTTTAAAGATTTCGGTGGGCGCTTTATGGCGCAGATGCTGACCCATATCAGCGGCGATAAGCCAGTGACCATCCTGACCGCTACCTCCGGTGATACCGGTGCGGCAGTTGCGCATGCCTTCTATGGCCTGAAAAACGTGCGCGTGGTGATCCTCTATCCGCAGGGCAAAATCAGCCCGCTGCAGGAAAAACTGTTCTGTACCCTGGGCGGCAACATTGAAGCCGTCGCTATCGATGGCGACTTCGACGCCTGCCAGGCGCTGGTTAAGCAGGCCTTCGACGACGAAGAGCTGAAGGTGGCGCTGGGGCTGAACTCCGCGAACTCCATTAACATCAGCCGTCTGCTGGCGCAGATTTGCTACTACTTCGAAGCGGTAGCCCAGCTGCCGCAGGAAGCGCGTAACCAGCTGGTGATCTCGGTGCCGAGCGGCAACTTTGGCGACCTGACCGCGGGCCTGCTGGCGAAATCCCTGGGCCTGCCGGTGAAGCGCTTTATCGCCGCCACCAACGCCAACGACACGGTGCCGCGTTTCCTGAAAGAGGGCAAGTGGACGCCAAACACCACTCAGGCCACTCTCTCCAACGCGATGGATGTGTCACAGCCTAACAACTGGCCGCGTGTCGAAGAGCTGTTCCGCCGTAAAATCTGGCGTCTGAATGAGCTGGGCTATGCGGCGGTGACGGACGACACCACCAAAGAGACCATGCGTGAGCTGAAGCAGGTGGGCTACACCTCCGAGCCGCACGCGGCGGTGGCGTATCGCGCCCTGCGCGATCAGCTGAATCCGGGCGAGTATGGCCTGTTCCTTGGCACCGCCCATCCGGCGAAGTTTAAGGAGAGCGTGGACGAGATCCTCGGTGAGTCGCTGCCGCTGCCGAAAGAGCTGGCCGAACGTGCCGATCTGCCGCTGCTGTCGCACAACCTGCCGGCCGATTTTGCGGCGCTGCGTAAGTTGATGATGACGCGCGGGTAAGTCTGTGTGTTGCCGGGTGGCGCTGCGCTTACCCGGCCTACAAAAGCACCGTACCCTAGGCCGGGTAAGGCGAAGCCGCCACCCGGCTTTTTTATGGAGAAATTAAGGAGAAAAATAGCAGGGAAAAAGTAGAAATTCCCAATAAATGCGGCCACTTACAGAATAGGATTGCAGAGAATAACATCCTCCCCGTCCCTCAGATAATCTCCTTTCATCGGCCCACAACGGGCAAGATCAAGAAGGAGTACCTTATGTCTAAACTGAAACCTGTGCTTATCGCACTTTCGCTGATGCTGGTGGCTCCGATGGCGGCTCAGGCCTCAGAAATCACCCTGGTACCGGCGGTCAAACTGCAGATTGGCGATCAGGATAAGCAAGGACACTACTGGGATGGCGGCCGCTGGCGCGACCATGACTGGTGGAAATCTCACTACGAGTGGCGTGACAATCGCTGGCATCCTCATGGCGAGCATCATGATAATCGCCACGACGACCGTCATGACGATCATCGTCATGGACCGGACCGGAAGCACCATTAAACTGACCCCGCCAACTGGCGGGGTTTTGCGTTACTGCTCGTGGCGCTTAAACACCAGCTCACCTTTCCCTGATGCTTCCTCATCAAAGAAATAGCCTTCACTGTTGAATGCCTTCAACTGCTCTGGCTGCGTCAGACGGTTTTCAATGATGTAGCGGCTCATCAGTCCGCGCGCTTTTTTGGCGTAGAAGCTGATCACTTTGAACTTGCCGTTCTTCTCATCGAGGAACACCGGCTTTACGATCTCCGCGTTGAGCTTTTTCGGTTTCACCGATTTGTAGTACTCATCCGACGCCAGGTTGATCAGGATATTGTCACCCTGCGCCTTCAGCGCATCGTTCAGCTTGTCGGTAATGGTCTCGCCCCAGAACTGATACAGATCTTTGCCTCGCGCGTTCTCCAGGCGGATCCCCATCTCCAGACGGTAAGGTTGCATCAGATCCAGCGGACGCAGCACGCCGTACAGGCCGGAGAGCATGCGTAAATGCTGCTGGGCAAAATCAAAATCCGCCTCGCTGAGGGTTTCTGCCTGCAGACCGGTATAGACGTCGCCTTTGAAGGCCAGAATCGCCTGACGGGCGTTGGCCGGGGTGAAGTCTGGCTGCCAGTCGTGAAAGCGGGTGGCATTGAGATCCGCCAGCTTGTCGCTGATGCTCATCAGGCTGGCAATTTGCGGCGCAGAGAGCTTGCGCGCCTCGCGGATCAGCTGTTGTGAGTGATCCAGCAGTTCAGGCTGGGTATAACGCTCGGTGGCGAGGGGGCTCTGGTAGTCGAGCGTTTTAGCAGGTGAAATCAGAATCAGCATATCCAGTCCTTGCAGGAAATTTGGTGCGATTTTACCAAAAAAACCGCCTCGATTGATCGATGGCTGTTATTGACGCGGTAAATCATCCCAGGCGCCGGGCGCAAGTTGCGCTTCAATCTCGGGATAGCGCGAGACATCAAAAACAGGCTGGACGCCCAGCTTTCGCTGACGCAGATAATCCCGGGCTATCAGCACGATCACCGGGGAGAGCAGCAGGATTGCCGTCAGGTTAGTGATGGCCATCAGCGCCATAATGATATCCGCCAGCTGCCAGACCAGCGGCAGGCTTAACAGGGAGCCGAGCAGCACCATCAGCACCACGCCACCCCGTAATAGCCAGCGGGATTTCCGGGCATCGGGGTGTAAAAAGATCAGGTTGTTTTCGGCATAGATGTAGTTCACCACAATGGAGCTGAAGGCGAACAAAATGATGATAAAGGCGACGAAACCGGCACCCCAGCTCCCGGTCAGATTGACCAGCGCCTGCTGTACCAGCTGCACCCCTGCGGTATTAGCCGGGAGATCCACCGGGCCTGCCAGCAGCACGATCATCGCGCTGGCGGTGCAGATGATGATGGTATCCACGAAGACGCCAATCATCTGCACGATGCCCTGGGAGGCCGGGTGAGGAGGCCAGGAGGCCGCCGCCGCCGCGGCATTGGGGGTTGAGCCCATGCCCGCCTCATTGGAAAACATCCCGCGTTGAAAACCGGCCGTCAGGGCCTGGCTCAGGGTATAGCCCAGCGCACCGGCGGCGGCTTCGCGCCAGCCAAAGGCGCTTTTTACGATCAGGGTAAAGACCGCCGGTAACTGGTCGGCATGCCAGGCGCAGATCACCATGCTGGCGATCACCCACAGCAGCGCCATCACCGGCACCATCCACTGCATCAGCCGGGCTACGCCTCTCATGCCGGTAACGATCGCCGCCAGGGTGAAGAGGGCCATCACGCCGCCGGTAACGATTTCCGGACAGTTGAAGGCGAAACGCAGGGCATGGGCGACCGAGTGGGCCTGCACGGTATTGAAGATCAAACCGTAAGCGACGAGTAGGAAGAGGGAAAACAGCACCCCCATCCAGCGCATACCGAGGCCACGGGCCATGTACCAGGCCGGGCCACCGCGAAACTGCCCCTGCTTATCCGCTTCCTTATACAGCTGGGCCAGCGAACACTCGGCAAAGGAGGTCGCCATGCCGATGATCGCGGTCATCCACATCCAGAAGATGGCCCCCGGGCCGCCCGCCGAGATCGCCAGCGCAACCCCGGCCAGATTTCCGCTGCCGACCCGTGCAGCCAGGCTGGTGCAGAGCGCCTGAAACGAGGTTAAGCCTCCCGGCTGGTGGCTCAGGCTGTTTTTCAGATTAATGCGCAGTTGGGAAATGGAGCGAAACTGAATAAAACCGCAGCGAAAAGTGAACCAGATACCTGCCGCAAATAGCAGGTAAATCATTACCGAACCCCACAAAATTTCATTAACAAACGACAGATAATCAGGCATTAACGTCCCTCTTGTTGATGCCAAAGTGCATAGGTAATCGCTACTAATGAGTGAGCAAACAGGTAATTAGCAGTGTGGAATTTTGCCAAGTTTATCACAGGATCCTTCAGCGCATTGTCTGCGGTTGCGCTGACCTTCCGTCGTGTTATCATCAGGGCAGACCGGTTACATCCCCCTAACAAGTAAACCTGTCATTTTTCCGTTTCTGGCGTTCAGCTGGTAACGCGAATTATCCAGGGCAAGTTAAAGAGAAACACTATCATGACGGATAAATTAACCTCCCTTCGTCAGTTCACGACTGTTGTCGCTGACACCGGAGATATCGCGGCAATGAAGTTGTACCAGCCGCAGGATGCCACAACGAACCCTTCTCTGATCCTTAACGCTGCACAGATCCCTGAATACCGCAAACTGATCGACGACGCCGTTGCCTGGGCGAAAAGCCAGAGTAGCGATCGTGCTCAGCAGGTAGTGGATGCTACCGACAAACTGGCTGTGAACATCGGTCTGGAAATTCTGAAGCTGGTTCCTGGCCGTATCTCGACTGAAGTCGATGCGCGTCTGTCCTACGACACCGAAGCGTCCATCGCCAAAGCCAAACGCCTGATCAAACTGTACAACGATGCTGGCATCAGCAACGACCGTATCCTGATCAAACTGGCTTCCACCTGGCAGGGCATCCGCGCTGCAGAACAGCTGGAAAAAGAAGGCATCAACTGTAACCTGACCCTGCTGTTCTCCTTCGCCCAGGCGCGTGCCTGTGCAGAAGCGGGCGTGTTCCTGATTTCTCCATTCGTGGGCCGTATTCTGGACTGGTATAAATCCAATACCGACAAGAAAGAGTACGCGGCGTCTGAAGATCCGGGCGTGGTTTCCGTTACCGAAATTTACGAGTACTACAAGCAGCACGGTTATGAAACCGTGGTGATGGGCGCAAGCTTCCGTAACGTGGGCGAAATCCTGGAACTGGCTGGCTGTGACCGCCTGACCATCGCCCCTGCGCTGCTGAAAGAGCTGGCAGAAAGCGAAGGCGCGATCGAGCGTAAGCTGAGCTTCAGCGGCGAAGTGAAAGCCCGTCCTGAGCGCATCACTGAATCCGAGTTCCTGTGGCAGCACAACCAGGATCCGATGGCGGTAGACAAACTGGCGGACGGTATCCGTAAGTTTGCTATCGACCAGGAAAAACTGGAAAAAATGATCGGCGACCTGCTGTAATCATTCCCGCGTGACCGGGCTCCCGGTCACGCTACTTCTCTTGTTCCCTGTCTGAATCCCCCCGCTGCGTGTATCATTCCCTCAATCTGTATTGTTTGAATGGAATGGATATGAATACCTTACGCATTGGCTTAGTTTCCGTCTCAGATCGCGCCTCCAGCGGTGTCTACGAAGATAAAGGCATCCCCGCGCTGGAAGCCTGGCTGGCTGCTGCCCTGACCACCCCGTTTGAAGTGCAAACCCGCCTGATCCCGGATGAACAGGCCATCATCGAGCAAACCTTATGTGAACTGGTTGATGAAATGAGTTGTCACCTGGTGCTGACCACCGGCGGAACGGGCCCGGCGCGTCGCGACGTGACGCCGGATGCCACCCTCGCCATCGCCGATCGTGAGATGCCGGGCTTTGGCGAGCAGATGCGCCAGATCAGCCTGCACTTCGTACCAACGGCGATCCTCTCCCGTCAGGTAGGGGTGATCCGCAAGCAGGCACTGATCCTCAATCTGCCGGGACAGCCGAAATCCATTAAAGAGACGCTGGAAGGGGTGAAAGAGGCCGACGGTAAGGTAGTGGTCGCAGGTATCTTCGCCAGTGTACCTTATTGTGTACAGCTTCTTGAGGGACCTTACGTCGAAACCGATCCGCAGGTGGTAGCAGCTTTTCGCCCGAAAAGCGCGAGACGTGAAACAATCTCCTGAAATTAACATTTATGTGACATAAGCTGTAACAATAGTAGCGGGTTAATTCATTTACGGTATAGTAATTTTTTCTTTACGATCGCTGTAAATATAACTCAACAACTCAGCCCAAAATGGTTCGCTATGTCACATTACAACCGGCCTCTCAATCGTCAGGATTATAAGACTCTCACGCTGGCCGCCCTCGGCGGCGCGCTGGAGTTTTATGACTTCATCATTTTCGTCTTTTTCGCGGCGGTGGTCGGGGAGCTATTCTTCCCGGCTGATATCCCTGAATGGCTGCGTCAGGTGCAGACCTTCGGCATTTTTGCCGCCGGGTATCTGGCGCGCCCGCTGGGGGGCATCGTGATGGCCCACTTCGGCGATCTGGTGGGACGTAAAAAGATGTTCACCCTCAGTATCCTGCTGATGGCTGTCCCGACCCTCGCTATCGGCCTGCTGCCGACCTATGCCTCGATGGGCATTATTGCCCCGGTGTTGCTGCTGTTGATGCGGATCCTGCAGGGGGCGGCGATTGGCGGTGAAGTGCCTGGTGCCTGGGTGTTTGTTGCGGAACATGTGCCGGCCCGGCGGATCGGTATTGCCTGCGGGACGCTGACCGCAGGGCTGACGGTCGGCATTCTGCTGGGCTCCGTGGTGGCGACGCTGGTGAACACCAGCATGACGCAACAGGCGGTACACGACTGGGGCTGGCGTATTCCGTTCCTGCTGGGCGGCGCTTTTGGTCTGGTGGCGATGTATCTGCGCCGCTGGCTGCAGGAGACGCCGGTGTTCCTCGAGATGCAGCAGCGCAAGGCGCTGGCGCAGGAGCTGCCGGTCAAGGCGGTGGTGGTGCGGCACAGGAAAGCGGTGGTGGTGTCGATGCTGCTCACCTGGCTGCTGTCGGCGGGGATCGTGGTGGTGATTTTGATGTCGCCGGTCTGGTTGCAAAAACAGTACGGCTTTGCCCCGGCGGTGACGCTGCAGGCCAACAGTATCGCGACCATCATGCTGTGCTTCGGCTGTCTGATTGCCGGGCTGGCGGTGGATCGTATCGGTTCCAGCCTGACCTTTATTATCGGCAGCCTGCTGCTGGCCGGATCGAGCTGGGCATTTTATCACCTGGCGGGCAGCCATCCTGAGCAGCTGTTCCTGCTGTACGGCCTGGTCGGGCTGTGCGTCGGCGTGGTAGGCGCCGTGCCGTACGTCATGGTGCGCGCCTTCCCGCCGGAAGTGCGCTTCACCGGGATCTCCTTCTCGTATAACGTCTCGTACGCCATCTTCGGCGGGCTGACGCCGATTGCCGTCACCCTGCTGATGGGCGTGTCGCCCATGGCTCCCGCCTGGTACGTGCTGGCGCTGTCGCTGATGGGGCTGGCGTTAGGCATCTGGTTACGGCAAAAGCCTGTAGAAGCACCGGTCCTCGCCGGATAATAAAAAGGCCGGGCAATGTGCCCGGCCTTTTTGTTAGTGCGAAGGGGTAAAGCTCAGGATGATGTTGTCATCCGGAATGTCGGTAAAACCGTTAATAATGGCGTGATAGTCCGCCAGCGGATCCACATCCTTAAACAGCGTCGGGTAGAAGATTTTGCTCAGTGTCTCAATGGCGACGATGTTGTACGGGTTGTTATAGAAGTGGTGATAGAGCGCCCCGGTATGGCCTTGCGCGACCGCCGGAATGCTGGCGACGCCCTGACGCGTCAGCAGAGCGTTAAAGGCTGCGCTGACATCCTCAGCCGGGACGTTATAGCCAAACGGGATAATCGCCGTGCCTTTGCCCGGACGTTTTGAGCCGGTCATCAGGTAGTAATCCGGGTTCAGGGAGATGATCTTCTCCACCGCGATATTCCCGGTTGCCCCCGGCAGCAGCTGCGAGCCGATATTGGTCCCGCCTGCGGCTTCGACCAACCCGCCCCAGCCGTTACGCGCGTGGGTGAAGCAGCAGCCGTTATCCAGCCCGCCCACACCCGCAATGGGTTCGATAAACACCAGCGGTTTTTTGCTGACCGTTGCCAGACGCTGGTGGATCCTGTCCAGACGCTGCTGATAGAAATCCATATAGGTCTGCGCACGCTCGGTTTGCCCCATGACTTTGCCCAGCAGGGCAATACTCGGCAGGGTGTTTTCGACCGGGTGCAGCTCGTAATCCACGAACACGACCGGAATGTGCAGGGCTTCAAGCTGCGCCAGCACCCCGGACTGGACCAGCGACGGCCTGGCACGCAGCTGGGCAATCATCAGGTCGGGCTGACGGGAGATGACCGTTTCGAGATCGACATTGCCCTGGTCGGAAAATTTCATGTCGAGGATCTTCTCCGCTTCCGGCCATTTACGCTTCAGCACGTTCCAGGTTTCGGTGTCCTGCTTTTTCGGCAGGTTGTTCCACGCCACCACCCTGGCAAACGGGTTATCGCGCTCCAGCAGGGCCAGGGCGAAGATGTCGCGCCCATCCTGCAGAATGATGCGCTGCGGTTCGTGTTCAATGGTGACCGTGCGGTTATCCACGTCTTTAACCGTTACCGGCCAGTTCTGCGCCACAGCCAGCAGAGGCATAAATACCAGAGCCAGGCCGGCAGCGATGCGTTTTTTTAGCGTCATGTTTTCCCCGTCTTCTTTCTTATGGTGTTAACCCGTCGACCACCACATGCGGCAGCCCACGGGAACAGTATTCAACCCGGCCATCCACGCCGTATACCGTCGCCAGATTGGCGGGGGTGACGACTTCACCCGGCAGGCCGCTGGCAATCAGCTCGCCACCTTTCAACATCAGGGCAAAATTCGCATGGCGCAGGGCAATGTTGATGTCGTGGATCACCACCAGGGTGACGATATTACGCAGACGCGTTTCCCGGGCGACGATATCCATTACGTGGAACTGGTAGTTGAGGTCGAGCGCGCTTAAGGGTTCATCCAGCAGCAGTAGATCCGGCTCGCGGATCAGGGACTGGGCAAGGCCAATCAGCTGTTTTTGCCCGCCGGAGAGCTGATCGAGAAAGCTCATCGCGAGATGGGCCACGCCCAGTTTTTCCAGAATGGCATACGCTTCGTGTTCGACATTAAGCCCAGAAGTATTGCCGCTGGCCCGGCGGGCGACAATGACCGATTCCAGCGCATGCAGATGCACCCCCTGCGGCAGAGATTGCGGCAGATAAACCACCTTGCGGGCGCGCTTTGCCGGGGAGAGGGTCATCAAATCTACGCCATTGAGCTGCATTTCTCCCTGCGCGGGGTTCAGGTCAGCCAGAGCACGCAGCAGGGTAGATTTACCCGAGCCGTTCGGTCCCAGCAGGGCAGTGATCTGCCCGCGAGGGAGCTGGGGGGTACTCAGCCCACTGATAATCTTTTTCTTACGATAGCCAGTGTGCAGATCGCAGACGCGCAGGCCGTCGGTCATACGTTCCCCCGGTTGCGAATAATAATGCTGAGGAAGAACGGCACGCCCACCAGCGAGGTGACAATGCCCACGGGAATGATGACGCCGGGAACAATGTTCTTGGAAAATACTGAGGCCAGCGAGAGCACCAGGGCACCAATCAGCATGCTACCAGGCAGATAAAACCGGTGATCTTCGCCAAACATCATGCGGGCAATATGGGGTGCCACCAGGCCGATAAAGCCGACCGGGCCAACGAAAGCGACCGTCAGGGAAGAGATAATACTGATGCGTAACAGCGTCGTGAGGCGCAGCTGTTTCACGTTGATGCCAAAGCTGACGGCGCGATCCTCTCCCAGACGCAGCGCTGTGAGTTTCCAGGCGTTTTTCAACGACAGCGGCACGATAATCAGTAGCGCTACGGCCAGGATCGCCAGCTTATCCCACGAGGCTCTCGCCAGGCTGCCCATGGTCCAGAAGACCAGCCCCTGCAGGGTGTCTTCGCTGGCAACGAACTGCAGGATGGAAATCAGCGCGTTAAAGGTAAAGACCAGGGCGATACCAAACAGCACCACGCCGGAGGTCGCCACGCGGGTCCAGCGGCTGATGCCATCCAGAATAAAGCAGGCCAGCAGCGCAAAGACAAAAGCGTTGGCCGGAATGAACCACTTGTCGGCAATACCGGGAATGCCTAAACCGAGCACAATTGCCAGTGCGGCACCGAAGGAGGCGGCAGACGACACGCCCAGCGTAAACGGGCTGGCGAGCGGGTTATTGAGGATGGTCTGCATCTCGGCCCCGGCCAGCCCCAGCGCCATGCCGACAGCGACAGCCATCAGGGCAAACGGTAGCCGCAGATCCCAGACGATCACCCGCGTCCCGGCGTCGGCCGCGGCTGAATTGACCAGGGTGTGCCATAAGGTGGAAACGGAGATGCCTGATGGACCGAGCGTGAAATCGAGGATCAGGGAGCTAAAAATCAGGAAGAACAGCACCCCTGCCAGGGCAAAGCGCCGGACGAGAACCCTACGGTAATGTGACGCGACAGTGGATTCGCCAGTTTGGTCGCTGGCGGCAAGGCTGGAATTCATCGGTTAACCTTATGCTACACAACAGAATCTTTTCATCCCCTTGCGTTCCATATTGGGTGCTACCTGATATCCATTATCCGGGATGCGCGGGGTCACACTAATCGCAATGATAATGCTTATCAATTGAATCGGATGAATATTGCCATCCCGTTTATTAATCGTTTCTGTTGTGGCTGAAAATTGACCGGATATAAACGAGAAGGGGCATTCACAGGGGAGGCGATTTCGTGCCCGCAGGGCGGGCACGAAGGGGGATCAGTGTTTTTCACCAATCGGCAGAACGGTGCGACCGAACTGCTCGTTCAGTACTTCACCCATCGCCAGGTAGATAGCGCTGGCGCCGCAGACCAGGCCAATCCAGCCTGCCACGTGGATAATGGACTCGCCGTTCTCCACCAGGTGACCTACACACAGCAGGGCGAACAGCACGGTCAGGCTCAGGAACACAAACTGCAGCGCACGGTTACCCATCAGGGTGCCGAAGAACATGAACAGCGTGAAGACGCCCCACAGGCCCAGATAGACGCCGAGGAACTGCGGGTTCGCCGCTTCGGTCAGACCCATTTTCGGCATCAGCAGAATGGCGACCAGGGTCAGCCAGAAAGAGCCGTAAGAGGTAAATGCGGTTAAACCGAAGGTATTGCCTTTCTTATATTCCAGCAGGCCCGCGAAGATCTGTGCGATACCGCCGTAAAAAATGCCCATCGCCAGGATAACGCCATCCATCGGGAACATCCCGATATTGTGCAGGTTCAGCAGAATGGTGGTCATGCCGAAACCCATCAAGCCCAGCGGAGCCGGATTAGCCAACTTAGTGTTGCCCATAAGTCCTCAAAAAAATCATCATTAATATGGTGAAATGGTGAATCCCACGCCAATTCTCCCTGGCGGGGCGCGGCATCATAATGGGCGCTATCAGCGCCGTCTATGATCTAATCAGGGTGAAATTAAAAATTTTTTTATCCTTCCCCCTTGATGGATGCCGTTGCGACCCCATCTTGTAGTCAACCGCAGTGTGTGGACCTGAAAAAATTCAAATCTGGGCAGTTGAAAAAGCACCTTCTGCCCTTATTACAGGTACACAACCACATGTTGACTGAATTTTTAGTGGAGACGTTTAGATGGGTAAAATTATTGGTATCGACTTGGGTACTACCAACTCTTGTGTAGCGATTATGGATGGCACTACTGCACGTGTGCTGGAGAACGCCGAGGGCGATCGCACCACGCCTTCTATCATTGCTTATACCCAGGATGGTGAAACTCTGGTTGGTCAGCCGGCTAAACGTCAGGCAGTGACAAACCCGCAAAACACCCTGTTTGCGATCAAACGCCTGATTGGCCGTCGCTTCCAGGACGAAGAAGTACAGCGTGATGAAGCCATCATGCCGTACAAAATTATCGGCGCTGAGAACGGCGACGCATGGATTGACGTTAAAGGTCAGAAAATGGCACCGCCGCAGATCTCTGCTGAAGTGCTGAAGAAAATGAAGAAAACGGCTGAAGATTACCTGGGCGAACCGGTAACTGAAGCGGTTATCACCGTACCTGCATACTTTAACGATGCTCAGCGTCAGGCAACCAAAGACGCTGGCCGTATCGCGGGTCTGGAAGTCAAACGTATCATCAACGAACCAACCGCAGCGGCACTGGCTTACGGTCTGGATAAAGAAGTCGGCAACCGTACTATCGCGGTATATGACCTCGGTGGTGGTACTTTCGATATCTCCATTATCGAAATCGACGAAGTTGACGGCGAAAAAACCTTCGAAGTTCTGGCGACCAACGGTGATACCCACCTGGGTGGTGAAGACTTCGACAGCCGTATGATCAACTACCTCGTTGACGAGTTTAAGAAAGATCAGGGCATTGACCTGCGTAACGATCCGCTGGCTATGCAGCGCCTGAAAGAAGCCGCAGAAAAAGCGAAAATTGAGCTCTCTTCTGCGCAGCAGACCGACGTGAACCTGCCGTACATCACTGCAGACGCGACCGGTCCAAAACACATGAACATCAAAGTGACTCGCGCGAAACTGGAAAGCCTGGTTGAAGACCTGGTGAACCGTTCCATCGAGCCGCTGAAAGTTGCTCTGCAGGATGCGGGTCTGTCCGTCTCCGAAATCCAGGACGTTATCCTGGTAGGTGGTCAGACGCGTATGCCAATGGTTCAGAAGAAAGTGGCTGAATTCTTTGGTAAAGAGCCACGTAAAGACGTTAACCCGGACGAAGCCGTTGCTATCGGTGCTGCCGTTCAGGGTGGCGTGCTGACCGGTGAAGTTAAAGACGTACTGCTGCTGGACGTTACCCCGCTGTCTCTGGGTATCGAAACCATGGGCGGTGTGATGACGGCGCTGATCGCCAAAAACACCACTATCCCGACCAAGCACAGCCAGGTGTTCTCTACCGCTGAAGACAACCAGTCTGCGGTAACCATCCATGTGCTGCAGGGTGAGCGTAAACGTGCCGCAGATAACAAAGATCTGGGTCAGTTTAACCTCGACGGTATCAGCCCGGCACCGCGCGGTATGCCACAGATCGAAGTCACCTTCGACATCGATGCTGACGGTATCCTGCACGTTTCCGCGAAGGACAAAAACAGCGGTAAAGAGCAGAAGATCACCATCAAGGCCTCTTCCGGTCTGAACGAAGAAGAGATCCAGAAAATGGTTCGCGAAGCGGAAGCTAACGCCGAGTCTGACCGTAAGTTCGAAGAGCTGGTTCAGACCCGTAACCAGGGTGACCATCTGCTGCACAGCACCCGTAAGCAGGTTGAAGAAGCCGGCGATAAACTGCCAGCTGACGACAAAACTGCTATCGAGTCTGCACTGAGCGCGCTGGAAGCGTCCCTGAAAGGCGAAGACAAAGCGGATATCGAAGCGAAAATGCAGGCGCTGGCTCAGGTTTCTGAGAAGCTGATGGAGATCGCGCAGCAGCAACACGCTCAGCAGCAGGCTGGCGCGGGTGCTGACGCTTCCGCAAACAACGCGAAAGACGACGATGTTGTTGACGCAGAGTTTGAAGAAGTGAAAGACAAAAAATAATCGCCCTTTGAACGGGTAATACACTGGCACGGGCGAAGAGGTTTCCTCTCCGCCCGTGCACGCATGTTAGGGGCAGATAAAATAAGATGGCTAAGCAAGACTATTACGAGATTTTAGGCGTTTCCAAAACAGCGGAAGAGCGTGAAATCAAAAAGGCGTATAAGCGCCTGGCCATGAAATTTCACCCGGACCGCAACCAGGGTGACAAAGAGGCCGAAGCCAAGTTTAAAGAGATCAAAGAAGCCTATGAAGTCCTGACCGATGCCCAGAAACGAGCAGCATACGATCAGTATGGCCATGCTGCGTTTGAACAGGGCGGCATGGGCGGCGGCGGCGGATTTGGTGGCGGCGGCGCAGATTTCAGCGATATTTTTGGTGACGTCTTTGGCGACATCTTTGGCGGCGGTCGCGGTCGCCAGCGTGCGGCGCGTGGCGCAGATCTGCGCTACAACATGGAGCTGTCGCTGGAAGAGGCCGTACGCGGCGTAACGAAAGAGATCCGCATTCCGACTCTGGAAGAGTGCGACATCTGCCACGGCAGCGGTGCGAAAGTAGGTACCAAGCCGCAGACCTGTCCAACCTGTCACGGTTCCGGCCAGGTGCAGATGCGTCAGGGCTTCTTTGCGGTGCAGCAGAGCTGTCCGCACTGTCAGGGCCGCGGTACGCTGATCAAGGATCCGTGCAACAAGTGCCACGGTCATGGTCGCGTTGAGAAGACCAAAACCCTGTCCGTTAAAATTCCGGCAGGTGTCGATACCGGCGATCGCATTCGTCTGTCTGGCGAAGGCGAAGCGGGCGAACATGGCGCACCAGCAGGCGATCTGTACGTACAGGTTCAGGTGAAACCGCACGCGATTTTCGAACGTGAAGGCAACAACCTTTACTGTGAAGTGCCGATCAACTTTGCGATGGCGGCGATGGGCGGCGAGATTGAAGTGCCCACCCTCGACGGTCGCGTAAACCTGAAAGTACCTGGCGAAACCCAGACCGGCAAGCTGTTCCGCATGCGCGGTAAAGGCGTGAAATCGGTACGTGGCGGCGCCCAAGGCGACCTGCTGTGTCGCGTGGTGGTTGAAACTCCGGTTGGCCTGAATGAGAAACAGAAGCAGCTGCTGAGAGAGTTGCAGGAGAGCTTTGGTGGCCCAACGGGTGAGAACAACAGCCCGCGCTCCAAAAGCTTCTTTGATGGCGTGAAAAAATTCTTCGACGATTTGACTCGCTAATCGGTGAGCTGACGTTATTCTCAAAGCCCGGAAGCGATTCCGGGCTTTTTTTATGGCTGAAAAGATAGCTCGAAAAAACTGAATGCATACTCAATATTAACCTGCTTTTACCGATGAATATCCGCGAGTATGATGGTTTTAACGAGGGATTGTCTTAAAGAGAGAGAGTAAAAGTGAAACTTCTACACCGTTTTTTCCAGAATGAGGCCTCCGGTGGCATCATTCTTATTCTGGCTGCAGCGCTCGCCATGCTGCTGGCTAATCTGGGCGTTACCCGCGACCTGTATCATGCTTTTCTGGAAACGCCCGTTGAACTTCGCGTCGGCGTGCTGGAAATCAACAAGAACATGCTGCTGTGGATCAACGATGCGCTGATGGCGGTCTTTTTCCTGCTGGTCGGGCTGGAGGTCAAGCGTGAGCTGGTTCAGGGCTCCCTGGCCAGCCGGCAGCGCGCGGCGTTTCCGGTGATTGCCGCCATCGGCGGAATGGTGGTGCCGGCGCTGATCTACCTGGCCTTTAACTGGCAGGATCCCGTTGCCCGCCACGGCTGGGCGATCCCGGCCGCAACGGACATCGCCTTTGCGCTGGGCGTTCTGGCGCTATTGGGCAATCGCGTGCCGATGGCGCTTAAAATCTTCCTGATGGCGCTGGCGATCATCGATGACCTTGGCGCGATTATTATTATTGCCCTGTTCTACACCAGCGAGCTGTCGGTGTTGTCGCTGGGTGTCGCGGCGGCGGCCATTGCGGCGCTGGCGCTGCTGAATATCTGCAATGTCCGTCGGATCGGGATCTATGTGCTGGTGGGGATGGTGTTGTGGACGGCGGTACTGAAATCGGGCGTGCATGCCACCCTGGCCGGGGTGATTATCGGCTTCTTTATCCCGCTGAAGCCGCAGGAGGGTAAATCCCCGGCGAAACAGTTAGAGCATGTCCTGCATCCGTGGGTCGCCTTTATGATCCTGCCGCTGTTTGCCTTTGCGAATGCGGGCGTCTCCCTTGAGGGAGTGACCTTCGGTGGGCTGACGTCGATGTTGCCGCTGGGGATCATCGCCGGGTTGTTTATCGGCAAACCGCTGGGCATCAGCCTCTTCTGCTGGCTGGCACTGAAGCTGAAGCTGGCCTCATTGCCGCAGGGTACTACCTGTCGACATATTATGGCCGTTGGCGTGCTGTGCGGGATCGGCTTTACCATGTCGATCTTTATCTCGACGCTGGCGTTTGGCCCGCATGCTCCGGAGCTTATCGTCTGGGCTAAACTGGGTATTCTGACCGGGTCGCTGCTGGCGGCGTTTATTGGCTATGCCTTACTGAAAATGAAATTGTCGGGGCAGGTGCATCCGGCGTAACGGAACGTCGGGAGGGCCGGTCGCCCTCCCGTAAACACTATCAGGGAGCGAAGATCGCATGTCTCATCTTAACTACAACCATCTGTACTACTTCTGGCATGTCTATAAAGAGGGCTCGGTTGTCGGTGCCGCAGAGGCACTCTACCTGACGCCGCAGACCATTACCGGGCAGATTAAAGCCCTGGAAGAGCGCCTGCAGGGGAAGTTATTCAAGCGTAAGGGGCGCGGTATCGAGCCCAGCGAGCTCGGTGAACTGGTGTTTCGCTATGCCGACAAAATGTTCACCCTGAGCCAGGAGATGCTCGATATCGTCAACTACCGCAAGGAGTCTAATCTGCTCTTTGACGTCGGTGTCGCGGATGCCCTGTCAAAACGGCTGGTCAGCGGCGTGCTGGATGCGGCGGTAGTTGAGGATGAACAGATCCACCTGCGCTGTTTTGAATCTACCCACGAGATGCTGCTGGAGCAGTTGAGCCAGCATAAGCTGGACATGATTATCTCCGACTGCCCGATTGACTCCACCCAGCAGGAAGGGCTGTTCTCGGTGAAGATTGGCGAATGTGGCGTCAGCTTCTGGTGCATCAATCCGCCGCCAGAAAAACCCTTCCCGGCCTGCCTGGAAGAGCGCCGTTTGCTGGTGCCAGGCAGACGCTCCATGCTCGGACGCAAGCTGCTGAACTGGTTTAACTCACAGGGACTGAACGTCGAGATTCTGGGGGAGTTTGACGATGCGGCACTGATGAAAGCCTTTGGCGAAGCGCACAATGCGATATTTGTTGCACCCACGCTGTACGCGCACGATCTCTATTCAGATGACAAGATAACGGAGATTGGCAGGGTGGATAACGTGATGGAGGAGTATCACGCCATATTTGCCGAAAGGATGATTCAACACCCGGCGGTGCAGCGAATCTGTAACCGTGACTACTCGGCGCTGTTTACGCCACCGGCAATCTGAAGGCATAAAAAAACCCGCGTTAAGCGGGTTCTTTAAACAAGCAACAACAAGTAGCGATTAAGCCAGTTTGCTGATCTGCGCGGTCAGGTTTGCTTTATGACGCGCTGCTTTGTTTTTGTGGATCAGACCTTTAGCAGCCTGACGATCCACGATTGGTTGCATTTCGTTAAATGCGTTCTGCGCTGCAGCTTTGTCGCCAGCTTCGATTGCTGCGTATACTTTCTTGATGAAAGTACGCATCATAGAGCGACGGCTTGCGTTGTGCTTACGAGCCTTTTCAGACTGAACGGCACGTTTCTTAGCTGATTTGATATTAGCCAAGTCCAACTCCCAAATATGATCTATGTGGACAATTCAAAGGCCGAGGAATATGCCCTCTTTGCCTTCTTTTGTCAATGGATTTGTGCAAATAAGCGCCGTTAATAAGCGACGCTATGTTACGTAGTGATGGCGCAGGATTCTACCAGCTTGTCTCTCCTGAATACAGCTTTTCGACACAAAAATCGTCATCTGTGGACAGATTTTTTCGCTGTGAAAGGTAAGCCTGATGAAATCATTACGGCTTTCTGTTTTGCGTGAACAATCGCCGGTTAACCTTAACCGCTGTACAAGGTATACTTTGGCGATTTTCACTGTTTTGAGCCAGTCATGAAGCTGATACGCGGCATACATAATCTCAGTCAGGCCCCGCATGGGTGTGTGCTGACTATTGGTAATTTCGACGGCGTGCATCGTGGACATCAGGTGCTGTTGCAGGGGTTACGTGAAGAGGGGCGGGCACGAGGTCTGCCGGTAGTAGTCATGATTTTTGAGCCGCAGCCGCTGGAGCTTTTTGCCAGCGAGAAGGCGCCTGCGCGCCTGACCCGCCTGCGTGAAAAGTTACGTTACCTGGCGCAGTGCGGCGTGGACTACGTTCTGTGCGTCCGTTTTGACCGGCGTTTCGCCGCCCTGACGGCACAAAATTTTGTCAGCGACCTGTTAGTTGATCGCCTTGGCGTGCGCTTTCTGGCGGTGGGAGATGATTTCCGCTTTGGCGCTGGTCGTCAGGGGGATTTCTTGCTATTACAGAAGGCTGGCCTGGAGTATGGCTTTGATGTCACCAGCACCCAGACCTTCTGCGAAGGCGGCGTACGCATCAGCAGCACGGCAGTACGCCAGGCGCTGGCTGACGACGACCTGGATGCCGCCGCAACCCTGCTCGGACGCCCGTTCTCTATTTCCGGGCGCGTCGTGCATGGCGATGAACTGGGTCGCACCATTGGTTTCCCGACGGCGAACTTACCGCTGCGTCGTCAGGTTTCCCCGGTAAAAGGGGTCTATGCGGTAGAAGTGACGGGGCTGGGCGATAAGCCTCTGCCCGGCGTGGCCAATATTGGTACCCGTCCGACAGTGGCTGGCGTACGCCAGCAGCTCGAAGTGCATTTGCTGGACGTTGTAATGGACCTCTATGGTCGCCATATAGATGTAATCCTGCGTAAAAAAATACGCAATGAGCAGCGATTCGCCTCGCTTGATGAGCTAAAAGCGCAAATCGCGAGAGATGAGTTAACAGCCCGTGAAATTTTTGGGCTATCAAACCCGGCTTAATGCCTGAGATATAAATACGGAACCGAGAATCTGATGAGTGACTTTAAATCAACCCTGAATTTGCCGGAAACAGGGTTCCCGATGCGTGGCGACCTCGCCAAGCGTGAACCGGGAATGCTGGCGCGTTGGACCGATGATGACCTGTACGGCATCATCCGTGCAGCCAAAAAAGGGAAAAAAACCTTCATTCTGCATGATGGCCCTCCTTATGCGAATGGCAGCATTCATATTGGTCACTCGGTTAACAAGATTCTGAAAGACATTATCGTGAAGTCCAAAGGCCTCACGGGCTTTGACTCGCCTTACGTTCCAGGCTGGGACTGCCACGGTCTGCCTATCGAGCTGAAAGTCGAGCAAGAGTTCGGTAAGCCGGGTGAGAAGTTCACCGCCGCTGAATTCCGCGCCAAATGCCGCGAATATGCCGCGACCCAGGTCGACGGCCAGCGTGAAGACTTTATCCGTCTGGGCGTGCTGGGCGACTGGTCGCACCCGTATCTGACCATGGACTTCAAAACTGAAGCCAACATCATCCGTGCGCTGGGCAAAATCATCGGCAACGGCCATCTGCACAAAGGCGCTAAGCCGGTGCACTGGTGCGTGGACTGCCGCTCTGCACTGGCTGAAGCGGAAGTTGAGTACTACGACAAAACCTCTCCGTCCATCGACGTGGCCTTTGAAGGCGTCGATCAGGAAGCGCTGCAGGGCAAATTTGGTCTGCCGGGCGTAGAAGGCCCAATCTCACTGGTGATCTGGACCACCACCCCGTGGACCCTGCCAGCCAACCGCGCGATCTCCCTCTCTGCGGAGTTCGACTATGCGCTGGTACAGGTTGAAGGCCGCGCGCTGATCCTGGCGAAAGACCTGGTGGAGAGCGTGCTGAAACGCGCGAACATCACCGAATACCGCATTCTGGGTACCGTTAAAGGTGCCGAGCTGGAACACTTGCGCTTTAAGCACCCGTTCCTTGATTTCGATGTGCCAGCGATTCTGGGCGAACACGTCACTCTGGAAGCAGGTACCGGTGCGGTGCATACCGCCGGTGGCCACGGTCCGGACGACTACAACATCAGCCTGAAATACGGTCTGGAGATCGCCAACCCGGTGGGTCCGGACGGTGCTTATCTGGCCGGGACTTACCCGACCCTGGACGGCATCAACGTCTTCAAAGCCAACGACATCATCGTCAACATGCTGCGCGACAACGGTTCGCTGCTGCACGTTGAGAAAATGCAGCACAGCTATCCGTGCTGCTGGCGTCACAAGACCCCGATCATCTTCCGTGCGACCCCGCAGTGGTTTGTCAGCATGGATCAGAAAGGCCTGCGCGCGCAGTCGCTTTCTGAGATCAAAGGCGTGCAGTGGATCCCGGACTGGGGCCAGGCGCGTATCGAATCCATGGTTGCCAACCGTCCTGACTGGTGTATCTCCCGTCAGCGTACCTGGGGCGTGCCGATGTCGCTGTTCGTGCATAAAGAGACGCAGGAACTGCACCCGAACACCCTGGAACTGATGGAAGAAGTCGCTAAGCGCGTCGAAGTTGACGGTATTCAGGCGTGGTGGGATCTCGATTCCCGCGACATCCTGGGCGCTGACGCGGACAACTACGAGAAAGTGCCGGATACCCTGGACGTCTGGTTCGACTCCGGATCTACCCACTCCTCCGTGGTTGACGTGCGTCCGGAGTTCGCGGGTCACGCGGCCGACATGTATCTGGAAGGATCTGACCAACACCGCGGCTGGTTCATGTCATCCCTGATGATCTCCACCGCCATGAAGGGCAAGGCACCTTACCGTCAGGTACTGACTCACGGTTTCACCGTCGATGGTCAGGGCCGCAAGATGTCCAAATCTATCGGTAACACCGTTTCTCCGCAGGATGTGATGAACAAGCTGGGCGCCGACATTCTGCGTCTGTGGGTGGCATCAACCGACTACACCGGCGAAATGGCGGTGTCCGACGAGATCCTGAAACGTGCTGCCGACAGCTATCGTCGTATCCGTAACACCGCGCGCTTCCTGCTGGCGAACCTGAACGGGTTCGATCCGGCAAAAGACATGGTGAAACCGGAAGAGATGGTAGTGCTGGATCGCTGGGCTGTAGGCTGCGCGCAAGCGGCGCAGGAAGATATCCTGAAAGCCTACGAGTCTTACGACTTCCACGAAGTGGTGCAGCGCCTGATGCGCTTCTGCTCCATCGAGATGGGCTCGTTCTACCTCGACATCATCAAAGACCGTCAGTACACCGCCAAAGCGGACAGCGTGGCGCGTCGCAGCTGCCAGACCGCACTGTTCCATATCGCGGAAGCGCTGGTGCGCTGGATGGCACCGATCATGTCCTTCACTGCGGATGAGATCTGGGGCTACCTGCCAGGCGATCGTGAGAAGTATGTCTTCACCGGTGAGTGGTACCAGGGTCTGTTTGGCCTGGCAGAGACCGAAGCCATGAACGACGGCTTCTGGGACGAGCTGCTGAAAGTGCGCGGCGAAGTGAACAAGGTGATCGAGCAGGCGCGTGCCGACAAGAAAGTCGGTGGCTCTCTGGAAGCGTCAGTAACCCTGTACGCTGAACCTGAGCTGGCGGCGAAGCTGACCGCGCTGGGCGATGAATTACGATTTGTCCTGTTGACCTCCGGGGCGAATGTTGCGGATTATGCCGACGCGAGCGCGGATGCCCAGCAGAGCGAACTGCTCAAAGGGCTGAAAGTGGCGCTGGTGAAAGCTGACGGTGAGAAATGCCCGCGTTGCTGGCATTACACCACCGATGTCGGCAAGGTGGCGGAACACGCAGAGATCTGCGGACGCTGTGTCAGCAACGTCGCCGGTGATGGCGAAAAACGTAAGTTTGCCTGATGAGTAAATCACTCTCTTCAACAGGGCTGCGCTGGCTGTGGCTGGTAGTGGTCGTGCTGATTATCGATCTGGGTAGCAAGTACCTGATCCTCCAGAACTTTGCTCTGGGGGATACGGTTTCGCTGTTCCCGTCGCTTAATCTGCACTATGCGCGCAACTATGGCGCGGCGTTTAGCTTCCTCGCGGACAGCGGTGGCTGGCAGCGCTGGTTCTTCGCAGGTATCGCTCTCGGTATCTGCGTGGTGCTGGCGGTGCTGATGTACCGCTCGAAGGCTACACAAAAGCTGAATAACATCGCCTACGCGCTGATCATTGGCGGCGCGCTGGGCAACCTGTTCGATCGTCTGTGGCACGGCTTTGTGGTCGATATGATCGACTTCTATGTCGGCAACTGGCACTTCGCCACCTTCAACCTGGCCGATACGGCGATTTGTATCGGTGCGGCGCTGATTGTGCTGGAAGGTTTCCTGCCGAAGCCCGCGGCGAAAGAGCAGGCGTAACAAACCCGCCGGGCGGCGCTGCGCTTGCACCGGCCTACGATGAGTAGGCCCTGTAAGCGCAGCGCCACCGGGCAAAATGAGTGAGCACTCTGCATGTCTAAATCCGTACAGTCCAACAGCGCGATGCTGGTACATTTCACGCTGAAACTTGATGATGGCTCCACCGCGGAGTCCACCCGCAATAACGGCAAACCGGCGCTGTTCCGTCTTGGCGACACTTCTCTGTCGGAAGGTCTGGAGCAACAGCTGCTGGGGCTGAAAGAAGGCGAGAAAAAAGCCTTCTCTCTGGAGCCGGATGCCGCATTTGGTGTGCCGAGCCCGGACCTGATCCAGTACTTCTCGCGCCGTGAGTTTATGGATGCGGGCGAACCGGAAATCGGGGCGATTATGCTCTTTACCGCTATGGATGGCAGCGAAATGCCTGGCGTGATCCGTGAAATCAACGGCGACTCCATTACCGTCGATTTTAACCATCCGCTTGCCGGGCGTACCGTCCATTTTGATGTTGAAGTGCTGGAAATTGACCCGGTACTGGAGGATGTGAATGCAGATCCTGTTGGCTAACCCGCGCGGTTTCTGTGCCGGAGTAGACCGCGCTATCAGCATTGTTGAAAACGCGCTGGAACTTTACGGCGCGCCGATTTATGTCCGTCACGAAGTGGTGCACAACCGCTACGTGGTGGATAGCCTGCGTACCCGCGGGGCGATCTTTATTGAGCAGATCGATGAAGTGCCGGATGGCGCGATCCTGATCTTCTCCGCACACGGTGTCTCTCAGGCGGTACGAAACGAAGCGAAAAGCCGCGATCTGACCGTCTTTGACGCCACCTGCCCGCTGGTCACCAAAGTGCATATGGAAGTCGCACGTGCCAGCCGTCGCGGTGAAGAGTCGATCCTGATTGGTCACGCAGGCCATCCGGAAGTGGAAGGCACCATGGGCCAGTACAGCAACCCGCAAGGGGGGATGTATCTGGTGGAGTCTCCGGACGATGTGCTGACCCTGAACGTCAAAAACGAAGCGAAGCTGTCGTTTATGACCCAGACCACGCTCTCGGTGGATGACACCTCTGACGTTATCGATGCGCTGCGTCAGCGCTTCCCGAAAATCGTCGGCCCGCGTAAGGACGATATCTGCTACGCCACCACTAACCGTCAGGAAGCGGTGCGCGCCCTGGCGGAGCAGGCCGATGTGGTGCTGGTCGTCGGTTCGAAAAACTCCTCTAACTCCAACCGTCTGGCCGAGCTGGCGCAGCGGATGGGGAAAGCGGCATTCCTGATTGACGATGCCACCGATATTCAGGAAGGCTGGGTGAAAGAGGCAGGCTGCGTTGGCGTAACCGCCGGTGCCTCTGCCCCGGACATCCTCGTGCAGAACGTAATTGCACGCCTGCAGGAGCTGGGTGGCGGAGAGGCCATTCCACTGGCGGGCCGCGAAGAGAATATTGTCTTCGAAGTGCCGAAAGAGCTGCGTATCGACGCCCGGGAAGTTAAGTAAGATTTAAAAAATGCCAGTCACTGAATGACTGGCATTTTTTCATTCAGGTAGTCGATCATCGCCCGCATTCTGGCAGGCATATGTTTGTTACGTGTCCACAGCAGCCAGAGATCGCCCGTATAGCTACTGATAAACTCCCACTCCGGCAGTACCTGCACAATCTCTCCGCTTTCCAGCGCCTCACGCGCCGTGAACAGGGGTAAACTCCCGATACCCAGACTGCGCTTTACCGCATCCAGCCTTACACCCGTGTGATTAGCGGCATAACGTCCGTGCGTCTGTATCGTTTCTGTTTTCCCGCTTAACGTAAACTTCCAACGTGAATCGGCCGGGGTTTCACCGAGCGAAATACAGCTATGGTGCCGAAGATCGTGCGGATGCTGTGGCGTACCCATACGGCGAAGATACTCTGGCGTGGCGCAGATCAAATGGGTGACCGGCATCAGCGGTTTACCGTACAGGCCTGGAGAGGGGGTGTTGGTGATCCGTAACGCCAGATCGACACCGTCGTCGATCAAATCCATATAGCGATCTTCCAGACGCAGACAGACATCAATTTGCGGATAACGCTCAAGGAATGCCGGGATTAAAGGATGGATCACAAATCGCCCCACGGCTTTCGGCACGCTCATTGTGAGCTTTCCCTGCGCCACGGTCTGGAGGCTGCTGCCAGAATCCATCGCCTGTTGTGCCGCCTCGAGCATATCCAGCGCATGTTCATAAACCGATTTTCCGGTCGCGGTCAGTGCCAGTTTGCGCGTGGTGCGGTGCAGTAATTTACATCCCATTTCCTTTTCAAGTCGTGAAACACAGCGGCTAATCGCGGAGGGCGTTGCGCCGATGAGCCGGGCTGCGGTAGAAAAATTGCCATGTTCTACGATGGTGACGAAAGTGGCGAGATCGGGAAGCAGGGTAGGTTTCATTTGTGCATACCGGGCAAGAGTGCAATGTGTGAGTGGCCGATTATCGACACTTAAGTGATGAATATACTGTCAGGGTACAGAGGAGAACAACCATGACAGAACGACTTTATTACACCAGTGACACGACAGCAGGCCGGGCGCAGATAATCCGCTGCACTGAAGAGCCTGACGGCCGTTACGCCATTGAACTCAATCAAACCCTTTTCCATCCGCAGGGGGGCGGACAGCCCGCGGATCGAGGATCGATCGCCGGGATGGCGGTAGAAGCGGTCTCCCTGCGCGAAGACCATGTCGTCCACATTCTCTCCGGCGCGCTTGCGCCAGGCGAGGTGGAGATACAGGTCGATAAAGATGTGAGAGAACTTCACGCCCGCTGGCACAGCGCAGGCCATTTGATTGGCTATGCCGGTGAGCAGTTTGGCTGGAAGCCGGTAAAAGCCCATCACTGGCCCGGCGAAGGGCGGATCACCTTTATGCCCGGCAAGAGTCTGGCTCCCCAGCCTGATGCCTGCGCTCTGATGGCCCTCATTGAAGGCTGGAAAGCCGACAACCTGCTTCGTCATACCGAAATTGAATCCGGCAGACGCAAGGTTCGCTTTGGCGACCTCCCGGCCTACCTGTGCGGAGGAACGCACGTTAAACAGCTGGCGGATATGGGGATGGTGCAGATCCTCGGGCTGAAGATGAAAAAGGGGCAGTTGGTAGTCACCTATGCCCTCGATTAGCCGGGAAATTGGCCATACAGCAGGGGAGTTTCTTTGCAGCCGGGTTCAGGGCAATGATGAACCCGCGAAACGGATCAGCCTGCCGCCTGCGCTGGTGGTGCGTGAACCATGCGGTATTCACTAACGATCATGTCTTTCACTGATATCTCTCCCTGTTTATCATTAAATTCTAATTATTGGCGTTTTCAGATAGCGGCATCGACAGAGGCTGGTTAATCTGAAAACGGTTTACATCATTTTAACGTAAGAGAATAACTATGCATGATGCACAGGTCCGTGTCGCAATAGCTGGCGCGGGTGGCCGTATGGGCCGTCAGTTAATTCAGGCCACATTGCAGATGGATGGCGTCACGCTTGGCGCAGCGCTGGAGCGTGAAGGCTCATCGCTGCTGGGGGCCGATGCCGGAGAGCTGGCGGGCGCAGGCAAGTCAGGCGTCACCGTTCAAAGCAGCCTTGAGGCGGTCAAAGATGACTTTGACGTCTTCATCGACTTCACGCGTCCGGAAGGCACGCTGACTCACCTGGCGTTTTGCCGTCAACACGGCAAAGGGATGGTTATTGGCACCACCGGTTTTGATGATACGGGCAAGCAGGCTATTCAGGATGCCGCCAACGAAATCGCTATCGTCTTTGCAGCGAACTTCAGCGTGGGCGTAAACGTTATGCTCAAACTGCTGGAGAAGGCGGCGAAGGTGATGGGGGATTACACCGACATCGAAATCATCGAAGCGCACCACCGTTATAAAGTTGATGCCCCATCCGGCACCGCCCTGGCGATGGGTGAGGCGATTGCTCAGGCGATGGATAAAGATCTGAAAGACTGTGCGGTCTATACCCGGCAAGGCCATACCGGCGAACGTGTCCCTGGCACCATTGGTTTTGCCACCGTGCGTGCGGGTGACATCGTAGGCGAACATACCGCGATGTTTGCTGATATCGGCGAGCGGGTAGAAATCACCCATAAAGCGTCCAGCCGTATGACTTTTGCAAATGGGGCTGTTCGTTCCGCAATCTGGTTGAAAGGCAAAAAAGATGGTCTCTTTGACATGCGAGATGTGCTTGATCTTAACAATTTATAATCATAGTTACCCTTCGTGATGTGGTTATTGCAGTCATAATATCTTGATTGCAGAGGGCAATATTTTATTGCCCTTTAATTTTATCTAGTTCGTATGTATTTTTGTGGTAAACCTTCATAAACTAATCTTATCCTCGTTATTTTTGTTTCAATATTGTGAATTTTGACCAAATGGTCCACTTTTTGAGGCTATGCATGAGGTTTTAACAATAAAAATGTTCCGCAAGCGTTTTCTTACGTGATTTAGTTGATCTTTTTGCCCCTTAAAAACCTTCCTGCCAATCAGTGCCGCAAAAACAACAAACAAAACCTGCTTTTTAAGTTGACTTTCCACTGCCAAATCTCCAGAATGCCGCCGTTTGCCGAAAATCCACTGGCAGCAGATTTGCATTGATTCCTGGCACTGTTATGAATTAATATGCAAATAAAGTGAGTGAATATTCTCTGGAGGGTGTTTTGATTAAGTCAGCGCTATTGGTTCTGGAAGACGGAACCCAGTTTATCGGTCGGGCCATTGGGGCAACAGGTTCGGCGGTTGGGGAAGTCGTTTTCAATACTTCAATGACCGGTTATCAAGAAATCCTCACTGATCCTTCCTATTCCCGCCAAATCGTTACTCTAACTTATCCCCATATCGGCAATGTCGGCACCAACGCCGCTGATGAAGAGTCCTCCCAGGTACATGCACAAGGTCTGATTATTCGCGACCTGCCGCTGATTGCCAGCAACTACCGCAATACCGAAGACCTCTCGTCCTACCTTAAACGCCATAACATCGTGGCGATTGCCGATATCGATACCCGTAAGTTGACGCGTCTGCTGCGTGAAAAAGGTGCCCAGAACGGCTGCATCATCGCCGGTGATAACCTGGATGCGGCGCTGGCGCAGGAAAAAGCCAAAGCCTTCCCGGGGCTGAACGGCATGGATCTGGCAAAAGAAGTGACCACCGCTGAGGCCTACAGCTGGACTCAGGGTAGCTGGACGCTGGCAGATGAGCTGCCGGAAGCGAAAAAAGAAGAGGAGCTGCCGTTCCACGTGGTGGCTTACGATTACGGCGCCAAACGCAACATCCTGCGCATGCTGGTGGATCGCGGCTGCCGTCTGACCGTTGTGCCGGCAAAGACCCCGGCAGACGAGGTGCTGAAGATGAACCCGGACGGGATCTTCCTCTCCAACGGCCCGGGTGACCCGGCACCGTGCGACTACGCCATCGACGCCATTAAGAGCTTCCTTGAAACTGATATTCCGGTATTCGGTATCTGTCTCGGCCATCAGCTGCTGGCGCTGGCGAGCGGTGCGAAAACCGTGAAGATGAAGTTCGGTCACCACGGTGGTAACCACCCGGTAAAAGATATCGACAACAATACGGTAATGATTACCGCGCAGAACCACGGTTTTGCGGTGGACGAAGCGTCCATGCCAGCTAACCTGCGCGTGACGCATAAATCCCTGTTCGATGGCACCCTGCAGGGTATCCATCGTACCGATAAGCCAGCATTCAGCTTCCAGGGCCACCCTGAAGCCAGCCCGGGCCCACATGACGCCGCGCCGCTGTTCGATCACTTTATCGAACTTATCGAGCAATACCGTAAGACCGCTAAATAATCAGGAGCCGAGAAGACCATGCCAAAACGTACAGACATAAAAAGCATCCTGATCCTTGGCGCTGGCCCGATCGTCATCGGCCAGGCCTGTGAATTTGACTACTCCGGCGCGCAGGCGTGTAAAGCCCTGCGCGAAGAGGGTTACCGCGTTATCCTGGTGAACTCCAACCCGGCGACCATCATGACCGACCCGGAAATGGCCGATGCAACCTATATCGAGCCGATTCACTGGGAAGTGGTACGTAAAATCATCGAAAAAGAGCGTCCGGATGCGGTCCTGCCGACCATGGGCGGCCAGACGGCGCTGAACTGCGCGCTGGAGCTGGAGCGTCAGGGCGTGCTGGCCGAATTCGGCGTAACCATGATTGGCGCAACTGCCGACGCGATTGATAAAGCCGAAGACCGCCGCCGTTTCGACGTGGCGATGAAGAAAATCGGCCTCGACACCGCGCGCTCTGGTATCGCACATAATATGGAGGAAGCGCTGGCGGTTGCCGCTGACGTGGGCTATCCGTGCATCATTCGTCCATCCTTCACCATGGGCGGCACCGGCGGCGGTATCGCCTACAACCGCGAAGAGTTCGAAGAGATCTGCGAACGCGGTCTGGATCTCTCCCCAACCAAAGAGCTGCTGATTGATGAGTCGCTGATTGGCTGGAAAGAGTACGAGATGGAAGTGGTGCGTGATAAAAACGACAACTGCATCATCGTCTGCTCCATCGAAAACTTCGATGCGATGGGTATCCACACCGGTGACTCCATCACCGTAGCGCCTGCCCAGACGCTGACCGACAAAGAGTACCAAATCATGCGTAACGCCTCGATGGCGGTACTGCGTGAGATTGGCGTTGAAACCGGCGGCTCTAACGTCCAGTTCTCGGTTAACCCGAAGAATGGCCGTCTGATTGTTATCGAGATGAACCCGCGCGTATCCCGCTCCTCTGCGCTGGCATCGAAAGCTACCGGCTTCCCGATTGCGAAAGTGGCGGCGAAGCTGGCGGTGGGTTACACCCTCGACGAGCTGATGAACGACATCACCGGCGGACGTACCCCGGCATCCTTCGAGCCGTCCATCGACTACGTTGTGACCAAAATTCCTCGCTTCAACTTCGAGAAATTCGCCGGTGCTAACGACCGTCTGACCACCCAGATGAAATCTGTCGGTGAAGTGATGGCGATTGGCCGCACCCAGCAGGAATCCCTGCAGAAAGCCCTGCGCGGCCTGGAAGTGGGCGCAACTGGCTTCGACCCGAAAGTGAGCCTGGACGACCCGGAAGCGCTGACCAAAATTCGTCGTGAGCTGAAAGACGCAGGCGCAGAACGTATCTGGTACATCGCCGACGCCTTCCGTGCCGGTCTGTCCGTCGACGGCGTCTTCAACCTGACCAACATCGACCGCTGGTTCCTGGTGCAGATTGAAGAGCTGGTGCGTCTGGAAGAGCAGGTGGCGGAGCTGGGCATCAACGGCCTCGACGCTGACTTCCTGCGTGTGCTGAAGCGTAAAGGCTTTGCCGATGCGCGCCTGGCAAAACTGGCTGGCGTACGCGAAGCGGAAATCCGCAAGCTGCGTGACCAGTACAACCTGCACCCGGTCTACAAGCGCGTGGACACCTGTGCGGCAGAATTTGCCACCGACACCGCCTATATGTACTCCACCTATGAAGATGAGTGCGAAGCGAACCCGTCCGTTGACCGCGACAAAATCATGGTTCTGGGCGGCGGTCCAAACCGTATCGGCCAGGGCATCGAGTTCGACTACTGCTGCGTACACGCCTCGCTGGCGCTGCGCGAAGACGGTTACGAGACCATCATGGTCAACTGTAACCCGGAAACCGTCTCTACCGACTACGACACTTCCGACCGCCTCTACTTTGAGCCGGTAACTCTGGAAGACGTGCTGGAAATCGTCCGTATCGAGAAGCCAAAAGGCGTTATCGTGCAGTACGGTGGCCAGACTCCGCTGAAACTGGCGCGCGCGCTGGAAGCCGCAGGCGTACCGGTCATCGGCACCAGCCCGGATGCCATTGACCGCGCGGAAGACCGCGAGCGTTTCCAGCATGCCGTTGACCGTCTGAAGCTGAAACAGCCAGCCAACGCCACCGTGACGGCGATTGAACAGGCGGTTGAGAAAGCCAAAGAGATCACCTACCCGCTGGTGGTGCGTCCATCCTACGTGCTGGGCGGCCGGGCGATGGAAATCGTCTACGACGAAGCCGACCTGCGCCGTTACTTCCAGACCGCGGTGAGCGTCTCTAACGATGCGCCAGTGCTGCTGGACCGTTTCCTCGATGACGCGGTAGAAGTGGACGTGGATGCTATCTGCGATGGCGAAATGGTGCTGATTGGCGGCATCATGGAGCACATCGAGCAGGCGGGCGTACACTCCGGCGACTCCGCCTGTTCTCTGCCAGCCTATACGCTGAGCAAAGAGATTCAGGACGTGATGCGCGACCAGGTGCAGAAGCTGGCCTTCGAACTGCAGGTGCGCGGTCTGATGAACGTGCAGTTCGCGGTGAAGGACAACGAAGTCTACCTGATTGAAGTCAACCCGCGTGCGGCGCGTACCGTTCCGTTCGTCTCTAAAGCCACCGGTGTTCCGCTGGCAAAAGTGGCGGCGCGCGTGATGGCGGGCCAGACCCTGGCACAACAGGGCGTGACCAAAGAGATCATCCCACCGTACTACTCGGTGAAAGAGGTGGTGCTGCCGTTCAACAAATTCCCGGGAGTTGACCCGCTGTTAGGGCCAGAAATGCGCTCTACCGGTGAAGTGATGGGCGTGGGCCGCACCTTTGCAGAAGCGTTCGCGAAAGCGCAGCTGGGCAGTAACTCCACCATGAAGAAACAGGGCCGTGCGCTGCTCTCTGTGCGTGAAGGGGATAAAGAGCGCGTAGTGGACCTGGCCGCGAAACTGCTGAAACAGGGCTTTGAGCTGGATGCGACTCACGGGACCGCGATTGTGCTGGGTGAAGCCGGCATCAACCCGCGTCTGGTGAACAAGGTGCATGAAGGTCGTCCGCACATTCAGGACCGTATCAAGAATGGCGAATATACCTACATCATCAACACCACCGAGGGGCGTCAGGCGATTGAAGACTCCAAGCTGATTCGCCGCAGCGCGCTGCAGTACAAAGTGCATTACGACACCACCCTAAACGGCGGTTTCGCGACGGCCATGGCGCTGAATGCGGATGCCACCGAGAAGGTGATTTCGGTGCAGGAGATGCACGCGCAGATTAACAAGTAATACGTCTGTTATCCTGGGCCCGGCAAGCGAAAGCGAAGCCGGGCAAATAGCGGGTGACGCTTCGCTCACCCGCTCTACGATAGCGTACTGCCTCTTCAGAACCTTCTGCTTTTCCATATCCCATCAGTCAGTTAGCCTAAAATTATCAGGTCGATAATTAAATCCAACTGAAAAGCAGGGAGAACACCATGCGAAATAATCTTTTGCTAACTTCAATTTTTACTGCCGCAGCACTGTTCACCGTTGCCGGCTGTTCCTCCAATCAGGCGGTGAAAACCACCGACGGCAAAACCATCGTCACCGACGGTAAACCGCAGGTAGATGACGATACGGGAATGATGTCTATTGATAATGCCGAAACCGGTCAGACGGAACAGATTAACCGCGATCAGGTTAAATCCATGGGTGAGCTGAAGAACTGATAAAAAAATGCAGTGGCCTGAGCCACTGCATGTTTGATTTGAGTCACGCGATTACCAGCGGTGGTTCAGCAGGATATGACCACCGTAGGCATCGTAGCTGTTCTCACCCCATTCGCCGCTGGCACGCAGCGAGATTAGCGTGGTCTCGTTCAGTTTTCCGGTAACGCCCAGCTCCAGTTGACCGCGATCGTCCGGCGTGTCGTTGCTGAACGCTTCGCCGTTAAAGGCGATATCGTTCTGACCGGCACCTTTCAGCCAGTTGACCGCCACGTAAGGTTGCCATGCCTGCACATCTTTCTGATCGAAGTAGCTGGTTTTCACACCCACACGTCCCAGAATGCTGTCGTTATCGAGGGTAGAAATACGCACGCCGTCGGTGTCGGTGTGGTTTTCCTGATCAAGATAGCTGTAGACGGCCTGGATCTGCGGTTCGATTTTCCAGGTTCTTTCGCTTTCAGAGTCAATAATCCAGGCATGACCCGCTTCCAGTGAGGCGGCAAAGCCGTGGCTATTGTAGGACTCGTTGCTGCGATCGTCGCTTCTCAGCGTGTTGTGATACCAGCCGAAAGAAGCCCAGCTGTCGATATAGCTGCCTTTACGCAGCTGCTGATCTTCCTGCCAGGTAGCGTATATCCCGACGTTAACGCCATCCACTTTACCCTGCGCAGAACGTTTGCTGCCTGTTGAGGTGGAGTCGGTTTTAGCCTGACCGGCACCAAACATCATCCCGCTATGCAGCACGCCGGTGTCCATCTTGTTGCTGATGAAATCACTCCCGAGCTGCATCACGTACTGGGTGGTGTCGTAGTTAACTTTGCCACCCGCCACGTCATTTTCATGGTAACGCCCTTTGACGTACATCCAGGTGTTGAGATCGTCTTCATTGCGCAGGGTCAGCTGATCGCGATCGTCGCGTTTGTGCAGGAACATATCCTGCGCGGCGAGGTAGTTACCTAAATAGGCACCCACTTCAGGCGCGAGATTGCTCATCGCCGGTGGGGTATAACCGCCATCGTTGTTGTTATCAGGTACGGGATCAGGCACAACGCTGTTACCGTTGTCATCGGCAGGCGTAGGGGCTGGAGTCGGGTCTGGCGTGGTCGAGGCAGACTCAAGGTACCAGTTCCCGTCGGTGTGCTGATTCAGGCTGTATTCCCACGCCCCGACCACCACCGGTCTGGAGAGAGAAAACG
Organism: Leclercia sp. AS011; assembly: GCF_037152535.1. Classification (NCBI taxonomy): domain Bacteria; kingdom Pseudomonadati; phylum Pseudomonadota; class Gammaproteobacteria; order Enterobacterales; family Enterobacteriaceae; genus Leclercia; species Leclercia sp. AS011. Next base: position 275,532 of record NZ_JBBCMA010000002.1, read on the forward strand.
CGGCATCGGAGTTACCGCCCACGCTCACCACTTGCATCCCGTTGACGGTCTGCGCACCCGCGCCGCCGATATTGGTGATGCTTATACCAGATTGGCCCGCGCTGTTGCCGGTAATGGTCAGATGATCGGTTAAGGCGTTGTCATCGCCCAGCACGCTGTTCATGGCGATCAGGCTACCGCTCACGCCGGTGTAATCACCGTTGATAGTGAAATCGTTGCCCACGCTGTTATTCAGCCCGGCAATTTGCAGCGTGCCGCTGTTGGTGACGTTGCCGTTGATGGTGTTAAGGGTAGGGGAGGTGGAAGCGCTGTTCCCCTGTACGGCATTCCATGAAGCCAGCACGCCGCCACTGAGGATCTCAACGTTGTTATTTACGCTGCCTGCGCTGGCGAAGGTTGCGCCGTTATCCACCGTGATAGTGGCGGTGCTGCCTGTGCTCCCCAGGGTGGCACCTTCGGCGACCAGCGTAGTGCCGCCGCTCAGAAGGGTATTGCCGGTGTAGCTGTTATTGCCGGTTAACGTCAGCGTGTTGGCATCGGTTTTAATCACACTGCCGGTACCAGTAATATCGGTCGCGTAGGTGAAATCTGAAGATTGGTTAAATTCCAGCGTGCCATTGTTAGTCATTGTCCCGGTTAAGGTACCGGTTTTATCGCCATTACCCAATTGCAGGGTTGCGCCATTGGCGATGAGGGTATTACCGGCGTTATTCACTGTGCCTGCCAGCGTCAGTTTTCCAGTATCGACCTTTATCGAATCGTTAGTTCCGATAATATCCACGTTACCCGTAAGATCCCAGGCAGTGCCCGACATGGTTAGCGAAGCAAAACCCTCGCCTTGATTCAAGCCAATAAAATTACTGTCTTCGCTACCGGTACCCAGTAAGGTAAGGGTATTTTCCTGGGATCGAGTGGAAATAACATCGCCGATAAGTTGCGAATGGGTATTGAGCGTTAAGGTATTTTTTTTGTCACTGCTAAAGGTGATTGCGCTGTCGGTGCCTTTGATCGTACCTGAATTTATGACGCTCACCCTTGCCTGGTCGGTAGAGAAAATTCCGTTGGTGGCGCCTTCAATTGTGCCGGTATTGGTGATGCTACTATTACCGGAATTAAGGAACTCTGCGCCATTACCCTGCTTGCCTGTAATGTTGCCATCATTGACCATGGTAATACGCTCGTTGACGGAAACGGCTGTTTTACCTTCAATATTACCGGTGGTGGTATTGATTACTATTACCCCGGAGATATTATCGCTAAGCTGGATACCATATTCAGCGCCGCGCACGTTTCCGGCATTATTGATGGTTCCTGCCATTTCCTGGACGGTAATCGCATTTGCGGAAGTAGAGCTAATGGTTGCGCCTTCCTTATTACTAATCTGTAAGTTTTGTCCTCCCGTAGTGATGTGCATCCCATCACCAGCACCTGAAATGGTGCCCCGGTTTTCAACATTGGTAACCACGCTATTCTCGATAGTCACAGCGGGCGTTGATGTTGTGGGAGAAATAATGACATTCTCATTAACGGTATAAGTCTGATCGGCGGAGAAGTTTAGTGCGTTTGTAGTGGAGTCTGTAATTATTTCCGCAGTTGCCATTAATGGCGTAAATAAAAACAATGCCGGAAATATATTGCCGAGGGATTTCGTTATTTTGTTTAATTGTAAAACTGTGCTCTTCATTGCCACATCCAATTGTGATTAAAAAAGAATGCGTATCTTAATGATGAAGTGAATTATTGTAAACACTTGAATTTTAAAGATATTTTTATTATTAAAAACTAAAATTATTAAATCTTAAAGCAAGCTTGTATATTCACTAATTTTAAAAAGTGAATTAATCATAAATTAAATGCTTGATGATTTATATTTTTTATAACCAATTAATATAATTTTTAAATAATATAAGTTTTAATTATTCATTAATCGTTGAGCATATCGCGATTCTGGGCCAGTTTACAATCTTTGCGGTTAAGCCTCTGAAGAGCAAAGACCCCTTCAAACGCACCTCTTTCCTGTCTACACTGACTGTCACAACAAGAAAGCAGTTCAATCAGGTTAATCATGATACTCATTATTTACGCGCATCCTTATCCGCATCACTCCCATGCGAATAAGCGAATGCTTGATCAGGTTAAGACGCTGGAGGGCGTAGAGATCCGCTCACTCTATCAGCTCTATCCTGACTTTAATATCGACATCGCCGCCGAGCAGGAAGCGCTTTCTCGTGCAGATCTGATCGTCTGGCAGCATCCAATGCAATGGTACAGCACGCCGCCGCTGCTTAAACTTTGGATCGATAAAGTATTTTCTCACGGCTGGGCATACGGTCATAACGGCAGGGCGCTCAAGGGTAAAAGCCTGCTGTGGGCCGTCACCACCGGCGGTGGAGAAAGCCATTTTGATATCGGCTCCTTCCCCGGTTTTGACGTGCTGGCGCAACCGCTGCAGGCGACCGCGCTTTACTGCGGCCTGAACTGGCTCCCGCCGTTTGCCATGCACTGCACCTTTGTCTGTGACGACGAAACGCTTCAGGCGCAGGCCCGACACTATAAACAACGTTTACTCGACTGGCAGGAGGCGCACCATGGATAGCCATACGCTGATTCAGGCGCTGATCTATTTAGGCGCTGCGGCGCTGATTGTGCCGGTTGCGGTACGCCTCGGACTGGGCTCGGTGCTGGGGTATCTGATCGCGGGCTGCGTGATTGGCCCGTGGGGCTTCCGGCTGGTCACCGACGCCGAGTCGATCCTGCACTTTGCGGAAATCGGCGTGGTGCTGATGCTGTTTGTCATCGGTCTGGAGCTGGATCCGCGTCGTCTGTGGAAGCTGCGCGCCTCGGTATTTGGTGGCGGGGCGTTGCAGATGCTGGCCTGCGGTCTGCTGCTGGGCGGGTTCTGCATCCTGCTGGGCATGGACTGGAAGGTGGCGGAGCTGATCGGCATGACGCTGGCCCTCTCCTCCACGGCCATCGCCATGCAGGCCATGAACGAGCGTAACCTGACGGTTTCCCAGATGGGGCGCAGCGCCTTCTCGGTGCTGCTGTTCCAGGATATCGCGGCTATTCCTCTGGTGGCGATGATCCCGCTGCTGGCCGTATCCGGGGCCTCCACCACCCTCGGCGCCTTTGCCCTTTCGGCATTGAAGGTCGCCGGGGCGCTGACTCTGGTGGTCCTGCTTGGCCGGTACGTCAGCCGACCGCTGCTGCGCTTTGTCGCCCGCTCCGGCCTGCGGGAAGTCTTCAGCGCCGTGGCCCTGTTCCTGGTCTTCGGCTTTGGCCTGATGCTGGAAGAGGCAGGCCTCTCCATGGCGATGGGTGCCTTCCTGGCAGGAGTCCTGCTGGCAAGCTCCGAGTACCGTCACGCGCTGGAAAGCGATATCGAGCCTTTTAAAGGGCTGCTGCTGGGGCTGTTTTTCATCGGCGTCGGCATGTCGGTCGACTTCGGCACCTTAGTGACTCATCCGCTGCGCATCGCCATTCTGCTGGTGGGTTTCCTGGTGATTAAGATGGCGATGCTCTGGCTGGTCGCCCGCCCGCTGAAGGTGCCCGGAAAACAGCGCCGCTGGTTTGCGGTGCTGCTGGGGCAGGGGAGTGAATTTGCGTTCGTGGTGTTTGGCGCGGCCAGCATGGCCAACGTGCTCGATCCGGAATGGGCCAAGGCGCTGACGCTGGCGGTGGCGCTCTCTATGGCGGTGACCCCGCTGCTGCTGGTGGTGTTGACCCGTCTGGAAGCGGCCGGTAGTGGCCAGGAGCGCGAGGCGGATGAAATTGATGAAGAACAGCCGCGGGTGATCATTGCCGGGTTTGGTCGCTTCGGTCAGATCACCGGCCGTCTGCTGCTCTCCAGTGGCGTGAAGATGGTCATCCTCGACCACGATCCCGACCATATTGAAACCTTGCGTAAGTTCGACATGAAGGTCTTTTACGGCGATGCCACGCGCGTGGATCTGCTGGAGTCCGCCGGGGCGCAGAAGGCCGAAGTGCTGATTAACGCGATCGACGATCCCAAGAACAGCCTGCAACTGGTCGAGCTGGCGAAGACCCATTTCCCGCATCTGAAAATCATCTCCCGCGCGCGTGATATCGATCACTACATCAAGCTGCGTCAGATCGGTGTTGATGCGCCGGAGCGTGAAACCTTTGAAGGGGCGCTGAAATCCGGTCGGCTGGCGCTGGAGAGTCTCGGGCTCGGGGCCTATGAAGCCCGGGAGCGAGCCGATCTGTTCCGCCGGTTTAATACAGAGATGGTCGAAGAGATGGCGGCAATGGCGGAGAACGATGCCACGTCACGCGCGGCGGTGGTTAAACGCACCAGCGCCATGCTGATGGACATCATCAATGAAGACCGTAATCACCTCTCGCTGACCCAGCGTCACGGCTGGCAGGGAACCGAAGAGGGTAAGCATACCGGCGATCCGGGAGACGAGCCGGAGAGTAAACCGCTGGCGTGAAGAGGGGTTGCCAGCAAATATAAAAAATTTCCTGTTCTTTACTCTGCCGCCAGTCGACGAAAGATTAAGCTTTCCGTATAGTGGCGGCAATTTTTTGCATCCGGGAAATAATCAATGATCAGTCTGATTGCGGCGCTTGCGGTAGATCGCGTGATTGGTATGGAAAACGCCATGCCGTGGAATCTGCCTGCCGATCTCGCGTGGTTTAAACGTACTACCTTGAACAAGCCGGTAGTAATGGGTCGCCTGACCTGGGAGTCAATCGGGCGACCGTTACCGGGCCGTAAAAACATCGTTATAAGCAGCCAGCCCGGCACGGATGAGCGTGTTGAGTGGGTGAAATCCATTGACGAAGCCATTGCCGCCTGCGGCGATGCCGAAGAGATAATGGTGATTGGTGGAGGTCGTGTATATGAGCAATTCCTGCCAAAAGCGCAGAAATTATATCTGACACACATTGATGCTGAAGTGGAAGGGGATACCCATTTCCCGGACTACGATCCTGACGAGTGGGAATCGGTATTCAGCGAATTCCACGACGCGGATGCGCAAAATTCGCATAGCTACTGCTTCGAGATCCTTGAACGCCGCTAATGTTTTTCTGCACCTTTCCCCATGGGAGAGGTGCAGCTCTCCGCTACGACGCTACCGCTTCATTCTCGCCTGAATCCTGATGCCGGTTCGACGGCTGAACAAAGTACGCTTTATCTTCCCAGCGCAGACAGGTGAGTTCTCCCCCCCAGCAGCAGCCGGTATCCAGGCCGTAAATACCCTCTGGCGTGCCTTTGCCTTCCAGCGATGCCCAGTGACCAAAAATAACGCTGTATTGATCCGTCACCGGTCCGGGGATGGCAAACCAGGGTTTGAGCGGCGTCGGCGCGTTTTCCGGCACATCCTTGCAGTACATATCGAGCTGACCGTTTGGGAAACAGTAGCGCATGCGGGTGAAGGCGTTGGTGATGAAACGCAGACGCGCCACACCGCTGAGCTCCGTGCTCCAGTTGTTGGGCATATCGCCGTACATGGCATCAAGGAAGAAAGGATAAGAGTCGCTGGAGAGCACGGCTTCGACGTCGCGTGCGCACTCTTTCGCGGTTTGCAGATCCCATTGCGGCGTAATGCCCGCGTGGGCCATCACCAGCTGCTTCTCTTCATCAATCTGCAGCAGCGGCTGGCGACGCAGCCAGTTTATAAGCTCATCGGCGTCAGGCGCATCCAGCAGCGGGGTGATCCTGTCTTTCGGTTTATTACGGCTGATCCCGGCGTAAACCGCCAGCAGATGCAGATCGTGATTGCCAAGGACAAGCCGCACGCTGTCGCCCAGCGACTTCACATAACGCAGCACTTCCAGCGAGCCAGGTCCGCGCGCAACGAGATCGCCGGTGAGCCATAGCCTGTCCGTACCCGGGGTAAATTCCACCTGCTTTAACAACGCGATCAGTTCATCGTAGCAACCATGAACGTCGCCAATGAGATATGTAGACATGTTTAGTGAATGAGTGTTGGAACAGCCAGACGGAAAACAGGAATGGCAATGCGGAATGCATTGCCGTCGGCATCGACCATTTCATAATGGCCCTGCATAGTGCCCAGCGGCGTTTCGATAACCGCGCCGCTGGTGTACTGATACTCTTCGCCGGGATCAATGTGCGGTTGTTCACCCACCACGCCTTCGCCCTGCACTTCAATTTCACGACCGTTGCCGTTGGTGATAAGCCAGTAGCGCCCGAGCAGTTGCACAGGCATCCGCCCCAGGTTGCGAATGGTTACCGTGTAAGCAAAAACATAGCGTTCTTCATCCGGTGTGGACTGGGACTCAATATAGATGCTTTGTACATGAACACAGACGCGGGGCGAATCAATCATGGCTTAGCTCTCCTTCGGCGGCGCATTTTCGCTGATGTAATTAGCCAGCTTGCAGTACTGTTCTACGGAGATGTTCTCTGCACGCATTGCCGGGTCGATACCCAACTGGGCTAACACCTCAACGGTAAACAGATTGCCAAGGCTGTTACGAATCGTTTTACGGCGTTGGTTAAAGGCTTCTGTGGTGATACGGCTCAGTACGCGCAGCTCTTTAACCGGATACGGCTTCGTTTTATGCGGCACAAGGCGCACCACCGCAGAGTCGACTTTTGGCGGCGGCGTGAACGCAGATGGCGGCACTTCGAGTACCGGGATCACGTTGCAGAAATACTGTGCCATCACGCTCAAACGACCATACGCTTTACTGTTTGGCCCTGCAACCAGTCGGTTGACGACCTCTTTTTGCAACATGAAGTGCATGTCGGCAATGGCATCAGTATAGCTAAACAGGTGGAACATCAGCGGCGTGGAGATGTTATACGGCAGGTTGCCGAACACGCGCAGCGGTTGCCCCATTTTCTCCGCCAGCTCACCGAAGTTCATGGTCATGGCATCTTGCTGATAAATGGTCAGTTTCGGCCCGAGGAACGGGTGCGTCTGCAGACGTGCTGCCAGATCGCGGTCCAGTTCGATGACGGTCAGCTCATCGAGACGCTCGCCAACCGGCTCGGTCAGAGCGGCAAGGCCCGGCCCGATTTCGACCATCGCCTGGCCTTTTTGTGGATTGATAGCCGAAACAATACTTTCGATCACGAACTGATCGTTGAGGAAGTTTTGCCCGAAACGTTTACGGGCTAAATGGCCCTGGTGGACGCGATTATTCATTGAGTATTAACAATCATTTTGATGGCGAGATTAAGCGCCGTAATAAAACTGCCGACATCTGCTTTCCCCTGGCCCGCTAAATCAAGCGCTGTACCATGGTCAACAGAAGTGCGAATAAAGGGTAAACCGAGGGTGATGTTCACGCCGCGGCCAAATCCCTGGTATTTTAGCACGGGAAGGCCCTGATCGTGGTACATCGCCAGCACGGCGTCTGCATGATCGAGATATTTGGGTTGGAAAAGGGTATCCGCAGGCAGCGGCCCGCTGAGATTCATCCCCTGGGCCCGCATCTCGTCCAGCACCGGAATAATGGTGTCGATCTCTTCCGTACCCATATGGCCGCCTTCGCCCGCGTGCGGGTTGAGGCCGCATACCAGCACGTGCGGATCGGCAATGCCGAATTTGGTGCGTAAGTCATAGTGCAGGATGGCAATCACCTCACGCAGCAGGTCCGGCGTAATGGCGTCGGAAACCGCTTTGATCGGCAGATGGGTAGTCGCCAGCGCAACGCGCAGCTCCTCGGTTGCCAGCATCATCACTACTTTGGCGCTGTGGGAACGCTCTTCAAAAAACTCGGTATGGCCGGTGAAGGCCACGCCGGCATCGTTGATCACCCCTTTATGTACCGGCCCGGTGATCAGCGCGGCAAATTCGCCGCTCAGGCAGCCATCACAGGCGCGCGCCAGCGTCTCCACCACATAGTGGCCGTTTTCGGTGCTCAGTTGACCGGGAACAACGGGCGTACGCAGAGGGACAGGTAACAGCGTCAGGGTACCCGCTTGCTGGGGGAGGGGCGCGTTATCTGCCTGATAGGGCAGCAGCGTGAGCGGTAGATTAAGCAGCTTCGCCCGCGCCTCAAGCACGCTGGCATCGGCGCAGATCACCAGTTCGACCGGCCAGCTGCGCTGGGCAAGCTGGACAACCAGATCGGGGCCAATCCCGGCGGGTTCGCCGGGAGTGATGACAACACGATGTTGTTTCATTACTTGCTCAGAACTTTGACGTAAGCGCTGGCGCGTTGTTCCTGCATCCAGGTTGCCGCTTCTTCAGAGAACTTACGGTTGAACAGCATGCGGTACGCGCGATCTTTCTGGGCCGCATCGGTTTTATCCACGTTACGGGTGTCCAGCAGCTCAATCAGGTGCCAGCCGAAGGTAGAGTGAACCGGTTCGCTCAGCTGACCTTTGTTCATGCGCATCAGCGCATCGCGGAAGGCCGGATCGTAAATATCCGCTGCCGCCCAGCCCAGATCGCCGCCCTGATTTGCAGAACCTGGATCCTGAGAGAACTCTTTCGCGGCGTTGGCGAAGGAAGTTTTACCGCTGCGGATATCGGCGGCAATCTGCTGCAGTTTTGCCCGCGCCTGATCGTCATTCATCAGAGGGGAAGGCTTCAGCAGAATATGGCGGGCATGCACTTCGGTGACGGAGATGCTCTGGCTCTGGCCGCGCAGATCGTTCACTTTCAGAATGTGGAAGCCCACGCCGGAACGGATCGGACCCACGATATCGCCTTTCTTCGCCGTGCTCAGCGCCTGGGCAAAGATAGACGGCAGCTCCTGGATACGACCCCAGCCCATCTGGCCGCCTTTCAGCGCCTGCTGGTCAGCCGAATAGGTGATCGCCAGCTTGCCAAAATCGCCGCCATTACGTGCCTGATCGACGATGGAACGCGCCTGGCTTTCCGCCTCAGCAACCTGGTCGGAAGACGGGTTTTCTGAAAGAGGGATCAGGATGTGGCTCAGGTTCAGTTCGGTGCTGGCATCATTCTGGTTACCCACCTGTTTTGCCAGCGCGTCCACTTCCTGCGGCAGGATCGTCACGCGACGACGCACTTCGTTGTTACGCACTTCTGAAATCAGCATCTCTTTACGGATCTGATTACGGTAGGTCGAATAGCTGATGCCGTCATAGGCCAGGCGGCTGCGCATCTGGTCCGCTGACATATTGTTTTGCTTCGCAATATTAGCGATAGCCTGATCGAGCTGCTCATCAGAGATCTTCACACCCATCTTCTGACCCATCTGCAGAACGATCTGATCCATGATCAGACGTTCAAGGATCTGATGACGCAGTGTGGAATCATCCGGAAGTTGCTGACCTGCCTGACCCGCGTTGAGCTTCACAGACTGCATTAAACCATCAACGTCGCTCTCAAGTACCACACCGTTGTTCACAACGGCAGCGACTTTGTCGACAACCTGTGGGGCCGCGAAGCTGGTATTCGCAACCATAGCGATACCGAGCAGCAGCGTTTTCCAGTTCTTCATACTTTTTCCATATCAATTAACCGCAATGCGGATTACGTTGTAATTCAAGCACATCATAAGGAACTACGGTACGGCAGAATCGGTGAGCGCAGCATCTGCTGAGTACCCAGACCGTAGTTGGAACTCAGGCCACGCAATTCGATGTTAAAGCCGATGACGTTATCGTACTCGCTCTGATTTTTGTCGACATCCCAGCCGTTAAGCTTACGTTCGTATCCGACACGGATCGCGTAGCAGCAGGAGTTGTACTGCAGGCCCAGCATCTGATCGGCCGCCTTACTCTGATTGGTATCAAAGTAGTACGCCCCGACGATCGACCAGCGATCGGCGATCGGCCAGCTGGCGGTACCGCCTACCTGCGAAATGCCCTCTTTGTACTGATCGGCCGTCGAGAAGTTCGGCAGCGTCGCCTGGATATATTCCGGGCTGGCATAACGGTAGCTCAGCTGAACCATCCGGTCTTCATCACGGCGATACTCAATGGCTGCATTGCCGGTGGCAATGTTATCCAGACGCGTATCGTACTGAACGCCGCCACGCAGCCCCCAGCGATCGGTCATGCGCCAGTAAGTGTCACCCGCCCAGACCAGGGAGCCGGTTTTGTTGTTTTTCTCCCAGTTAATGTTGTCATCGCCGGTACGCGATTCTGTGAAGTAGTAGATTTGACCCACAGAAGCATTAAAACGTTCAACGGAAGAATCATCATAAACGCGGGTTGTGACGCCGGTCGTCACCTGGTTGGCCGAGGCAATACGGTCCAGGCCGCCGTAGGTACGGTCGCGGAACAGACCGCTGTAGTCCGACTGCAGCAGTGACGAGTCGTAGTTATTGATTTTGCTCTGATCGCGATACGGCACATACAGATACTGGGCGCGCGGCTCCAGCGTCTGGGTGTAACCCTCGCTCCAGTTCATATCGCGCTCGAAGACCAGCTTGCCGTCCATTTTAAACTGCGGCAGCGTACGGTTAACGGACTCTTCAAGTTGAGTGCCGTTGTTAGCGTTGTAGGTATCCAGATTTTTCTGCTGATAGTGGGTCGCCATCAGCTTCACTTCGGTATCCAGGCTGGCCCAGTCGTTCGACACCGGCAGGTTGATTGTCGGCTCAAGGTGAACACGGGTGGCTTCTGGCATATCGGAGTTGGTATTCACGAAATGCACGGCCTGGCCGTAGATGCGGGTATCAAACGGGCCGACATCGTTCTGGTACCAGTTGACGTCGAGCTGCGGTTCCGCCCCGTAGGTGCTGGCGTTCTGGCTGCTGAAGACCTGGAATTGACGGCTCGACACCGTGGCATCAAAGTTTTTAACCGCATAGCCGGCGCTGAAGATCTGCGTGGCGTAACCGTCGGTGCTGGAGCCGTATTTCGACGAGAAGTCGTTGAAATAGTTCGGATCGCTGACTTTGGTATAGTTCACGTTGAAGCGCCAGACCTGATCCATGACCCCGGCATGTTGCCAGTAGTACAACCAGCGGTGACGATCGCCTTCGGTAGGATGCTCATCCTGGTAGACCTTATCCGATGGCAGGTAGTCCAGCTCCATCAGGCCTGTGCCCGCTTGCGTTAAATAACGGAACTCGTTTTCCCACATGATATTGCCGCGCTTATGGATATAGTGCGGCGTGATCGTGGCGTCCATGTTGGGCGCGATGTTCCAGTAGTACGGCAGGTAGAACTCAAAATAGTTTGTGGAGCTGTACTTGGCGTTCGGGATCAGGAAGCCGGAGCGACGTTTGTCACCCACGGGCAGCTGCAGATACGGGCTGTAGAAAACCGGCACCGGTCCGAGCTTAAAGCGGGCGTTCCAGATCTCCGCAACCTGCTCTTCACGGTCGTGGATCACTTCGCTGCCGACCACGCTCCAGGTATCTGAGCCCGGCAGACAGGAGGTAAAGGTCCCGTTTTCCAGAATGGTGTAGCGGTTTTCACCGCGCTGTTTCATCAGGTCGGCTTTACCGCGACCCTGACGGCCCACCATCTGATAATCACCTTCCCAGACGTTGGTATCTTTGGTATTCAGGTTCGACCAGGCTTTCGGACCTTTCAGGATGACCTGATTATCGTCATAGTGCACATTACCCAGTGCATCTACAGTGCGTACCGGCTCGGCCGCGCCTTCTGGCTGTTTCTGGTGCAACTGAACTTCATCGGCCTGCAAACGGCTGTTGCCCTGGTTAATATCTACGTTGCCAGAAAACACGGCATCGTCAGGATAATTCCCTTTCGCATTGTCAGCAGTGATGGTGACCGGTAGCGTGTTCGTATCGCCCTGAACCAGCGGGCGATCATAGCTGGGAATACCCAGCATACATTGCGAGGCGAGATCGGCTGCCAGACCCTGTTGACTGTACAGGGCAGTAGCTATCATCGTGGCCAGGAGGGTGGGGATACGTTTTTTCATACGTTTTATTTATTGTTCCGTCATCAGTGGCTTATCGCTGGCAAACGGTCAGAGACTATCTTACTCATCATCACAGTGCCAGCGTTAATCCTGCCCGTAAACAAGCCGTGGTGATAGGCTCGTTATTGAATGACGAGTATGATAATGCAAATTATAGGCGATGTCCTTCAATTGACCGTGGCCAGGCCACCGGAATGATGGCGTTCGCGGGATCACATACATCACCATTTGGGGAGTATATGCAGTATTGGGGAAAAATTATCGGCGTGGCGTTCGCTTTACTGATGGGCGCGGGCTTCTGGGGTATCGTTCTGGGCCTGATTATCGGCCATATGTTTGATAAAGCTCGAAGTCGTAAGATGGCCTGGTTTGCCAACCAGCGTGAACGTCAGGCACTTTTTTTTGCCACGACCTTTGAGGTGATGGGGCATCTGACCAAATCGAAAGGGCGGGTGACCGAGGCCGACATCCATATCGCCAGCCAGTTTATGGATCGTATGAACCTGCACGGCGACTCCCGGGCGGCGGCGCAGCACGCATTTCGTATCGGCAAGGCGGATAACTATCCGTTGCGCGAAAAAATGCGCCAGTTTCGCAGTATCTGCTTCGGACGCTTCGACTTAATTCGGATGTTTCTGGAGATTCAGATCCAGGCGGCCTTTGCTGACGGCTCGCTTCATCCGAACGAACGAGCGGTGCTTTACGTCATTGCCGAAGAGCTGGGCATTTCCCGCACTCAGTTCGATCAGTTCCTGCGCATGATGCAGGGCGGCGCGCAGTTTGGCGACGGCTATCAACAGCAGCAGGGCAGCGGCGGCTGGCAGCAGGCGCAGCGCGGCCCGACACTGGAAGATGCCTGTAACGTGCTGGGCGTGAAGCCGACCGATGAGCCGACGACCATCAAGCGCGCCTATCGTAAGCTGATGAGCGAGCATCATCCGGATAAGCTGGTGGCGAAAGGGTTACCGCCGGAAATGATGGAGATGGCGAAGCAAAAAGCGCAGGAAATTCAGAAAGCGTACGAGCTCATTAAAGAGCAGAAGGGCTTCAAGTAAATGATGTTTGCCCGGCAGGCGTTGCGCCGCCGGGCAACAGGTCAAAAGTCCGCCGGGGCCCTGAAGGTCATCGGCGTACCGTATTCCGGATGGGTAATGGTCAACATCTCCGCATGCAGCTGCAGACGCGGTGCCATGGCCCGGGCTTCCGGCGTGGCGTAAAAACGATCCCCCAGAATCGGGTGTCCCAGTGCCAGCATATGCACACGCAGCTGGTGCGAACGACCGGTAATCGGTTTTAGCAGCACGCGGGCGCTGTTATCCGCCGCGTACTCCAGCACTTCATACTCGGTCTGTGCCGCTTTGCCGGTCTCATAGCAGACCTTTTGCAATGGGCGATTCGGCCAGTCGCAGATCAGCGGCAGGTCAACCAACCCTTCCGCCGGTTGTGGATGTCCCCAGACGCGCGCCAGGTACTGCTTCTTCGGCTCGCGCTCACGAAACTGACGCTTCAGCTCACGCTCCGCCGCCTTGGTCAGCGCCACCACAATCACACCGCTGGTCGCCATGTCCAGACGATGGACTGACTCCGCCTGCGGATGATCGCGTTGAACGCGCGTCATCACGCTGTCTTTGTGCTCATCCAGCCTGCCCGGCACGGACAACAAGCCGCTCGGCTTGTTGACCACCATGATGTGCTCATCCTGATACAGAATGACCAGCCACGGATCCTGCGGCGGATTGTAGGGTTCCATCAACATGTTACGCTCCGCTTACTGATGCGTCACAACGATGAGACGCAGTGCATCCAGACGCCATCCCGCCTGATTCAGGCTTTCGAGCACCTGCTGGCGATTGCTCTCAATCGCCGCCAGTTCATCGTCACGAATGTTCGGGTTCACCGCGCGCAGGGCTTCCAGACGCGACAGCTCCGCCGACAGTTTTTCGTCCGCTTCGCTGCGCGCCGCGTCAATCAATGCCCGCGCCGCTTTCTCGATCTGCGGTTCGCCCTGCTGCAGAATGGTATAGACGTCCTGCTGCACCGCGTTCACCAGCTTGCTGCCGGTGTGGCGGTTGACCGCGCTCAGCTGGCGGTTGAAGCTCTCAAACTCGACCTGCGCCGCCAGGTTGGTGCCGTTCTTATCCAGCAGCAGACGCACCGGGGTAGCAGGCAGGAAGCGGCTGAGCTGCAGCTGTTTCGGCGCCTGGGCTTCCACCACGTAGATCAGCTCCAGCAGCAGGGTACCCACCGGCAGCGCCTTGTTCTTCAGCAGCGAAATGGTGCTGCTGCCGGTATCGCCGGAGAGGATCAGATCCAGACCGTTGCGGATTAGCGGGTGCTCCCAGGTGATGAACTGCGCGTCTTCCCGGGACAGAGCCACATCACGCTCAAAGGTGATGGTGCAGCCATCTTCCGGCAGGCCCGGGAAGTCCGGAACCAGCATGTGATCGGACGGGGTCAGCACAATCATGTTCTCGCCGCGATCGTCCTGGTTGATCCCAACGATATCAAACAGGTTCATGGCGAAGCTGATCAGGCTGGTATCGTCATCCTGCTCTTCGATGCTCTCCGCCAGCGCCTGGGCTTTTTCGCCGCCGTTGGAGTGGATCTCCAGCAGACGGTCACGTCCCTGCTCCAGCTGCATTTTCAGCGCTTCATGCTGCTCGCGACAGGTTTTGATCAGATCGTCGAAACCGTCGGTGTTTTCCGGCGTCGCCAGATAGCCGGTCAGCTCGCTATGCACTTTGTCGTAAATGGTACGGCCGGTCGGGCAGGTATGTTCAAACGCATCCAGCCCTTCGTGGAACCAGCGCACCAGTACCGACTGGGCGGTTTTTTCCAGATACGGGACGTGAATCTGAATGTCGTGGGCCTGACCAATACGATCCAGACGGCCGATACGCTGCTCGAGCAGATCCGGGTTGAAAGGCAGATCGAACATCACCAGACGGCTGGCAAACTGGAAGTTACGCCCTTCGGAGCCGATTTCAGAACAGAGCAGCACCTGGGCACCGCTGTCCTCTTCGGAGAACCACGCCGCCGCGCGGTCGCGTTCGATAATCGACATACCTTCATGGAACACCGCCGCGCGGATACCTTCCCGCTCGCGCAGAACCTGTTCGAGCTGCAGCGCGGTCGTCGCTTTGGCGCAGATCACCAGCACCTTCTGCGAGCGGTTGGCGGTCAGATAACCCATCAGCCACTCCACGCGCGGGTCGAAGTTCCACCAGGTTCCGCTGTCGCCTTCAAACTCCTGGTAAATCTGTTCCGGGTAGAGCATGTCGCGGGCACGTTCTTCCGCCGTTTTGCGCGCACCCATGATGCCGGAGACCTTGATCGCCGTCTGGTACTGGGTTGGCAGCGGCAGACGAATGGTGTGCAGCTCGCGTTTCGGGAAGCCTTTCACGCCGTTACGGGTGTTACGGAACAGGACGCGGCTGGTACCGTGGCGATCCATCAGCATGGAGACCAGCTCCTGGCGCGCGGCTTCCGCCCCGTCACGATCGCTGTTGGCGGTCTGCAGTAACGGCTCGATATCCTGTTCGCCAATCAGCTCGCTCAGGGTGTTGAGCTCCTCGTTGGAGAGGTGCTTGCCCGCCAGCAGCAGGGCAACCGCATCGGCGACCGGGCGGTAATTTTTCTGCTCTTCGACGAACAGCTCAAAATCGTGGAAACGGTTGGGATCCAGCAGGCGCAGGCGCGCAAAGTGGCTCTCCAGACCCAGCTGCTCCGGGGTTGCGGTCAGCAGCAGCACGCCAGGCACGCGTTCGGCCAACTGCTCAATCGCCATGTACTCACGGCTCGGGGCCTCTTCGCTCCACACCAGGTGGTGAGCTTCGTCGACCACCATGATGTCCCACTCGGCATCACACAGGTGTTCGAGACGCTGCTTGCTGCGGCGGACAAAGTCCAGGGAGCAGATCACCAGCTGTTCGGTTTCGAACGGGTTATCGGCATCGTGCTGGGCTTCGGCGTAGCGCTCATCGTCAAACAGGGAGAAGCGCAGGTTGAAGCGGCGCAGCATCTCCACCAGCCACTGGTGCTGCAGGGTTTCCGGCACCACAATCAGCACGCGCTCGGCTGCGCCGGAAAGCAGCTGCTGATGCAAAATCATGCCTGCTTCGATGGTTTTACCTAAACCCACCTCATCGGCCAGCAGGACGCGCGGCGCATAGCGACGGCCGACATCATGGGCGATGTTTAACTGGTGGGGGATCAGGCTGGTACGCTGGCCGCGCAGGCCGCTCCACGGCATGCGGTACTGCTCACTCTGGAACTTGCGCGCGCGGTAGCGCAGGGAGAAGCGATCCATGCGGTCAATCTGACCAGCGAACAGGCGATCCTGCGGCTTGCTGAAGACCAGTTTGCTGTCGAGCAGCACTTCGCGCAGCATCACATTGGTCTCGTCGGTATCGAGGCGAGTTCCGATATAGGCAAGCAGTCCATTCTCTTCTTTTACGTCTTCAATCTTCAGCTGCCAGCCTTCATGGCTGGTAACGGTGTCGCCCGGGTTAAACATCACGCGGGTAACAGGGGAATCATTGCGAGCATACAGACGGTTTTCACCGGTGGCGGGGAAGAGGAGAGTGACCATACGCGCATCCAGCGCCACTACCGTTCCTAATCCGAGTTCGCTTTCTGTGTCGCTGATCCAGCGTTGACCAAGTGTAAAAGGCATATTTGTTCGGCTCTAATCTTTAATTGCAGGCAATAGTTCAACCACCGATCAGAAATGACGGTAATCGAATAATGGGTCCGGGAATGGAAAGGGCGCTATGGTACTGGATGGCAGCGATTTCGTCACCTGTCAAAATAGCCCCAACTGACCTGTCATCAGTGTAGCAAAGTCATCGTCCATAAAGGGCAATATTCCATCCGCGACGGGCTGTAGCTGGCGGGTAAGGTAGTGCTCATAGTCCAGGGGAGAGCGTTGATAATCCACCGGTTCCGGGCCGCTGGTGGTCCAGACGTACTTGATGGTGCCCCGGTTCTGGTACTGCGGTGCCCGCCCGAGGCGGACGTTCTCCTCATCGGCAAGCCGGGCGGCGCGCACATGCGGCGGCACGTTGCGCTGATACTCTGCCAGTGGACGGCGCAGCCGTTTGCGGTAGATCAGCTGGTCATCCAGCTCGCCCGCCATCAGGCTGGCGATGGTCTCACGGACAAACTCCTGATAGGGCTCGCGGCGGAAGATTTTCAGATAAAGCGCCTGCTGGAAGTGCTGCGCCAGCGGGGTCCAGTCGGTGCGCACGGTCTCCAGCCCCTTAAACACCATCCGCTGTTTTTCTCCCTCCTGGATAAGTCCGGCGTAGCGCTTTTTGCTGCCCTGATCGGTGCCGCGAATAGTGGGCATTAAAAAGCGGCAGAAGTGGGTCTCATACTCCAGCTCCAGGGCGCTGGTTAAGCCCGCCTGCTGCAGGTGAGTCTGCCACCAGTCGTTGACATAATTCACCAGCTCCAGGCCAATGGCAGCCGCCTCTGCTTCGCTTTTTGCGCCTTTGAGCCAGACGAAGGTCGAGTCGGTATCGCCATAAATCACGTCATAGCCCCGGGATTCCACCAGCTCTTTGGTCTGGCGCATGATCTCGTGGCCGCGCATGGTAATCGACGAGGCCAGCCGCGGGTCGAAGAACCGGCAGGCGCTGGTGCCGAGCACGCCGTAAAAGGCGTTCATGATGATCTTCAGCGCCTGGGTGAGGGGCTTATTGCCGTGGCGCTTGGCCTCTTCGCGCCCGTGCCAGATCTGGCTGACGATCTCCGGCAGGCAGTGTTTTTCCCGGGAGAAACGCGCCCCGAGGAAGCCTTCGGTGCTGTGCTGCTCGTCCGGCTGGGCCAGACCTTCCACCAGCCCGACCGGATCGATCAGAAAGGTACGGATGATCGACGGATAGAGGCTTTTGTAATCCAGCACCAGCACCGAATCGTACAGGCCGGGGCGGGAGTCCATGACATAGCCGCCGGGGCTGGCCTGGGGCGGCACGTCGCCGAGATTGGGCGCTACGTAGCCTGCCCGGTGCATGCGCGGAAAATAGAGATGGCTGAAGGCGGCCACCGAGCCGCCGTGCCGGTCGGCTGCCAGACCGTTGACCGTGGCGCGCTCCAGCAGGAACGGCATGATCTCGGTTTTGTGGAAGATGCGCGTCACCAGCTCGCAGTCTTTCAGGTTATAGGTGGCCAGGGCCGGTTTATCTTCGGCGAAGCGGCGGTCAATCTCGTCCATCCGGTCCCAGGGGTTGTCGATGGATTTGCCTTCCCCGAGCAGCTCCTGCGACACCGACTCCAGCGAAAACGACGAGAAGCTCCAGAATGCCGACTTGAGCGCCTCGATGCCGTCAACGATTAGCCGCCCGTTGGCCTGGGCGAAGAAGACCCCGTTTTTAAAGCCGTGCTCGCGCCACTCCAGCTCGCTGTTGCCGCGCCCGAGCAGCAGCGGGATGCGGTAACGTTCGGCATGTTTTTGCAGCACCCGCAGATCGAACTGCACCACGTTCCAGCCGATGAGCACGTCCGGGTCGTGCTCTGCAAACCAGGCGTTGAGTTTTTCGAGCAGCTGCGGGCGGCTGTTCACATAGATGAGATCGAAATCGAGCCCGGACGCATCGCCGTTTGCCGGGCCCAGCATGTAGACCACCCGCTGACCGCAGCCCTCGATGCCGATGCAGTACAGCTCGCCGTGACGGGTGGTTTCAATATCCACCGACGCCCATTTCAGCGGCGGGCGATAGTGCGGGTTGGGTTTGAGGCGGGCATTGACCAGCCGATCGCCCTGGGGCGTCCCATCCACCCAGACCGGGGCGGTGATAAAGCGCTCCATCAGAAAGCGTTCCGGCGGGCGAACGTCGGCTTCGTACAATGTTACGCCCGCTTCGCGCAGCAGTTTTTCATAGCGCATCAGCTGGCGATGGGCGCGGCAGTAGAGGCCATACACCGGACGGCGCTGGAAATCTTTCAGTTCGAGGGGGGTCAGCCGCCAGCCGTTTTCACCGCGCAGCAGCTGTTTCGTTTTTTCGACATCAGGCTCAGGAATAAAGGCCACGGACTCCTGCGGCGGCAGGGTGATGTGCAGCGGGCCGTTATCGGTCGCCAGCCAGAGTTCCACTTCGGTACCCTGCGGGGTATCCCGCCAGTGTCGGGTCAGTAAAAAGCCTTCTTGCGCCTGCGCCACGCTGTTTTCTCATAAAACAAAACCAGGCGTGAGTATAGCCTGGTTGCGGGTGTTTTGCTGGGGTTTTATACAGGGGTGTTTCTGCCGGATGACGCTGCGCTTATCCGGCCTACGGGTCTCGTAGGCCCGGTAAGCGTAGCGCCACCGGGCGGTTTTTACTGCCCGTAATAGGCCTTCGCGCCGTGCTTGCGCAGGTAATGCTTATCCAGCAGGGTCTGCTGCATATCCGGCAGCTGCGGCGCCAGCTGGCGGCAGAAGATGCCCATATAGGCCACCTCTTCCAGCACGATGGCGTTGTGCACCGCGTCTTCGGCATTTTTGCCCCACGCGAACGGGCCGTGAGAGTGAACCAGCACCCCCGGCATCTGCGCCGCGTCGATCCCCTGTTTCTCGAAGGTTTCGACAATCACGTTGCCGGTTTCCCACTCGTATTCCCCGTTAATCTCGGCATCGGTCATCTTGCGGGTGCAGGGGATGGTGCCATAGAAATAGTCGGCGTGCGTAGTGCCGGTCGCCGGGATGGGCTGTCCGGCCTGCGCCCAGATGGTCGCGTGACGGGAGTGGGTGTGGACGATACCACCGATCGACGGGAAGGCCTGATACAGCAGGCGGTGGGTTGGTGTATCGGAGGAGGGCTTTTTCGTGCCTTCCACCACCTCGCCAGTGGCGATGCTCACCACCACCATATCGTCGGCGGTCATCATCCGGTAGTCGACGCCGGAGGGTTTAATCACGAACACGCCAGCCTCGCGGTCGACCGCGCTGACGTTACCCCAGGTCAGAGTGACAAGATTATGTTCCGGCAGAGCCAGGTTAGCTTCAAGCACCTGACGTTTAAGATCTTCCAGCATGTATCCTCCAGGAAAAAAGGCCCGCCCTGCGGCAGGCCAAAGGTTCCCCTGTTAACGTTTTGAACCGTAATAGACTTCGTTCCAGCGCAGCGCGTCTTTAAAGGCTGGCATCCGGGTGTCGTTATCAATCACGGTCAGCTCGATGTCGTGCAGCTCCGCGAACTGACGCATGTCGTTGAGATCGAGCGCATGGCTGAAGACGGTATGGTGGGCACCGCCCGCCACGATCCAGGCTTCGGACGCGGTCGCCAGATCCGGCTGGGCTTTCCACAGGGCGTTGGCCACCGGCAGTTTTGGCAGGGCGTGAGGCGTTTCAACCGCGTCTACGCAGTTGACCAGCAGGCGGAAACGATCCCCCAGATCGATCAGGCTGGCGTTAATCGCCGGACCGGTGCGGGTGTTGAAGATCAGACGGGCCGGATCGGCTTTGCCGCCGATGCCGAGGTGCTGAACGTCGAGGATCGGTTTTTCATCCACGGCGATCGACGGACAGACTTCCAGCATGTGCGAGCCGAGCACCAGATCGTTGCCGTTCTCGAAGTGGTAGGTGTAATCCTCCATAAAGGAGGTGCCGCCCTGCAGACCGGTCGACATCACTTTCATGATGCGTAGCAGAGCGGCAGTTTTCCAGTCGCCTTCCCCGGCAAAGCCGTAGCCCTGCTGCATCAGACGTTGTACCGCCAGGCCCGGCAGCTGCTTCAGGCCGTGAAGATCTTCAAAGGTGGTAGTGAATGCATGGAAGCCGCCCTGTTCCAGGAAGCGCTTCATGCCCAGCTCGATGCGGGCCGCATCCAGCACGTTCTGGCGTTTGTCACCATTCACCTGTGCCGCCGCCGTCAGGCGGTAGCTGCTTTCATACTCATCCACCAGCGCGTTCACGTCGCCATCGCCGATCTCATTAACGACCTGCACCAGATCGCCCACCGCCCAGGTATTGACGGAGAAACCAAATTTAATCTGCGCGGCCACTTTGTCGCCGTCGGTCACTGCCACTTCACGCATGTTGTCGCCGAAGCGCACCACTTTCAGCTGGCGGGTATCCTGCTTCGATACCGCCTGGCGCATCCAGGATCCAATACGCTGGTGGGCCTGTTTGTCCTGCCAGTGGCCGGTCACCACCGCATGCTGCTGGCGCATACGCGCGCCGATGAAGCCGAACTCGCGGCCGCCGTGCGCGGTCTGGTTCAGGTTCATAAAGTCCATGTCGATGCTGTCCCACGGCAGCGCCGCATTGAACTGGGTATGGAACTGGAGCAGCGGTTTGTTGAGGATCGCGAGGCCGTTGATCCACATCTTGGCCGGGGAGAAGGTGTGCAGCCACACCACCAGCCCGGCGCATTTGTCATCGTAGTTAGCGTCGCGGCAGATATGGGTGATCTCATCCGGCGAAGTGCCCAGCGGCTTGAGCACCAGTTTACACGGCAGTTTTGCTTCCGCATTCAGGGCGTTGACCACATGTTCTGCGTGTTGAGTCACCTGGCGCAGGGCTTCCGGCCCGTAAAGATGCTGACTACCAATCACAAACCACACTTCATAATTATTAAAAATCGTCATTATCGTGTCCTTAATGTGTCAGGGTTGCCGTAGATTCCGGGATGCTTTTAACCGGGGCGGCGACAGGGAGATAGTGCTGCTCAGCGCTCTTCGCCCACTGCTGGTAGCGCTGATAAAGCTGTTCGAAACGTTGCGCCTGCTGGGCGCGCGGCTGGAGGGTACTTTCCACCTGGCTGGCCATATGCTGCTGCGCCGTTGGGATATCGGCATGTACGCCTGCCGCCACGGCGGCGAAGATCGCCGCGCCCAGGGCGCAGCACTGATCGGAGGCGACAATCTGCAGCGGACGGTTCAGCACGTCGCAGCAGGCCTGCATGATCACCGGGTTCTTACGGGCGATACCGCCCAGGGCCATCACCTCATTCACGGCGATCCCCTGCTCGGTGAAGCACTCCATAATGGCGCGCGCGCCGAAGGCGGTAGCGGCCACCAGGCCGCCAAACAGCGCCGGGGCGTCGGTGGCAAGATTCAGGTCGGTAATCACCCCTTTCAGGCGCTGGTTAGCATTCGGGGTACGGCGGCCGTTAAACCAGTCGAGCACCACCGGAAGATGGTCAAGAGAAGGATTTTTGGCCCAGGCCTCGGTCAGCTGCGGCAGGAGCTGTTTCTTGCTGGCGTCGATCTGGGTTTTCAGCTCCGGATGCGCGGCCGCCAGCTGATCCAGCGGCCAGCCCAGCACCCGGCCAAACCAGGCGTAGATATCACCGAAGGCGGACTGACCCGCTTCGAGACCGATAAAGTCAGGAACCACGCTGCCGTCAACCTGCCCGCAGATGCCTTTCACGGCGCGGTCGCCAACGCTGGCTTTATCCGCCGTGAGAATGTCGCAGGTGGAGGTGCCGATTACTTTTACCAGCGTATTCGGCTGGGCACCGGCCCCGACCGCGCCCATATGGCAGTCAAAGGCACCGCCGGAGATGGCGACGTGCTGCGGCAGGCCAAGGCGTTCCGCCCACTCGGCGCAGAGGGTGCCCACCGGGATATCGGCGGTCCAGGTATCGGTAAACAGCGGGTAGTCGAGGTGCTGGTTGATGATCGGGTCGAGGTCGTCAAAGAATGCGGCAGGTGGCAGGCCACCCCAGCTCTCATGCCAGAGGGATTTATGCCCGGCGCTGCAGCGGCCGCGGCGAATATCCTGCGGACGGGTGGTGCCGGAGAGCAGGGCAGGAACCCAGTCGCACAGCTCAATCCACGACACCGCCGCCTCGGCAACGCGCTTATCCTGGCGGGTAACGTGCAGGATCTTGGCCCAGAACCATTCGCTGGAGTAGATGCCGCCGATGTAGCGGGAGTAATCGTTTTTGCCCGGCTGATGGCACAAACGGGTGATGGCCTCGGCTTCTTCCACTGCGGTATGGTCTTTCCACAGCACAAACATGGCGTTCGGGTTGTCGGCAAACTCCGGACGCAGCGCCAGCACGTGGCCCTCGGCGTCAATCGGTGCCGGGGTGGAACCGGTGCTGTCCACGCCGATGCCGACGATCTGGCTGCGCTGCGCCTCGCTTAACTCAGCCAGTACGGTTTTGATCGCCGCTTCCATCGACTCGATATAGTCGCGGGGATGGTGGCGGAACTGATTGTTCGGCGCATCGCAGAAGCGCCCCTCTTGCCAGCGCGGGTACCACTCAACGCTGGTTGCTATCTCCTGACCCGTTGTGCACTCCACTGCCAGGGCGCGTACTGAGTCACTGCCAAAATCGAGGCCAATCGCAATTGCCATGGTGTTGCTCCATCAAAAAACAGATATGAATGAACATTAGAGAGTGAGGGGGGAAACCGTCAGGCAGGATCCGCTAATCTTATGGATGATTTTGCTGTGACATGGGAAAGTGTGACGCCGTGCAAATAATCGATGTGGACATTTCTGCCGTGGTTATAGACACTTTTGTTACTGCCGACCCGCTCGATGTTACGGTTAAATCGCAACGGAAGCGTTAAGATGGCGGATCTGAAAGCGGGCTGATACCTTTTCGCTCTTTGGCAGCGCCGTTTTTATGCCGCTTTTGTTGATATGGACAAATGGTTTCCTTCAGGACCGTCAGGAGTACAGACAATATGGCTGAAACGCAAAGTGATCCCCTGCTGCCGGGCTACTCATTTAACGCCCATCTGGTGGCGGGGCTGACGCCCATTGAGGCCGAAGGCTATCTCGATTTTTACGTTGACCGACCGCTGGGGATGAAGGGCTATATCCTCAACCTGACCGTGCGCGGGGAGGGGGTGATCAAGAATGGCGATCAGACCTTCGTCTGCCGTCCGGGGGATATCCTGCTCTTCCCACCGGGGGAAATTCACCACTACGGCCGCCATCCCGATGCCCGGGAGTGGTATCACCAGTGGGTCTACTTCCGCCCTCGCGCCTACTGGCATGAGTGGCTCGCCTGGCCGTCGATGTTTGCCCATACCGGCTTTTATCGCCCGGACGAGGTCCATCAGCCGCAGTTTCGTGAACTCTTTGCCCAGATCATCGAGGCCGGGCAGGCCGGTGGGCGCTATGCGGAGCTGCTGGCGATCAACCTGCTTGAGCAGCTTCTGCTGCGCCGGATGGAGGCGATCAACGAATCCCTTAACCCGCCGCTGGATCACCGGGTGCGCGAAGCCTGCCAGTACATCAGCGATCACCTGGCGGACAGCCAGTTTGATATCGCCAGCGTCGCCCAGCACGTCTGCCTGTCGCCGTCGCGGCTGTCGCACCTGTTCCGCCAGCAGTTGGGGGTGAGCGTCCTGAGCTGGCGCGAGGATCAACGCATCAGCCAGGCCAAGCTGCTGCTCAGCACCACCCGGATGCCGATCGCCACCGTCGGACGCAACGTCGGCTTCGAGGATCAGCTCTATTTCTCCCGGGTCTTCAAAAAATGCACCGGTGCCAGCCCGAGCGAATTTCGCGCAGGCTGTGAATAGAAGGTAAATAAAACTAAACATATTCGCTGAACGCCGCTAACACCCGGTAAACTATTCAGACAATTGTTGTCTTGACGCAGCAGGCCTCTCTTCGCAGAATCCCTGCTTCGTCACCTGACCGGAACTGTTATGCAGGCATTGCTGGAACACTTCATTACCCAGTCCGTTACTTACTCGCTTATCGC